>CAJLOU010000056.1 GCA_905208345.1 uncultured Collinsella sp.
GCGCTGCGTTCGGGAGCGCCCGTCATCGCCGCCGTTCGGCCGGGCACCTTTACCAGCGTTGGACACTACATTGTGCTTTACGGTATTGACGACGCCGACCAGATTGGAGTCTTCGATCCCAACTCGGCCAGCCGCAGCGCCCGCCGCTGGGGCGCCGTAGAGGTCCTTAACGAAGTCGAAGCCATGTGGGCCTACTACTAGTCATTGGGGACTCATTGGGGACAGACTTAAATGAGTGGTCGTCGGGGACAGTCTTACGGACGCCGGCCGAGAGCAGACGAAAAGGGCCATCCCGAACTGCTTGGAACTGCCAGCACGGAAAGCGCATCCTGCTTTGGGGCCCAATAGCGGGGTGCGCTTTCCGTTAGCGGCCCGTTTGGGAAACTAGGGACCGCTTTTCGACAATAATCCGGGATGCATTTTCCGATTGAGGGCCTCAAGGGAAACCGCACCCCATGTTGGACGCTCATTCTGGGATGTGCTTTCCGCAGTTGATCGATGCGGCCTTTAAGGACTGTCCCAAGCTGCCGGCAGGAAAGGAACGTCCCCAAGTGCCGGGTTTCCGCAGCCTGCAATGCTCCTCATGAACAGCCGCCTCAATAACAAAAGCCCCCGCGGCCGAAGCGGACCGCGGGGGCAACAGACCTGCAAGAGTTAACTCAAGTCCTCGCCATTTGATGCAATGACCTTTTGGTACCAGCAGAAGCTGTCCTTTCGGTAGCGATCGAACGTGCCTTTGCCCATATCATCGGCATCAACATAAACAAAGCCATAGCGCTTCTTCATCTGCCCCGTCGAGGCCGACACCAAATCGATACAGCCCCACGGCGTGTATCCCATCAGGTCAACACCGTCCTCGACAATTGCATCGCGCAGCGCAAGAATATGCCTTCGCAGGTAATCAATATGATACGCATCGTGGACTTTGCCGTCTTCCAGCGCATCGAGTCCGCCCACACCGTTCTCGGCGATAAAGAGCGGAAGATGGTAACGATCGTGGTAGCCGGCAAGCGTCACGCGCAAACCCAGCGCATCGATCTGCCACTTCCAGGCAGTCTCTTTATCCTTGAGGTACGGATTGCGCAACGTCGGGAACACGTTGCCCTCCGCCTTCTCGGCGATCACCTGATCATCGGCGCACACCAAGCGCGAGCAATAGTACGAGAACGAGATGAAGTCGACCGTATGCTCTGCCAGATACTCCGTATCGCCCGGCTCAAAGGGCACGTGAACACCCTCTTTCTCGAGTGCACGCAGCTTCCAAGCAGGATAGGCGCCCGCAGCCATCACGTCTGTGTAGAAGTAGCGGCCGCGGTCCTCCTCATACGCAAGCCATACGTCCTCGGGCGCACAACGGTACGGATAGGTCGCACCGGCAGCGACCATGCAACCCACCTTGTTTGCGGGATCGATCTTGTGCAGAATCTCGACAGCGCGAGCGCTCGCCATAAACATATGGTGCGAGAACGCCGCAGTCACGGCTGCACGGTCACGCTCATCCTCGAGCGTGACACCCGCGTTGAGATAGGACAGCGCCACGCTGTTGATCTCGTTGAACGTAAGCCAATAACGCACGAGGCCCTGGTACGCGCGTCCGACGGTCTCGACGTAGTGCGCATACCGCTCGATCATCTCTCGGCTTTGCCAGCCACCATAGCGCTCGACCAGAGCCAACGGATAGTCGTAGTGCGACAGCGTCACAAGCGGCTCGATTCCATGCTCGCGCAGCGCCTCGAATACCTGACGGTAAAACTCCAAGCCCTCGCCGTTGGGCTCGGCCTCCATCCCTGTGGGAAAAATACGGCTCCAGCAAATTGAAAGACGCAGGCACTTAAAGCCCATCTCGGCAAAGAGCTCGACATCCTCGTGCCAATGATGGAAGAAGTCGTTGCCCCAGCGGCATGGATACAGCCTGTCCGGATCGTCCACGGGCTTTTGCCTGCCAAACATTACATCCCAGCGGTCGGAACCCTGTGGGATCAGGTCGGAGTGCGACATGCCGCGGCCGCCCTCGTTCCAGCCCCCTTCGGCCTGGTTGGCGGCGAGGGCACCACCCCACAAAAAGCCCTCGGGCATACCGGCGGCAGACGTTCTGTCAAAGTAACTCATGCTACTCAGCATCCTCGGCAGAAGCTGCCGCGGCGTTCTCCTGCTCCTGAGCCAGGAGCTGGTTATCGTACACCTTAAAGAACGGGTACCAGACCACAGCCATGACCACGATCAAAACGATCGTAAACACCCAGATGCGCGGGTCGAGGCACTGGACAAAGCCCTGAACGAAGATGGGGAACGTGCCGCTCACCAAGATGTAGAAGTTAGAGACAAGACCCAGTGAGACCGCACCCCAATACAGCAGGGCCGAGATCATGCCGCCTAGCACAAACGGAATCATGAGGATCGGGTTGAAGATGATGGGCGCGCCGAAGATCGCGGGCTCGGAGATACGGAAGAAGCTCGGCACGATCGATGCCCTGCCAAATGCCTTGAGCTGCTGCGACTTTGCCCTAAACGCGCAGAGCGCCACAAAAGAGAACGTATTACCCGTGCCGCCGATGAGGTTGATGGCCAACGACATGAGCACCGGGTGGAACTCAAGCGGCTGCCCGGCAGCATAGAGCGAGGCGTTGGCGGCAAAGGCGGCAAGCGAGACCGGGGCGGTGATGGGCATTACGATCATGTTGCCGTGGACGCCAAAGCACCAAAACAGCAGCGTCATGAAGCAGATAAGCAGTGCGCCGGGCACAGAGTCAACTGCGACGGAAAGCGGGGCAGCGAGCAGCTTCTCGATAACCGAGGGGATGGACAGCGCGGGATCGATCATCTGGATCAGCAGGTTGCCGCCAAAGAAGATGAGGATGTTGGCGAGCATAGGTACGATGGCGCCAAAGGTTTCGGACAAAAACGGCGGCACGCCATCGGGCATCTTGATGGTGATGCCCTTGGTCTGGCAGAAGCGCGTGACCTCGACGGAGACCAAGGCAACGATGATGGCGGTAAACAGGCCCTGCGCACCCAGATAGGTGCAGGGGACCGCCTGGAGCACGGACTCGTCAGCAAGCTGGTAGTAGGACGACGGCGCCGCGGCGATCAGGAACATCACCAGCGAGGTCATGCCGGCGTTAAGCTTGGGCATCTTGTAGGTGCCCGCCAGGTTATAGGCGATTGCGAACGTCACGATCACCGACAGTATGCCCATCGTCATATTGAAGGGGATGAGCAGCGTGAGCTTATTGGCCGTCGCAAAATCGAGCCAAGGGCCAAAGACGGACCAGAACCCGCCCTGCGCCACCAGGTCGGCCGTGACCGGCGGGTTGGCGAGGATCATAAAGACGGCAGATACCAAGATGAAGCTGATCGCGCTCATAAAGCCCTTTTGCATGGAGGCAAAGTGGCGCTCGGTACCGCAGAAATTGGCGATAGGGGTCAGTTTTTCCTGAAGCAGGGTCATGAACTTCTCCATGGTCGCCTCCTAACCCAACAGCGACTGGGCGAGTGTCAGCACGTTGGCGGCGTTGCCCATGCCGTAGTCCTGTGCGGGGATGACCGCGGTCGGCTTACCGCTCCCCTGCTTGACGGTGTTGAGCTGGTAGGACACCTGCGGCCCCAAGAGCAGCACGTCATAATTGGCGCACGTCTCCTGATACTCGCCGATACCCACCGCATCGATATCGAGCTCGATGCCGTTTTGCTCCGCATATTTCTCGAGTTTCTTCATCAGAATGCTTGTAGACAGACCAGCTGCGCAAACAAGAAGGATCTTCATAAGGGATTCCCTTCGCATTGATTGGTTGGATAGTCACCGCACGCCGCTAGGCGTTCTTGGTTGCAGTGCACTCATACAGGCAGATCAGCTCCTGCACGAGCTCCTGAGCAAGCATGGAGCACATGAGGTGGTCCTGAGCATGGACCAGCAACACATCCACCGACAGATGCTCGCCCGCTGCCTCAGTCGAAAGCAGCTGCGTTTGGATGTGGTGAGCCTTGATTCCCGCATCCTTTGACTGCTTCATGAGTTTGGCGGCGGCGTCAAAATCCCCCGCTTTTGCCTTTTCAAGGGCTTCGAAGGCAAGGCTGCGTGCCTCTCCCGCTGCAGCGACCAGCTGAAACGAAACCATCTCGGTTCCCTGATCGTCCATAACGGTCTCCTCTCCCGTGATGTTTGGTTTGTACTTGAATATTCGAAACGCCTATCTCCCGCCCGCAATCCTCGAGGTTTATTGCAGGTAGACAGACAGGGTTATCGACAAAAGAAGTCTTAAGCCGTATGCGCTTGCACAAGCGCCATCAGCTCATGCCAGGACCGGCGCTCGCGTAGGCGCTCGACCCCCTGGCGGTCCATAAAGATCTCGGCGAGCAGTGAGCTCAAGATCCGCGCCTCATCGCCGCCCGACCGGGCAAACGACACCATAAAGACGATATCGACCTCATGGCCGTATTCGTCCCAAAGAATGGGGTGTTCGAGCAGGCCCACGGTAACAAAGGCCTCGGCGCTCAAGGGATGCATCCCATGGGGCATGGCTACCCCATTGCCAAACGAGGTGGCACTCGCGCTCTCGCGCTCGGCGACCTCTTGGGCAAACTGGGCATCGACACGGCCGCTCTCGACGGCGCGCTCGGAGAGATATCGGAGAACGGCCTGCTTCGACGACGCCTCAACGCGGTTGAAGAACAGGGCACGGCTAAAGAAAGAGCTTACGGAGTCCGATTGCGCAGTGTCGTCGCTCAGCACCTTGCGGATAGCGTTGACATCGCTCGTCTCCAAGAAGAAATCGGCCTCGCGGACGGGCACGGGCAACTTGACGTTGAGCGGCACCGTTGTGAACACGTAGTCGATGTGCGAAAAATCGAACGTTCCCACGCGGGCGACATCGCATGTCTCAATCGAATCGATATACATGCCAAACTGCTTGCGGTACTGGTGCTCGAGCATACGGGCGCTTCCCGCTCCCGAGGCGCACACGATCAGGATGCGCTTGCGACGCGGCTGGTCGGCTTGCTGCTCGAGGGCCAGGGCAAATGCCATGGCGATGTAGCCGAGCTCTTCATCAGAGGGCTGGCTGCCAAAATGGCGCTCGAGTACCTGCGAGGTGCCAGCTGCCATCGAATAGGCCAACGGAAACCTCGTCTTGATATCGGGCAGCATGGGGTTATCCATATGCATGTGATATTCAAGGCGATAGCCCAGAGGGCCGATATGCCGAGCAAGGTTCATGCGAAGTTCAAGATCGCCGCTAAAGTCAAACCTAAACTCATCGTTGACCGCACGTACCATCTCGGAAGCAATCTCCCACATCTCGTCCGAGATAACGGCAGAGCCCTTCTCGGGCACGCCCGTGCCCCTGCCGAGCAAATGGATTGCGATAAAGGCAACCTCTTCTCGGGGCATGCTCACGCCCAGGGCATCCTTGATGTTTGCGGCAATCTGGAAAGCCGCGGCGTATTCGCGCGTTCCCTCCAGTTTTTGAACGTCCGATTCTGCAGCTGGGACATAGCAGCCCTGCTCGATGCGGCCAAGAGCAATGTAAAGATGCATGATGAGATTGCGGGATGCCAGCGAGCTCACCGTGACGGGCGAGGCCGTCAGAGCATCGTCCACACATGCGGCGATGGCCCGCAGGCGCTCGGCGAGCTTTGCATCGTCGGTGTCGGGCAACACGGGCCTCACCAGCGAGGCCAGGCACAGGCGCCGCTGCGACTCCCCGCCCGCAACGCGGATTCCGTAGCGTGGGCGCTTTTCGAGCGTTAAGTCAAATTGGGCGAGTTTCTGCTCTACCAGACGCATGTCATTGGACAGAGTTCGCGCCGAAACGTAGAGTAAATCCGCATACTCCTCAATCGTCACCCACTGGGACCGCATGAGGAGGTCGTTAAGAAGGAAGGACACACGGCCGTCGCGCGTATCAGGAATGCCCGGATGGGCCAGAGCCGCACCGTCTAGCAAGCGAGCAAGCTCATCTGCACGTGCAACATCGATACGATACTGCCCCTTGCTGCCAACGATGCGTGCAACCCCTGCAAGGTTGTCGTTTGCGCGATGGATATAGTTTCTCACGGCGCGCTCGCTTACCTCGAGACGCTTGGCAAGTACCGCGACAGCGACAGGCTGAGCGTCCTCGATCATATTTACAAGCTGCTTGACGCGAGCATCCATGTCCTCCTCCTTTCCCTGCGTCTAGTCTAACGCGGTAAAGAATGACACTCCACGTCGCGCTCGTTCCGCCAACTCGGAACAGGTTGCGGGGAGTCCAGCTGAGCTATGGAGAGCCTGGGGAGAGGGCCCGAAGGCAATGCGTCGGTGTGGGATGCGCCTTCCCAGCCATTGGGCAGTCATTGGGGACAGACTTAAATGAGTAGTCGTTGGGGACGTTCTTGTTTGGCTAGTCGTTTAAGAACGTCCCCAATGACTATTAAGGACTGTCCCAAGCTGCCGGCAGGAAAGGACCGTCCCCAAGTGCCGGGTTTGTCCCCAATGACTAGGTGAATAGCAAAAGCCCCGCAGTCGGAGCGGACTGCGGGGCTCATGAAGAGAGGCTAGTTTGTGGGCGCTTTGCCTGGCGCCCACGAGAGAGGCAACAGAGTAGAGACTACTCGTGGATGCGGGTACCGGAGAGACCGGCCATGGTCTCGGCGGCCTTGTCCAGAGCACCGATGATGCAGGTGCGGCCCTTGCGGGAACGGGCGAACTTGATGGCAGCGCGGACCTTGGGCTCCATGGAACCCTTGCCGAACTGACCCTCGTCGGCCAGGCGCTCGGCCTCGTCGGCGGTGAGGTCCTCGAGCTCCTCCTGGTTGGGCTTGCCAAAGTTGATGGCGACATGCTCAACGGCGGTCAGTAGGAACAGAACGTCGGCGTCGCAGTCCTCGGCCAGCAGCTCGCCGCCCAGGTCCTTGTCGATGACGGCGGGAACGCCCTTGTAGCAGCCCTTGTTCTCGTAGTCGCGGACGACGGGGATGCCGCCGCCACCGCAGGCGATGACGATGAACTCGTTGTCGAGCAGGTTGAGGATGGAGTCGGCCTCGACGATCTTCTTGGGATCGGGGGAAGCGACGACGCGACGCCAGCCGCGGCCGGAATCCTCGACGAAGACCTTGGAGGGATCCTCGGCCATGAACTCCTTGGCCTGCTCCTCGGTGTAGAAGGGGCCGATCGGCTTGGTCGGGTTCTTGAACGCGGGATCATCCGGGTCGCACTCGATCTGGGTGACGACGGTGGCGGCGTGCCAACGCTTATAGCGCTTGTGCATCTCGCGGCCGATGCCCTGCTGCAGGTGATAACCAATGTAGCCCTGGGACATGGCGCCGCACTCGGGCAGCGGCATCTCGGGGGTACCGATGGCATCGTGGGCAGCGGCGAAGGCGTTCTGGATCATGCCGACCTGCGGGCCGTTGCCGTGGGTGATGATGATCTCGTTGCCCTGCTCGATGAGGCCGAGGAGGGCATGGGCGGTGTTGCTCACGGCCTCGATCTGCTCGACGGGGTTGTTGCCGAGGGCGTTGCCGCCAAGGGCGACGACAATACGATCGGGCTTGCCAAGAGGCTTAGACATTGCTGGAATCCTTTCTGTAAAAGGCCTACAACCCATTAATAACCCGCGTCCGTGCGATACGCGAGTTTATTAAGGTTTATATTCTCTTTATCGCTCATTTTATTCATTTTGAAAATAGCGGAACGGTGAACGGTCGTTTTTATCCGCTCAGCGTACAGAACCCCAGCTCAAGCATATCTACGCCATTTACGTGCAACTTTATTTTAATAGAGCAGGGATTAGACCAGATTATGCAAACTATATCTTTGCTAAACACAAAACAGACAGCGCAATATCTTACTCGCACTATACGAGATTCTATGCACATATAAGTCGAGTATGCACCCCTGCAAAAACAAGGGGCTTTTCATCCAACAAAAGGAATAAAGAAGAGCTCCGAAAAAGCGGCAACGGCCAAGTCCCCCATCCATCCCCAAAGTGGCGCGAGGTTTCGCGGCAAAGCCGCGAAACAGCGAAGGGGACGGAATACCCGACCAACTACGTCCTTCATCCGCCCACACAATCCAAGGACGTAGTCGTAGCAGGATCTGAGGGCTGACCTTTGCGGACGCTCCGCAGGACGAAAGAACCCCCGCCGCACGTAGTGCGCAGCGGGGGTTCTTTCATGTCCGAGGACATCCGCGAAGGTCAGCCCTCAGATCCTGCGGTGAGAGACCTAGGCCTCGTTGTACACCGTCTTGAGCTTCAGCAGGTGCTGATAGCGGTCCATAGCAGCCTGCTCATTCTCCTTGAAGAGCTCCTCGGCGCGCTCGGGGAAGGAACGCGTCAGCGAAGCGTAACGGGCCTCGTTCATCAGGAACTCCTGATAACCGCCCGCGGGCTCCTTGGAATCGAGCGAGAACTTCTTGCCGGCAGCAGCCTCGGGGTTGAAGCGGAAGAGGTTCCAGTAACCGCACTCGACAGCCTTCTTCATCTCGGCCTGGCAGTTCTGCATGCCACCCTTCTTGATGGAGTGCATCTCGCAGGGGCTGTAGCCGATGATGAGGGACGGGCCGTCGTAGGCCTCGGCCTCGTGGATGGCCTTGAGGGTCTGAGCCGGGTTGGCGCCCATGGCGACCTGCGCCACGTAGACGTAGCCGTAGCTCATGGCGATCTCGGCCAGGGACTTCTTCTTGGTCACCTTACCGGCAGCGGCGAACTGAGCGACCTGGCCCAGGTTCGAGGCCTTGGAGGCCTGACCGCCGGTGTTGGAGTAGACCTCGGTGTCGAAGACGAAGACGTTGACGTTGTGGCCGGAAGCCAGGACGTGGTCCAGGCCACCGAAGCCGATGTCGTAGGCCCAGCCGTCGCCGCCGAAGATCCAGAAGGACTTCTTGGTGAGGTAAGCCTTGTCGGCGAGGATCGCCTTGGAAGCGTCGCAGCCGCACTTCTCGAGCTCGGCGACGTAGGCAGCAGCAGCGGTCTTGGAGGCCTCGGCGTCGTTGACAGAGTCGATCCAAGCCTGGCCGGCGGCCTTGAGCTCGTCGGACGGACCATCGGCAGCGATGATGTCCTGGGTAGCGGCGATCAGCTTCTTCTGGACGGCCTCGTAACCGACGGCCATGCCCAGACCGTGCTCGGCATTGTCCTCGAACAGGGAGTTGTTCCACGCCGGGCCGTGACCGTCCTTGTCCTTGCAGTAAGGAGCGGTGGCAGCGGGGTTGCCCCAAATGGAGGAGCAGCCGGTGGCGTTGGAAATGAACATGCGGTCGCCGGCGACCTGGGTCACCAGACGTGCATAGGCGGTCTCGGCACAGCCGGCGCAGGAGCCCGAGAACTCCAGGTAGGGCTGCTTAAACTGGCTGCCCTTGACGTTGGCCGCGATGAGCTCCTTCTTCTCGGAGACGTTCTCGACCATGTAGTCCCAAACGGGCTGCTGGTCCATCTCCTGCTCGGTGGGAACCATCTCGAGGGCGCCCTTGGGGCAAACCTTGACGCAGTTGGTGCAGCCCATGCAGTCGAGCGGGGACACGGCCATGGTGAACTTCATGCCCTTGGCCTTGGGGCCCATGGCGTCGAGCGTGCGGGTAGCCTCGGGCGCGGCGGCAGCCTCGTCCTCGGTCATCGCGAACGGACGGATGGTGGCATGCGGGCACACATAGGCGCACTGGTTGCACTGGATGCACTTGGTCTCGTCCCAGTGAGGAACGACCACGGCGACGCCGCGCTTCTCGTATGCGGAGGCGCCCAGCTCAAACTGGCCGTCGGCGCAACCGACGAAGGCGGAAACGGGCAGGCTGTCGCCGTCCATGCGATCGATGGGCTCGAGCAGGTTCTTGACCTGCTGGGCGATGGCGGACTTGGTCTCCTCGGAGAGCTCGACGGGAGCGGCGTCCTCGGCGGTAGCCCAGTCGGCCGGAACCTCGAACTTACGGAAAGCGGTAGCGCCGGCATCGATGGCCTTGTGGTTGGCGTCGACGATAGCCTGGCCCTTCTTCATGTAAGACTTGGTAGCCGCGTCCTTCATGTACTGCAGGGCGTCCTCGGCGGGCAGAACCTTGGCCAGCGCGAAGAAGGCAGACTGGAGCACCGTGTTGGTGCGCTTGCCCATGCCGACCTTGGCCGCCAGGTCGATAGCGTCGATCAGGTAGACGTTGACGTTGTTGTTCGCGATGTAGCGCTTGGCCACGGCGGGCATGTGCTCGGCGAACTCCTCGTCGCTCCACTGGCAGTTGACCAGGAAGGTGCCGCCCGGCTTGACGTCGCGGACCATCTTGAAGCCCTTAACGATGTAGCTGGGGTTATGGCAAGCGACAAAGTCGGCCTTGGTCACGTAGTACGGCGAACGGATCGGGGAATCACCAAAGCGCAGGTGCGAAACGGTGACGCCGCCGGTCTTCTTGGAGTCGTACTGGAAGTAGGCCTGGACGTACTTGTCGGTGTGGTCGCCGATGATCTTAATCGAGTTCTTGTTGGCGCCGACGGTACCGTCGCCACCCAGACCCCAGAACTTGCACTCGATGGTGCCGGGGGCTGCGGTGTTGGGCGCATCCTCGGCCTCGGGCAGGCTCAGGTTGGTCACGTCATCGACAATGCCGATGGTGAACTCGCGCTTGGGCTCGTCCTTCTTGAGCTCCTCGAAGACAGCGAACGCGGACGCGGGAGGCGTGTCCTTGCTGCCCAGGCCATAACGGCCGCCGACGACCTTGATGCCCGTCTTGCCGGCCTCGTAGAGAGCGGAGACGACGTCCTGGTAGAGCGGCTCGCCGATGGAACCCGGCTCCTTGGTACGGTCCATGACGGCAATCTTCTGGACGGTCTCGGGGAGAACGTCGACGAAGTGCTTGATGGAGAACGGACGGAACAGACGAACCTTGACCAGGCCGACCTTCTCGCCGTGAGCGTTGAGGTAGTCGATGACTTCCTCGAGCACGTCGCAGAAGGAGCCCATGCACACGACGACGCGGTCGGCATCGGGAGCGCCGTAGTAGTTGAACAGGCCGTAATCGGTGCCGAGCTTCTCGTTGATCTTCTTCATGTAGCCCTCGACGACGGCGGGAAGCTCGTCGTAGACCTTGTTGCAGGCCTCACGGTTCTGGAAGAAGATATCGCCGTTCTCGTGGCTACCGCGGGTGTGCGGGTGCTCAGGGTTGAGCGCGTGGTCGCGGAAAGCCTGGACGGCGTCCATGTCGCACATCTCGGCCAGATCCTTGTAGTCCCACATGGCGACCTTCTGGATCTCGTGGCTGGTGCGGAAGCCGTCGAAGAAGTTAAGGAACGGGGTCTTACCCTCGATGGCGGCAAGGTGAGCCACCGGCGAGAGGTCCATGACCTCCTGGACGTTGCCCTCGGCGAGCATGGCGAAGCCGGTCTGACGACAGGCCATGACGTCGGAGTGATCGCCAAAAATGTTCAGGGCGTGGGAAGCGACGCAACGCGCGGAGACGTGGAAAACGCCCGGGAGCTGCTCGCCTGCGATCTTGTACATGTTCGGGATCATCAGGAGCAGACCCTGAGAAGCCGTGTAGGTGGTGGTCAGAGCACCGGCGCCCAGCGAACCGTGAACGGTACCGGCTGCACCTGCCTCGGACTCCATCTCGACGACCTTGACCGGGGTGCCGAAGATGTTCTTGCGACCCTGGGCCGCCCACTGGTCGACATGGTCGGCCATCGGGCTGGACGGCGTAATGGGATAGATTCCCGCTACCTCGGTGTACGCATACGAAACATATGCGGCCGCCTCGTTGCCGTCCATAGACTTAAACTTACGCGCCATATACCCCTCTCCTCTCATATAGGTATACAGGCCCCGGCGATCGCCGGGATGTTGGCGTGATGGGATTTACGCTGTTGCTTCCAATCATCTGGCAGGCAGGCTCAGCAGCAGGTACGTGGCGTGGAGAGAAGGCATGCCGAGGCGAGGAGGGCTGCACGCGCTCCACAAGCCCAGCTACCCGTCTTGCACATGACCGAGCGCCGCAAAGGCCGCATGCCGGATGCTCCCGGGCACGCCCCGGCGATGGGAAGCGCCCGCAACGGAAATCCGCATGCGGGTTTATTGTACCCCGCCGTCAAGTGTAATTTCGGCAAATATAGGCGGGCGGTAAAGGTTTACCTTGGGTGACTGCCAAGGGCCAAAATGGCCCCTCCATCCCTGGGCGACCGGCTCTGGTGCGCCAAGGAGTGTCCCCAACTGCCGGCAGAGACGATATGAGCAGGACATAAAAACATT
>CAJLOU010000057.1 GCA_905208345.1 uncultured Collinsella sp.
AGGCCCGATTTTGCCTCTTGACAATGTCCTGCTCATATTAAAAGGAACGTCCCCAACTGCCGGATTAGGCGAGGCTCTCCAGCACGCGACGGAGCTCCTGTTGGACGGCGTGGTCGCGGTTACGACCCACCACGCGATCGGCAACGGCCTTGAGCGCGGGGCGCGCGTTTTCCATCGCGCAGCCCGTGCCGACAAAGCGAATGATCTCATAGTCGTTCATCGAGTCGCCAAACGCCATGACCTCGTCGCGCCCAATGCCGTAATGCTCCGCAAGCTGCGCGATGCCCGAGGCCTTCGACACGCCGGGCTGCATGGCGTCGATCCACGCGTTGCCCGAAGGCGCAAAGGTAAAGAGCTGACCGAGCTCGCGCTGTAGCACGTAGGCGCTGTCCATAACGGCACCGTCGTCGCAAAAGATGCTCGCCTTGATGATATTTACGCTGGGATCGGGCAGCTCCCAAATACGCTCGGCATTGGGAAGGTCCTTATCGACCTCACACACGAACTTGCACTCGTCATCGAGCAAAAAGGACTTGGTTCGGTCAAAGAGTGCAAGATGCAGATTGGGAAACGTCGCGACGGCCTGGGCGAGCTTTCGAATCGCCAGGTGCGAATATACCTCGCGGTCTACCATTTTGCCGTCGGCGTAGACCTGGGCACCGTTAGCTGCGACAAAGTCCATCTTGTCGCGAACGGGCGCAAAGAACTCACACAGGCGATCGTAGCGGCGACCTGACGATGCGGCAAAATACACGCCATGCTCGCGTAGCGCCAAAATCAGTTCGTAGGTCTCGGGAGGCACCTGGCTGTTTTCGTCAAGCAACGTGCCGTCCATATCGGATGCAATCAGTTTAAACATAGAAAAGCTCCCTTCGGGCTTGTTGGAATCGAACGTGTATCCAATTCCAACGTACCCAAAGGGAGCTCAGGTAAGACTCCGCGGGCGCAAACGTTACATGGACCTAGCAAATAGCACACGCGCGCCAGAGGTCCCACGGTCGCAGCGTCAGGCGACACGTCAAAGAGTGTCCCCAATGACTAGTCGTTTAAGAACGTCCCCAATGACTAGTCGGCGTAGGTGAAGGTGGTGACGTCGAACATGCCCTCGGGACGGATGCGGAGCGTCGGGATCACCGGCAGGGGCAGGAAGATGATGCCCATGATGGGGTCGAGCGGCGGCTCGATGCCCATGGCGCGCGCCTTGACCATAAAGTCGTCGTGCTGCGCGGCGACATCCTCGGCCGTACCCTCGCTCATCAGACCACCAAGCGCCAGCGGAATGCGCGCCACGACCTCGCCGTTGCGCACCAGCACGTGGCCGCCCTGGCCCACGGCCTCGACAGCCGCCATCATATCTGCCGCGTTATCGCCCACCACACACACGTTGTGCGAATCGTGGCCGATCGTGGAGGCGATGGCGCCGCCCGTGATGGTAAAGCCACGCACCCAGCCGCGACCGATATGCTTGCCGACCAGGCCCAGACCAGCGGGGCCGTCACCGTCCGCACCCTCAGCCTGCAGAGACACGCCGCGACCATGACGCTCGATCAGCATGATGCGGCGCAGGCCCTCGGCCGTCTCGGGACGGGCCATGCCGGTAATCGCCTTGCCCGGCACCACGTCAATCACGGCCTCGCCCGGCTTAAAGGCATAGTCGAACACGTCGAGCGAAAGCTCGGGCAGTTTAACGGAGGCGCGCAGCTCATCGGCAAGGGCTGCAACCTCGGCAGTCTCGGGCGCAACCTCGCCCACAAAGGTGCCGTCCTGCGCCACCAGAGCACCGGCGGCATAGACACGATGCGGAGCCTTGGCAAAGGTCAGGTCGTCGAGCACCAGCAGGTCGGCACGCTTGCCCGGCGCGATGGCGCCACGTAGCTCGTGCGGGTCACGGCAGCCGTGATCCAGGCCAAACGCCTCGGCCGTGGACAGGGACGCCATAGAGATAGCAACCACGGGGTCAATACCGGCCTCGATAGCCACGCGGCAGGCATTGTCGATCATGCCGGTCGAAAGCGCATCGGAGGGAGCGCGGTCGTCGGTCGCAAAACAGCAGCGGCGGGCGCGGGCGGGGTTCTCCAACAGCATCGGCGACAAGTTGGCAAGGTCGTGGCTACACGTACCCTCGCGCAGCATCACATACATGCCGCGGGACAGCTTATCGAGCGCCTCCTCGGGGATCGTCGACTCGTGGTCGGCGATAATGCCCGCCGCGGCATAGGCGTTGAGGTCCTTGCCGGCGACAAGTGGCGCATGGCCGTCGACTTGCTTGGACGGCGTCTGGTTAGCAGCGTCGATACGAGCGCAGGTCTCGGGATCGGCCATAAAGACGCCCGGCAGGTTCATCATCTCGCCGAGGCCAAAAACGTCGCCCGGATGCTCGGCAAAAAACGCCTGCATATCGGCGGCGGTAATGACGGCACCGGCCTGCTCATCGGGCAGCGCGGGCACGCACGAGGGCATCATGTACTTGATGGAAATGGGGGCGCGACGGCCGTCCTCGATCATAAAGCGCAGGCCGTCCAGGCCGGAAACGTTGGCGATCTCGTGGCTGTCGGCAATGGCGGTGGTAGTACCGCGCGTCGCGGCCATGCGAGCATACTCGGCGGGACGGATGTTCGAAGACTCGATATGCAGATGCCCGTCAATAAAACCGGGAGCGAGATAGCGACCCTGGCAGTCGATGACCTCAGTTGCCTCGTAGGTGCCAGCAGCATCGTCGCGACCATCGTAGAGCAAGCCGACGATCACACCGTCCTTGACGGCAACGCTACCGGGCGCCACACGCTGGCCATACACGTCGACGATCTGCGCATTGGTAAACAGCGTGTCGACGGGCACGCAACCCTCGGCGGCCTCGATCACAGTCCTCATGACCTCAACGGGCATACATACTCCTTTAACCGTAGAAAAAAGCTGCGGAGCGGACAGACCTTCACCGCAGCAAACCAATAGCCATTGTATGCCCAAACGATGGGTCAACAATACGCCTCTCCGCTTAACGGCACCGCCAAATAATCCCTCCGTCCCCAAGGGATCATCGTAATCAAAAAGGCCGCAGCCGGAATCATTCCGGCTGCGGCCCTATTGCACATGTTAGGTTGACCTACTTGCTAGACCAACTTGAAGCCCTTGCGCTTGCCTACGGAGAGGGTGTCGCCCAGCTTGAGGGCGCTGGGGTCGATGTTGTAGCTCTTGGGAGCCACGGCCTCGCCGTTGATCTTGACACCGCCGCCGTCGATATCGCGACGGGCCTGACCGGCGCTCGCCGAAAGACCCAGGTCCTTAAGCAGGCCGGCAAGGTAGATCTGGCCCTCGTCGTTGACGATCAGCTCAACGTGCTTCTCGGGGAAGTCGGCAAGCTGGCCCTCCTTGAACACGCGGTCGAACTCGGCCTGAGCCTCGTCGCCGGCGCCGGCGCCATGGTAGGTGTCGCACAGGTCGCGGCCCAGAGCGCGCTTGAGCTCATAGGGGTCGGCGGAGCCGTCAGCCAGGGCAGCGTCGATCTTGTCGACCTCGGCCGGGGTGAGCGAGCTAGCCAGGCGGTAGTACTTGCCGATCATCTCGTCGGGAATGGACATGGTCTTGCCGAACATATCCTTGGGAGCATCGGTCAGACCGATGTAGTTGCCGTAGGACTTGGACATCTTGCGCACGCCATCGGTGCCCTCGAGCAGCGGCATGGTAAGCGCGATCTGCGGCTCCATGCCCATCTTCTCCATGAGCTCGCGGCCGGCGAGCAGGTTGAAGAGCTGGTCGGTGCCGCCCATCTCCACGTCGGCCTTGATCTGCACGGAGTCGAAGGCCTGCATCACGGGGTACAGGAACTCGTGCAGGGCAATCGGCGTCTGGGACTGGTAGCGCTTGGTAAAGTCGTCGCGCTCGAGGATGCGGGCGACGGTGAACTTGGAGCACACCTGCAGCAGGCCGGCCAGATCCATCGACAGGATCCAGTCGCCGTTGTGCACGATGGTGGTCTTCTCGGGATCCAGGATCTTCATGGCCTGGCTCACGTAGGTCTCGGCGTTAGCCTCGATCTGCTCCTGCGAAAGCTGCGGGCGGGTGGAGTTCTTGCCCGACGGGTCGCCGATCAGCGCGGTGCCGTTGCCGATGATGAGGGTGACGTTGTGACCCAGATCCTGGAACTGGCGCATCTTGCGCAGGGGCACGGCATGGCCCAGGTGCAGGTCGGGGCTGGTGGGATCGACGCCGAGCTTGATGTTGAGGGGCTCGCCCTTCTCAAGCTTCTTGCGAAGGTCGGCCTCGGGGACGATCTTAGCAGCGCCCGAGGTGATGATACGCATTTGCTCGTCAACAGACAGCATTGGGTATCCTCCTTTTGCTATAGCACCCTCGCCGGATACGGCGGTGCTGGAAGTCCATAAACTCTCATATGATAACAAACTGACGCGACGCGGCACCTACGATAGGAAAATCCTCGTCCTGCCGCATGCATCGACAGCGACCGGCAGACGCGTGCCGTCGCGCTCGACTAGGTAGCGCATCTGCCGACGGCGTTGGCAGTCACGACAATGGACCTGCCCCGTTGCATCGGTGGCACAGGTACCCTCGGCGGTCAGCAGGCAGTGCTCGCACACCATAAGCTCAGGGCGGTCGGCATCGACGGGGCCCAAGACGCCAGGGCGATCGGCATCGACGGGGCCCAAGACGCCAGGGCGATCGGCGAGGCCGGCAACGCGCCCAGCGTCGTTGGCGACAAGCTCGGCAGGCAAGTGCACCCGCCGTGCGCCAAGCCCGCGCAGCCAAGCAAGCGTGGTGCGATTCGCGCAGAACACCGGCGCTGCCACGTCAAACGCCACGCCCAGCTCGCGAGCCATCGCCACCTGCCCCAAGTTGCGACAGACCACGCGCCCGGCACGCCGCATCAGCGACCGAGTCCGCTCGGCATCGCCAGCGCGGCAGACCTCGTCGAGCACCACGGTCGCATCGGACAGATCGAGCTCGTCGTGCGGGTCGGCATCCATCAGCTGCCAGGCAAAAGCCACGCGGGTGGGAACCCCCTGCCCCGGCGACTCCATCAGCTCCCCCTTCGATGCATCGCCATCCACTGCATCGCCTTCAAACGGCAGAACCTCAACGATGCGCTCAATAGGTACAGCCGCGTCCGCCTCGACCCGCATGCGCTCCAACGCCGTCGCCGTCTGCTCCAGCACACCGGCGCTGCGAATCAGATAGACCTCGCAGCCCGTATCCACCTTGCGCTTGCAGTGAACGACAACGCGCTCCCCCGCCGCGGCATTCACCGGGCAGGGCACCTGAGGCCAGCGCTTGGGCACGTCGGGCCGCGCGTCGACGCCCGGATAAAACCGGATCTCGAGCGTATCGCCCGCAGCCACGGCGGCATCGAGCTCGACGGCCACCTCTTCATGGCCCACAGCCACCAAGCAGCCCACGCGGACGCCCTGGTTAATCGCGCGCTCAAAGCTCATGAGCTCGGCACCCGATCTCCCCCGCAGATACGCATCGGTGAACCCGCGGTTGAACGACCTACCCAGCTCACGCTCAAGCTCCGCCACGATATCGGGGTCCCACGCGCCGTCGCACAGCATATCGAGTGCCCGGCGCCACACCCGCACCACGTTGAATACGTAATCGGGGTTCTTCATGCGCCCCTCGATCTTGAGCGACGCCACGCCGGCATCTACAAGCTCGGGCAGATGCGCAATACCCAGATAGTCGCGCGGACACAGCAGGCGATCTCCCTCGACGGCGGCAACACTCTGCCCAGCCTCGTCCACCAAGTCATAGGATAGACGGCACGGCTGCGTGCAATCACCGCGCATCGCAGAGCGGCCACGTCGAAGGGCAGAGAACTCGCACGCCCCCGAATAGCCGATGCAAATCGCACCGTGGCAGAATACCTCGATGGGCACACCCGTGGCACATAGCGCCGCAATCTCGTCGACCGTCAGCTCGCGTGCCGTCGTCACGCGCTCGACCCCCAGCTCATCGGCGGCAAGCCGCACGGCGCCTTCGCTATGAACGCCCGCCTGCGTAGACAGGTGAATCTCGACCCCGGGAATCGCCGCGCGCAACGCGCAAGCCAGCCCGGCATCCGCCACGATCAAGGCATCGGCACCCAACGCATACGCGTGCGCTCCCAGCGCCACCGCGTCTGCCAACTCGTCGTCGAACACAAAAACATTGAGCGTCACGTACACGCGCACGCCATGGGCATGCGCCACGGCGCAGCCGCGCGCAAACTCGTCATCCGTAAAGCCATGCGCGCTCACGCGCGCGTTGAAACCGCCCAGGCCCGCATAGATGGCATCGGCGCCCGCCGCAACAGCCGCGAGCATCTGGTCGAGTCCGCCCGCCGGCGCCAGCAGTTCGGGCAGCGCCGCCCCAGCGGCCCCCGACCCGTTCATACATTGTCCGTTCGGCCCCATCGCCCGAATCGCCATCGGCAAACTCCTTACCAAGGTATGCATTCACTCTGAAAAATGCCGTCTTCCAGCATACACGAGGCCTCGGGCGCCCCGTTTGGTTTATCGTGTAATAACTTATGTCCATCCTGCCCCGACGGCACATCCGCCGTCCGGCGCGACATACCTGGAGGTCAATATATGGGTCCTCGCCAACGACAGGGACGCAGCCGTTCAAAGACGCATGCCCTGCCCATGATCCTGCTCTCGTTTTTGGGCTTTCTGCTGATTGCAGGCGTAGCGTTTGGCATCGGCATGGTCGGCAACGTCAACCGCTGG
Organism: uncultured Collinsella sp.; assembly: GCA_905208345.1. GTDB lineage: Bacteria > Actinomycetota > Coriobacteriia > Coriobacteriales > Coriobacteriaceae > Collinsella. Next base: position 6,723 of record CAJLOU010000057.1, read on the forward strand.
CTGTCCGATCTGCCCGACTACACCGACGCCAACGCGTATCTGGTGAGCGAGCCCACCGAGATCGTCGACTGCAACGGCAACAAGATTGCGAGCTTCTACACGCAAAACCGCAAGTCCATCACCAAGGACGAGGTCTCCCCCTACGTGCTGCAGGGCACCGTTGACGTCGAGGACGAGCGCTTCTACGAGCACGGCGGTATCGACCTGTGGGGTATCGCGCGTGCTGCGGTGGCAACCCTCGGCGGCGGGCACGAAGGCGCCTCGACTATCACCCAGCAGCTGGTGCGCAACACCATCCTGCAGGAGGAGCAGTTCGACTCGACCATCGAGCGTAAGGTGCGCGAGGCCTACATCGCCGTAAAGATGGAGGACATGTACTCCAAAGACGAGATCCTCATGATGTACCTCAACACCATCTATTACGGCCACGGCGCCTACGGCATCGAGGCCGCAGCCGAGACCTACCTGTCCAAGAGCGCCGCCGACCTCACCCTGAGCGAGGCCGCGCTGCTCATCGGCCTTCCCAACTCGCCCTCGCAGTACGACCCCACGGTCAACCCCGACCTGGCGCTGTCCCGTCGCAACAAGGTCCTCGACAACATGTTGCGTCTGGGCCACATTACGCAGGAGGAGCACGATGCCGCACAGGCCGAGCCCATCACCCTCAACGTGACCGAAATCTCGGGCAGCGGCGTCGATGTATACTCGCAGCCCTACTTTGTCGCCTATGTTAAGCAGCTGCTGGAGCAGGAGTTCTCGACCGACGTGCTCTTTAAGGGCGGCCTGACCGTCAAGACCACCATCGACCCCACGATGCAGCAGGTGGCAGAGAATGCCGTTCGCGAGCAGCTCGACACGCTCTCGCTCGACGGCCTGGACATGGGCATGGTCGTCGTCGATCCCAAGACCGGCTACATCAAGTGCATGGTGGGCGGCTACGACTACAACGCCGACGAGAACCACGTAAACCATGCCACGGCCAAGCGTCCCGTCGGCTCCACCTTTAAGGCCTTTACGCTGGCAACTGCCATCCAAAACGGCATGAACCCCAACGTCACCCTCAACTGCAACTCGCCGCTCAAGGCCAAGGGCACCACGACCGAGGTCCAAAACTACGACAAACATAGCTATGGCAACATCACGCTTAAGCAGGCGACGGCATACTCCTCCAACACCGGCTACATCCAGGTGGCGGAAGCCGTCGGCAACAGCAAGATCATCTCGCTCGTCAAAAAGCTCGGCATCGATCCCGCCAAGGACAACATCGAGGACGTTCCCGTCATGACGCTCGGCACTGGCTCGATCTCGCCGCTCGAGATGGCCGCCGCCTACGCGACGTTTGCCAACGGCGGCTACTATCGTCAGCCGATCGCCATCACCGAGATTGACTCTCGTACCGGTTCGGTGCTGTACCAGCACACGGACAATCCCTCACAGGTGCTTACCGAGGGCGAGGCCGCCGCGGTCACCGATGTTCTGTCCGGCGTCATGCAGGGCAGCGGTACAGGTGCTGCTGGCGCCCTGAGCGTCAACCAGCCCTATGCCGGCAAAACGGGCACCACCGACAACACCACCAACCTGTGGTTCTGCGGCTATACCCCGCAGCTGGCGTGCGCCCTGTGGACCGGCTATTCCGCAGGTGAGATCCCCATCCAAAAATACGGCACGGACCTGCTGGGCGACAGCACCAACCTGCCTGTCTTTAAGCGGTTTATGAACACCGTTCTGACCGGTACCGAGCGCGAGGAGTTTGCGACCGGAACGGCGCCCACCTACAAGAACAACAGCGTCTGGAAGTTCTACGGCACCAACAACACCAAGAAGACGGAGAACGACGACAAGGACGAGAACGAGGACGAAGAGGAAACCACCACAACGACTACCACGACGACCACGACGACCGAGACCACGGGCGGCGACACCACCGGCGGCACCGGAACGACCGGTGGCTCGACGGGCGGCTCCACTGGTGGTTCGACCGGCGGCGATGGCGGCACGCCTACGCCCACGCCTACGCCCACTCCCGACCCCTCGCCCACGCCTGACGATACGGTCGGCTAGAAATTCATCCGGCCATTAGCAACAAGGCCCCCGAGCAGCTTAATAAAGTGCTCGGGGGCCTTTTAATTTAAAGTGACCTGGTGGACGGTCTTTATACCGGCAAACAAAAAAAGGGGGGTACCGACCAACGTCGATACCCCTTACAAGCCACCATGTCACGCGCACAGTGCCGAGCGCACGACCCGCACGCCTACTTGCGAGAATTGCTCAGCTTATTGATCAGCGCCTCAAGACGCTCGCCGTCCTCGGCCGTCTGGGCAATAACCAAAATCGTATCGTTGCCGGCAAGCGAGCCAAGCACATCGGGCAACTCTGCCGCATCAACGGCGGCGGCGATGCCGGAAGCCGTGCCAGGCTGAGCCTTGATCATAACCAGATTATCGGTACGCAGAACGCCCGTTACAAGCTCGGAAACCATACGCTGCAGGTGCAGGTCCTCTGCCAGAACATAGATGCCCTCAGGGAGCTTACGCAGCCCCATGTCGGCAATATCGCGAGAGACAGTCGCCTGCGTGCAATCAAAGCCCATAGCGCGGAGCTCATCGACCAGCACGCGCTGCGTTCGGACGTCCTTATTGCGCACAATATCTCTAATGGCATCCTGGCGCCCATTGCGTTTTTTAGCCATACAAACCCTCTCTCCAAAAGATGGCGGAGACAATCAATCAGTGATTGAATAGTTTAACGCTATTTGAAGGCTTTTGTGTATAAGAACGCATTTCGAAACAATTCTATGCAAGTTTGTTTCGAAATGAGCCGTTTAGGCGGTTTTTGCGCCCGTCCGGTTAAGAAAAGCTGCCAGATGCGTACACATCACGCAGCGCGCGGGCTTGGCGCTGGCGATCGGCCCAAACAACAGACCGAGCCCCCGATGGTTATCCTTGAGCGCGGCGACCATCTGACGGGTTCGAGGCGCATCGAGCATATCACGCATGCGGGCGGAACGCTCGATTGACGACACCCCATGCGGGCTCAGACACAAATTCTCGATGCAGGCGACCAGTCCGGCAAAGTAGAACTTTTGGCTTGCCAGCTTGAGCCGACCACCGCTGTCTGCTTCCGAGAGTGAGTCCGCAAGCTCGTCGAGCGCTCGAGTGTCATCGGATACCTTGGCATACATGGTGGGATCAAAGGCATCTGTAAGTTTAGGTGCCGCCGTGTGGAAACAAGCATCGCCGCAGCCGGACACGCATCGTGTCTGCGAAAGCGCGCATGCCATAAACCCAACTGTGCGAAACACCTTGTCGCACAAAAGGCATGCCTCAAACAGCGAGCGGCTGTACATCACACCAGAGGTCTGAACGACTAGGCCGCCTAAAATCAACTGAGGCAGCCCGGCCACCATCGAAGATTTGCTATCAATGGAAATATGAGCAGCATCCAAGACGCGCGAATGGCGCTCTCGATGTGCATCATAGCGGTCGAGCGACACCGTGGGGAGCACTATGTCTGCCGTAGTATCGCACGCGATATTGACCATCTTGGAAAGGGACTGCGGAGCAAACCACTCATCGGCGTTCATAGCGATGATTTGAGAGCCGCGCGAGGCAGCAAAACCGGCACGAAGACAAGCGCCGCGCTTCGCGTCCTCGACGTCAATCAAATCAATATGGATGTCCCTGTCGGCAGCAACTTGAAGCGAATGGCGCACACCGGGCGCAGCATCGCGGCAGACAACGACAATCTGCAAATCGTAGAGGTCTTGGTTCTGGATACTCTCGAGCGCACGCATCGCATAGCTGGGCGAACCTTCTACCACAAGGATCACCGAAAGTCGCGGATGCGAGCCACGTCGAACCAAGTTATCCGTCCTCTCGACAGCAGTGAATCAAACTGTCGTTCATGGTACACCCCGGCAATAAAAGCAATGAGACACCGGTTGCACTGCACGCCAAGAACAGATGTTGCACACGCGCAGCCCACAGATGACAGATGCCGACGAACGGCGCGTCAAGCCCTCCCCTAGTCGAGCACGACAAGCTCGGCGGGATCGTAATCCACGCCCATAAACGTAAGGCCGCAGGCAGGAGCCGTGGGGCCCGCAGCGGTACGATCGCAAGCATCGATGACCTCGCGCATCCACTCGGGTTTACGGCGATGCATGCCAATCTCGACAAGCGTGCCAACGATCGTACGGACCATCGAATGCAGAAACGCATTGCCCTCGATGGTAAACGTCAGGATATCCTCGCCAAAAGCGACCTCGTGGCCAAACTCGGCACGCATCACGCAACGGTGCGTGGGCTTGCCCACGGCAGACGCCACCTTGCAAAAGCTCTTAAAGTCCTGCTCGCCCAAGAGCGCAGGGCACGCGGCAGCCATAGCATCGACATCCAAGGGATAGCGATGCCACCACACCGCAACGCGCGAGAGCACGGGGCGCGCATCGCGGTCGGCAATACGGTACGTATACGTACGGGAACGCGCATCAAAGCGTGCAGAAAAGCCTTTACGGGCCTTGTAGACCTCGTTTATGGCGATATCTTTGGGCAGCAGCGCATCCATAGCCCTCAGCCATCTACGGCGCGTCAAAGCCAGCTCAGCGTCCGTTACGGGCACACTGATGTACTGCGCCACCGCATGCACGCCGGCATCGGTACGTCCCGCACACGTCAGGTCGATCTGACGGCGCAGGAGCGTCTCAATGGCACGGCGCAGCTCGCCCGCAACCGTCGTCTGCCCCGGCTGCTCCGCAAAGCCGCTATAGGACGAGCCATCGTAGGCCACGCGGAATACGAGCGTGGCATCGAGCTCTGGAATCGAATTGAAATCAGACGGCGCGGTCATGGGCGCTCCCAACAAACAGGCAATGGCATTTCGACAAAAAAAGAGGGGTACGCGAACGTACCCCTCGAATATAGCCTATGCAGACGGATTGTCTACTCAGCGGTCTCCTCGGCAGCGGTCTCCTCGACAGCCTCGACCTTCTTGGGAGCAGCGGCCTTCTTGGGGGCCGGAGCAGCCTTCTTGGCCTTAGGCGTGCAAGGCTCGGTGACGAGCTCCATGATAACAATAGGAGCGTTGTCGCCCTTGCGGTTACCGAGCTTCATGATGCGAGTGTAACCGCCGTTGCGGTCCTGCCACATGCCCTGAGCAGCCTTGTCGAAAATCTCGGCAACGAGCTGCTTATCGCCGAGCTTGGCGATGGCCAGACGACGAGAGTGCAGGTCGCCCTTCTTGGCCCAGGTGATGATCGGATCGACGACCGAACGCAGCGCCTTAGCGCGGGTCTCGGTGGTCTTGATGCGGTCGT
>CAJLOU010000058.1 GCA_905208345.1 uncultured Collinsella sp.
TGAAGGGAGCGCTCCCGCAAACTGCCTATTGACAACTTATAGGAGCGTCGGTTTTATTTTTGCATTTTTCGAAGTGGTCGGGGGTAACCGGTCAAACGTAGTAGATAGGCCCAGTTCGTGACAAGCAAGTCAATGTGAGGTGCAGGGTAGCTAAAAAGCCCCGCCCCAAATTGGCTGCTTTTGAGTTGCGGTGATATACGGACTGTTTGAGGCTTCTGGCTTGTAAAACAGTCCGCATTTCACCGCAACTGCTGAGGGGATGGGTTAGCGCAGCAGGCCGGCTACTTCGCCGGCTAGGGTAATGGTGCCGGCTGCTACGAAGGCCTCGTTGGCCGCATCGAAGGCAGCGAGGGCCTCGGAAACGCTCGGGTATACACCCGCGAGCTTATCGGCATCAACGAGGGCAGCGAGCTCCCCTGCCGGTAGGGCGCGATCGGAATCGGTCTGGGTCACGACCACGCGCGGAAAGGCCGGGATCAACACATCGACAATGCCCGCCACGTCCTTGTCGGCCAGCGCGGCGCACAGCAGCGTGGGGCGATTCTCAACACAGGGGTCAATCTCGTCCAGTGCGCTCACAAAGTTCTCGCAGCTCTGGGGGTTATGGCAGGCGTCAATCAGCTTGAGTGGATCGGTACCCAGCACATCAAAACGACCCGGCGTGGGACAGCCCATAAGCGAGGCATCGAGCGCGTCGTGATTAAGCTCGCGACCCAGATAGCCCTCGCAGAGCATAATCGCGCACGCGGCATTCTGCGGCTGATAGGCTGGCTTGACCATGCTCGACGTATAGATAGCACGCGGCGTGGTGCAGCTAAACTCAACCGTGTCGCCCACGTGTGCCGGAAGTTTGGTCGTCGCATGGCTCACCACGAGTGGTACAACGCCGCACTCGCGACAACGGGCATCCATCACGCGCTGAACGCTCGCCTCACGCGTGCCCTCGCCCAGCACAACCAGGCGCCCGGGCTTGATGACCGCAGCCTTCTCCCCCGCAATGGCCTCGAGCGTATCGCCCAAAATACGTGTGTGGTCGAGCCCAATGCCGGTAATGGCGACGGCCACGGGATCGGTCGCACTCGTAGCATCCCAACGTCCGCCCATGCCAACCTCGAGCACGGCCACGTCCACGCAAGCCTCGGCAAACATGGTCAGTCCAGCCACGGACAAAAGATCGAAGGGCGTAATAGCACGGAGCTCCTCGCCTGCCGCCTCACGACGCGCGTTGAGACGACGACCCGCCTCATATGCCGCGGAGACACCATGGGCAAAGACCTCGTCCAAGACGACCTTGCCGTCAATCTCCATGCGCTCGGGATAGCGCACCAGATGAGGCGACGTAAAGAGCGCCGTCTTAAGGCCCTCACCACGCAAAATGGCAGCCGAGAACCGCGTCGTCGAGGTCTTTCCATTGGTTCCGGCGATCTGGACGCAATCATAGAACTCGTCAGGACGACCAAGCTCATCGAGCATCTCGACGACGGTCTCGAGCAACGGCGTGGAATAACGCGCAATCTTGCCCGTATCGGCCGCAAGCGCAACGGCCTCATCAAAAGAAAGCTCCGGAACCTCAAACGGCACCGAATATAACCCAGAACGCTTCGCCATAACCAAAGTCCCCTCAACATAAAAAGAGGCCCGTAATCAACAACGAGCCCCTCCCATTCAAAATATCAGCCAAACACCGCTTTGCAGCGAGATCAAGGCCACAACCCAGTGGCCCTTACATGCTAGGTACAGACAACCACGTAACCGCACTAGGAGCGGTCCGACGCTTTGCTCGCCGCAAGTTCCGCACGCAAAGGACAGCACTTAATGTGCTGTCCGTCTTGCGCAGGACTGTCCGCAGCGGAGAGCAAAGCGTCGGGACGCGCCCCCGAGTGAACTTTACGAGAAGTCAGCAACCTGCGAGGTCAGCGCCGCCAGGATCTCCTTGAGCTCAGCTGCACGGTCCCTCTTCTTCTGAACCACCGCGGGCGCGGCCTTGGCCACAAAGCCCTCGTTCGCGAGCGTCTTCTCGCAGCCGGCGAGCTCTTTCTGGGCCGCGGCAATCTCCTTCTCCAGGCGCGCCTTCTCGGCCGAAAGATCAACCTTGCCCTCGAGCACCACAAAGACCTCGACGCCGCTATCAACCACGGCGATGCTCGCAGCCGGCTTCTCGACGTCGGTACCCATGACCAGCGAAGCGGTGTTGGCCAGCGGCTCAATGGTCGAGCGCAGGCTCTCGAGCTTCTCGATGTCCTCGGCACCGGCGCGCACGACCACGTCGAGCTCGGCCTTGGGGCTCAAGCGATAACGCGAACGCGTGGCGCGGGCGGCGGAAACGACCGTGCGGCACAGCTCAAACGCGCGCTCGGCGTCCTCGTCAACATACTTGGCGTAGTCGGCGGGCTCCGGCCACTTGGCGATCATGAGCGCCTCGGCGCGATCCACGTTGCCCTGGGCATCCAGGTCGAGCACGCTCGCCGGCATGTTGTCCCAGATCTCCTCGGTAACAAACGGCATGAGCGGGTGCATCAGGCGAATGGAGGTGTCGAGCACAAAGATCAGGTTGCGCTGCGCCTGCAGACGGCCCTCGCCCTTCAGGCGGGCCTTGGTGACCTCGACGTACCAGTCGCAGACCTCATTCCAGAAAAACTGCTGCACGCCGCGGGCCATATCGCCAAAGGTGTAGTTCTCAATACCCTCGGTGACCATCTTCACGGCCTTTGCCAGGCGGCTGAACATCCAGGCGTCGGCCGGCGTCTCCACGACGGGCTCGCCGGGCGTGTAGCCCTCCATGTTCATAAGCAGGAAGCGGCTTGCGTTCCAGATCTTGGTCACAAACGACTTAGCCTGGTCGGTACGCGGGCTGTCGATAAGCTTCTTAGTCTTCTTATCGATGTTCGCATCGAACTTAACATCCTGGTTGTTGGTGCACAGCGTGAGCAGGTTGAAGCGCATGGCGTCGGCGCCGTACATACCGATGAGGTCCATGGGGTCAACGCCGTTGCCCTTGGACTTGGACATGCGGCTGCCGTCCTTGGCCAGGATCGTCGGGTAGATGACGACGTCCTTAAACGGCACCTCGTCCAAGAAGTACAGCGAGCTCATGACCATGCGTGCGACCCACAGCGCGATGATGTCGCGTGCGGTGACGAGCGCCGTCGTGGGATGATGACCCTCGAGTAGCTCCGGCTTTTGCGGCCAGCCCTGCGTGGCGAAGGTCCACAGCTGCGAGCTAAACCAGGTGTCCAGCACGTTCTCGTCCTGATGCACGTGATGACCGCCGCACTTGGGGCACACATCGGTGTCCTCGGTAAGGGCGTCCTCCCAGCCGCAGTCATCGCAGTAGAACACGGGAATGCGGTGGCCCCACCACAGCTGGCGGCTGATGCACCAGTCCTTAAGGTTCTCCATCCAGGTGGTGTAGGTCTGCGTCCAACGCGCGGGGTGGAAGGTGACCTTGCCAGAGTTGACGGCGTCGAGCGCCGGCCCTTTGAGCTTATCGACGGCGACGAACCACTGCTCGGACAGCCACGGCTCCAGTGCGGCGTCGCAACGGTAGCAGTGCATGACGGAGTGATCGAGGTCCTCGACGTGATCGAGCAGGTCGTGCTCCTCGAACCACTTGATGACGGCCTCGCGGCACTCGTCGCGGTTCATGCCGGTGAACTCGCCGTAGCCTTCGACGACCACCGCGTGCTCGTCGAAGATGTTGATCTGCGGCAGGTCGTGAGCCTGACCCATGGCGTAGTCGTTGGGGTCGTGGGCAGGGGTGACCTTAACGAAGCCGGAACCAAAGTTAGCGTCGACATGCCAATCCTCAAAGATGGGAATCTCGCGGTCGACGATGGGGAGCTTGACGGTCTTACCCACAAAGGCGGCCTTCTCGGGGTCCTTCGGGGAAACGGCGACGCCCGTGTCGCCGAGCATGGTCTCGGGACGCGTGGTGGCGACGACGATGTAGTCCTGGCCGTTGACCGGCTCGGTCAGCGGGTAGCGCAGGTGCCACAGGTGGCCCTTCTCGTCCTTGTACTCGGCCTCGTCGTCCGAGATGGCGGTGGTGCAGTTGGGGCACCAGTTGACGATGCGCTTGCCGCGATAGATCAAGCCGTCGTGGTACCAGTCGCAGAAGACCTTGCGCACGGCCTGGGCGTAATCCTCGTCCATGGTAAAGCGCTCGTTGTCGAAGTCGACGGAGCAGCCCATGCGCTTGATCTGCTCGACGATGATGCCGCCGTACTCGTGGGTCCAATCCCAGCAGGCGTCGACAAACTTGTCGCGGCCAATCTCCAGGCGGCTGATGCCCTCCTCTTTAAGCTTCTTGTCGACCTTGGTCTGCGTGGCGATACCGGCGTGGTCGGTGCCGAGCACCCAGCGCGTGGACTTGCCGCGCATGCGGGCCATACGGACAATGGCATCCTGGATGGAGTCATCGGTGGCGTGGCCCATGTGGAGCTTGCCGGTCACATTGGGAGGCGGAATGGTGACGGTGCAGTCGCCCACGCCCTCACGGCGCTTGTAGTAGCCGCCGTCGAGCCACTTCTGCAGGATCGCCGGCTCGTTGGTCGACGGATCGTAGTTCTTGGGCATTTCTTCCATATATCTCTCCCTTGCCCGTCGGCGTGTCCGCCTGCTTGGTTTTCGCTCGGTCAGGCCCTGGGCTCGCACGAAGAGCACATTTAGTGCTCTTCGGCTCGTGCGGAATCTACGAAAACCAAGCAGGCGGACACGCCTTAGGTATCGATTACTTCAGTCTGAATGGACTTTGCTGAGACTTTAAACAAACACACAGAATAACACAGGTAGTTGGGGTTATTGCGTATATATAAAATAGCCTCCGACCGCGGGTGGTCGGAGGCTATTTGCAAACACGTTTTAGGCTGGTTTAGCCGTAGATGCGCTGGGGCTGCTCTTCGCCCTTTACGGAGGCTTCGGTCACAACGACCTTGGAAACACCCTCCTCGCTGGGCAGGTCGAACATCGTCTGCTGCAGCACGTCCTCGCAGATGGAGCGCAGGCCGCGGGCGCCGGTCTTGCGGGCGAGCGCCATGCGGGCGATCTCGTGCAGGGCCGCGTCCTCAAACTCAAGCTCAACGTCCTCGAGCTGGAACATCTTACGGTACTGGCGCACCACGGCGTTCTTGGGCTCGGTCAGAATCGACACCAGGTCGTCCTCGTCGAGCGCCTGCGTCTGGGTTACGACAGGCGTGCGGCCAACGAACTCGGGAATCATGCCAAAGGCGTTGAGGTCCTGCGGGAGCACCTGGCGCAGCAGGTCGTTCTCGTCGACCGAGGTGGGGCCGGCGATCTCGGAGTTAAAGCCCACGCCCTTGTTGCCCACGCGATCGGCGATAATCTTGTCCAGACCCACAAAGGCACCGCCACAGATGAACAGGATATTGGTCGTGTCGATCTGCAGCAGCTCCTGCTGGGGATGCTTGCGGCCGCCAGTGGGCGGAACGCTGGCCACCGTGCCCTCAAGAATCTTAAGCAGCGCCTGCTGAACGCCCTCGCCCGAGACATCGCGGGTAATGGAGAGGTTCTCGGCCTTGCGGGCGATCTTGTCGATCTCGTCCACGTAGATAATGCCCACCTGAGCGCGCTCAATATCGCCATCGGCAGCATTGATGAGCTTGAGCAGGATGTTCTCCACGTCCTCGCCAACGTAGCCGGCCTCGGTAAGCGCAGTGGCGTCGGCGATGGCAAACGGCACCTCGAGGATGCGCGCAAGCGTCTGGGCGAGCAGGGTCTTACCGGTACCGGTGGGACCGAGCAGCAGGATGTTGGACTTGGGGAGCTCTACCTCGTCCATATCATTGTCGAGCTGCGAGTCCAAGCCGTCGTCAAAGGCAGACACCGCGGCGCCGCCCTCGATCACGCGGCGATAGTGGTTGTACACGGCAACCGACATGGCGCGCTTGGCGTCCTCCTGGCCCATGACATAGGCCGAAAGCTCGTCATAGATCTCATGCGGCGTCGGCACGTGCGTAATGACCTGACGGGCGTCGTCCTCCAGCTCAAAACCCTCGGCCTCAGGATCTACAGCAGGCTGACCGGCAGCCTGCCCGTGGTCGTTGAGGAAGCCCGGCAGCTTGCCGTTGCGAGCGGCATCCATAAAGTCCGAAGCCAGCGACTCCTCAAGGATCTCGGAGCAGGCGGCGACGCACTCGTCACAGATAAAGATGTTGGTCGGGCCCTTTACGAGGCGACGGACCTGCCCCTGCTCTTTTCCGCAAAAGGAGCAGCGGATGGGGTTGCCGTTCTCGTCAAAGTTGTCCTGCATGTTTCCTGCCATCCTAGGCGTCCTTCGCGGCGAGATCGCGCGAGGTGACGATACGGTCGATCAGACCGTAGTCGAGGGCCTCAGCAGCGGTCAGGTAGTTGTCGCGCTCGGTATCGGCCTGGACCTTCTCGATGGGCTGACCGGAGGCGTCGGACAGGATCTGGTTGAGCTCGCGACGGGTCTTCTTGATCTCCTCGGCCACGATCTCGATCTCGGTCTGCTGACCCTGGGCACCGCCGCTGGGCTGGTGAATCATGACCTTGGAGTGCGGCAGGCAGAAGCGCTTGCCCTTGGCGCCGGCCGAAAGCAGCACAGCGGCCATGGATGCAGCCATACCGACGCAAATGGTGGAGACCTGCGGCTTGATGAAGTTCATAGTGTCAAGAATCGCCAGGCCGGAGTAGACCTCGCCACCGGGCGAATTGATGTAGAGCGAGATATCCTTCTCGGCATCCTGGCTCTCAAGATGCAGCAGCTGGGCAACGACCAGGTTGGCGCTGACGGAGTTGATCTCCTCGCCCAAGAAGATGATGCGGTCGTTGAGCAGGCGCGAATAGATATCGTAGCTGCGCTCGCCGCGCGGCGTCTGCTCGATAACGTATGGCACGAGGGCGGAATCGAACTTAGCGATCATACGCATCTCCATTTCTCTCTTGCGGACCAAATTGGTTCTAGATAAACGTACGGTGCCCGCATGCTATGCATTGGCTGGCACCGTACGAAGCAACCGGATAACCGGTGTATAACTTTACCCCATCACGGGCGCACGCATGCGCTCGCGGGCAAGGTGGCGAGAATTACTCGGCGTCCTTGGCGGTCTCGTCGACCTCGGTCACCTTGGCGTTCTCGACCAGGTGGTCGACGGCCTTGGAGCGACGGATGGACTCGCGGACGGCAGGCATGCGGCCATCGGCGATGAACTCGGCCTTGGAAGCCTCGACGTCCTTGACGCCGGCCTTCTCGAACTCGGCGTTGATGTCGTCCTCGGTGACCTCGATCTTGAGCTCACGGGCGAGGGCGTCGAGAGCCAGGGACTCACGGGCAACGTCGTTGGCCTGCTTGTGCAGGTCGCCGATGAACTGCTCCATGGTCAGACCGGAAGCGGGAAGCCAGGTGTCCAGGGTCATGCCGCGGGCAGCAAGGTTGGACAGGAAGTTCTGGCCAAGCTCCTCAAAGACGGACTGCTCGTAGTCGGCGTCCATCTCGTCGAGCTGCAGACGCTCAGCAAGAGCGGAGACGCAACGGTTCTCCTTCTCGGCCGGCAGGCGGGAAGCCTTGTCCTGCTCGATCTCGATCTTAATGGCGTCGCGCATGGCATCGATGCTGTCGAAGCCGAAGTCGGACTTGACAAGCTCGTCGGTGAGCTCGGGGGTGTTGCGGACCTTGATGCCCTTGACGGTGACCTCGACGGTGTGGGTCTCGGCCTCCTCGCCCTCCTCGACCTCGTCGGTCCAGGTGACGGTCTTGACGTCGTCAACGTTAGCGCCGATCAGGGCCTCGTTGAACTCCTTGGGGTTGCTGTCGCTACCGGCGATGAGCATGCGGCCCTCGGCGGCAAAGTTGTCGGCGTTCTCGACGGCCTTGAGGTCGACGGTGACGTAGTCCTCGGCCTCGACGGCGCGACCCTCGACGTCCTCGAAGGTGGCACGGTAGTTGAGAAGCATCTCGACCTGGTTGTTGATCTCGGACTCGGTGACCTCCGCAGGGGGCATCTCGATCTCGACAGCGTCGAAGGAGGAGAGCTCAGCGGCGGGACGCAGGGAGAACTCGACGGTGTAGGTGTAGTCCTCGTGATCCTTGGCGAGGTCGAGCTCCTTGTAGTCACCGTTCTTGGTGGGGACGATGTCCAGCTCGTTGAGGACGGCGGGCTCGTTGGCGGCGATCAGGTCGTTGGTGGCCTGAGCGAGGGTAGCCTCGGCGCCAAGAGCGGAGTCGATGACCGGACGGGGGGCCTTACCGGCGCGGAAGCCCGGGAAGCGGTACTTCTTGGCGGTGTCCTTGTAGGCCTTCTTGATCGCGGCATCGACGTCGGCGGCCGGGATGGTGACCGTAGCGGTGAGCTTGGCGTCCTTGACGTCAGAAGCGGTGATGTTCAACACGTTCCTCCTCATACTGCCCAGCTTATCTGAGGTGCTGGTACCTTTATGCAACAAGCGTCGCGAGGGCATAAGCCGACGCGGGTGCGTTGGTGCGGGCGAAAGGACTCGAACCTTCACGGGAATCCCACCAGAACCTAAATCTGGCGCGTCTACCAATTCCGCCACGCCCGCATGAGCGCACAGACTAGGAATGATAGCAGATACGAACGACAAGCGCACGCACACCTTTTACAGGCTCACGACCTCACCACGAGTGTAAAAGGCGGGGCGAGTTGCCCCGCCCCGCCAATTACGACTTGTTCGTTGACCCGCTACTCCCCCAGCAGGGCCTTCTCGGGCGTGATCGGCAGCGAGCGCACCTGGTGGCCGGTGGCGTGCGCCACGGCCGAGGCTACTGCGGCGAGCGGTGTGTTGATGACGACCTCGCCGATCGACTTGGCACCAAACGGACCCGTCGGCTCGTAGCTAGGCTCAAAGGCCACGCGAATGCTGCCGATATCCAGGCGCGTGGGCAGCTTGTAGCTCATAAAGTTGCCGGTGCGCAGGCGGCCGCGGTCGTCGTGCTCGACAATCTCGTAGAGCGCGTGGCCGATACCCTGGGCAATGCCGCCCTCGGCCTGGACGCGCGCGAGCGCCTCGTTGATCACGGTGCCGCAGTCCACAGCCGCCGCGTAGTCCACCACGGTCACCTTGCCGGTAGCCTTGTCGACCTCGACCTCGGCAATGCCGGCCATAAACGGCGGAGGCGAAACGGGCAGGCAGGCAGAGGCATGCGAGGTGAGCGCGTCGCCGCCCGCGATGTTCTTGACGCACAGGTTGGCAAAGTCGCGCAGCGTGAGGTAGCGGTTCTGCTCACGCGCGGCACGCTCGTCGGACAGGCGCACATACTGACCATCAAAGACCACATCGGCGGCGTCCACGTCCCACATCTGGGCGGCCTTGGCGCAGATCTTCTCGCGCAGCTCGGTCGCGGCGTTCTTGGCTGCCAGACCCGTCACGTACGTGCCCGAGCTCGCGTACGAGCCGGCGTCGAACGGCGAAACGTCGGTGTCCACGCCGCGCACCACAATGAGCGAGCTTTCAACGCCCAGCTCCTCGGCGGCAATCTGCGCCAGGATCGTGTCGACGCCCATACCGTTATCGGTGGCGCCGGTGCCGATGGTAATAAAGCCGTCCTCTTCCAGGCGCATGTCGATGCCGGCGATATCCACGTTGGAAATGCCCGAGCCCTGCATGGTGAGCGCGCAGCCCAGAGCACGCACGCGGTCGCCCAGGTCGACGGCTAGCGGCTTGTCGCGCCAACCGATCATGTCCATCGCGCGCAGCAGGCAGCGGTCGAGCGCGCAGGCGTTGAGCTTCTCGTTGTAGTACTGCGGCATGATCTCGCCCTCGTGCACCATATTCTTAAGGCGCAGGTCGGCGGGATCCATGTGCAGCATGTCGGCGAGCTCGTTGACGGCACTCTCCACGGCAAACTGGCCCTGGGTGGCACCGTAGCCGCGATACGCGCCGCCACGGTTGGTATTGGTGTAGACGGCGTCCCAGCTAAAGCGGCTCGCCTTCACGTGGTTGTAGATGGGCAGGCTCTTGTGGCCCGAGAGGCCGATCGTCGTGGTGGCATGCTCGCCATAGGCCCCGGCGTTGGACAGCGTATGCAGATCGATGGCCGTGATGGTGCCGTCGTTCATGGCGCCCAGCTTAACGGTCATCTGCATCTGGTGGCGCGAGTTGCCCGCGGTGATGGTCTCCTCGCGGGTGTAGCAGCAATAGCTCGGACGGCCGGTCTGCTGGGTGACGAACGCCACGAAGATCTCGCAGCAGCCCGTCTGCTTGGAGCCAAAGCCGCCGCCGATGCGCGGCTTAATGACCTGCACCTGCGACTGCGGGATGTCGAGCGACTGCGCGACCATGCGGCGCACGTGGAAGGGCACCTGCGTGGAGGTGGTCACCGAGATGCGGCCGAACGCGTCGGTCGTCGCGAAGGCGCGGAAGGTCTCCATGGGCGCGGTCTGCGTGGCCTGGCTGGTGTAGGTGCGCTCAAAGACGATGTCGCTCTGGGCGAACGCCTCGTCCAAGTCGCCATAGTCGCTCATGCCGCTGCATACCAAGTTGCGCGGAACGTCGCCGCCCTGCGGGAACATAAAGGTCACGTCGCCCTCGGGGTGGACCACGATGTCGTTATCGAGCGCCTTGGTAAAGTCGAGCAGGGGCTCGAGCACCTCATAGTCGACCTTGATGAGCTTGAGCGCCTTGTCGGCGGCCTCCTCGGTTTCGGCGGCGACGATAGCCACCTCTTCGTTTTGGTAACGGACGAGATTCTCGAGAATCAGGCGGTCGTAGGGACTCGGCTGCGGATAGCTCTGGCCGGCGATGGTAAAGCGGCGCTTGGGCACGTCCTCGTAGGTGTAGACGCCCACCACGCCGGGAACCTTCAGAGCGCGCGACGTATCGATTGAGCGGATATTGGCGCGGGCATAGGGGCTGCGCTTGAGTTTGACGATGAGCGCACCGGCGGGCACCATATCACCGGTGTAGACGGGACGACCCTCGAGCAGGGCCTTCGAGTCCTTCTTGGGCTGCTTCTTGGTGATCTGCTTGTACGCGACACCGTCGGAGCTCGTCTCGTTGACGGGCAGCTCGGGCATCTCAAAGCCCACCTGCACGCCGGACTCGTTGAGGAAGCGAACGATGGCGCGCAGCTGGCTCTCGTAGCCGCTGCAGCGGCAGAGGTTGCCGGCGAGCTGGCGCGACAGCTCCTCGCGCGTGGCGACGAGGCTCGGGTCCTCCTTGGCAGCGCGGGCAAGCGCCAGCACGTTCATGATGAGGCCGGGGGCGCAAAAACCGCACTGCTCAGCGCCTTCGGCAGCCATCGCACGGGCCAGCGCCTCGGACTCGGCCTTAAGGCCCTCAAGCGTGGTGATAGTATGGCCCTCGACGCGGGCGGCGGGAACCGAGCAGCTCAGCACCGGGTCGCCGTCGAGCCACACCGTGCACAGGCCGCAGTTGGTGGTTTCGCAGGCGCAGCGCACCGACGCACAACCCTGCTCGCGCAACAGTGCAAAGAGCATGGTGTCGGGGGCAATCTGAACCTTGACCTTACGGCCGTTGAGCGTAAAGGAAAGATCGATGAGTTTGGCAGCCATTAGCGCACCTCGCTAGAATCGACGCCGGGCACGCGGCGGCAGGAATACTCGTCCGTGGCAAACTTGGGGATCTGCACGGTCTCGAGCTCGCGGGCAAGCGCGGCCGAAAGCTCGATGCCGGCGGCGCGGCGCACGGCCTGCACGGCAAGCGGGGCCGAGATGCGGCGGCGGTAGGCGGCCGAGCCCCACAGGTTGGTGCCGTAGCTCAGGGCACGCACGGATGCGGCCAGGGCGCGCAGCTCATCCTCGGAAGGCTGCTCGCTCACCAGGCCACATGCCTCACCCTGCAGCAGGGTCGCACGCAGCGGGCGGGCACCCACGGTGACATGCCAGCTGTTGTCCCACCAGGCGGCGGTGACGTTCAGCGAGGGGAAGTCCGTCGCGGCCTTG
>CAJLOU010000059.1 GCA_905208345.1 uncultured Collinsella sp.
AGATTGCCGCTTAGGGGCGTTTGCAGCGTCGAGCCGTTACGCGGTTCGTAGAACCGCGTAACTAACAAATGAGCATCGCGTCGCCAAAGCTGAAGAAGCGGTAGCGCTCCTCGATGGCAGCGGCGTAGGCATCCATGATCTGGTCGCGGGTAGCAAGCGCGCTTACGAGCATCATGAGCGTGGAGCGAGGCACATGGAAGTTCGTGATCAGCGCGTCGACCACGTGATAGGTCGAGCCAGGCATGAGGTAGAGCTGCGTTGTCGCGTTCTCGCGCACCACGATGTCGCCGCGGCCGAGCGTGTCAGCCCCGTCCTTACGGCCCTCAAAATAGCGCGCCGTCACGGCCGGGTCGGACACCGGCGCGTCCGCGTCAAACGCGCTCTCGAGCGAGCGCACCGCGGTGGTGCCGACGGCGATCACGCGGTGCCCCTCGGCCTTCGCCTTATGCACAGCGTCGACAACCTCCTGCGACACGTGGTAGCGCTCGGTGTGCATCACGTGCTGTGTAGGGTCGTCCTCCTCCACCAGACGGAAGGTATCGATACCCACCTCGAGCTCGACGGCGGCAAACTTCGCACCCTTGGCCTCGATAGCGGCCATGAGCTCGGGAGTAAAGTGCAGACCCGCCGTAGGAGCGGCAGCCGAGTGCTCCTCCTTCATGGCGTACACGGTCTGATATTTCTCGGGATCGCCCTCGTAATCGGTAATGTAGGGCGGCAGCGGCACGTGACCGGCAGCATGGATGGCCTCGTCAAGCGTGCGCGGCTCGCCGGCGGCATTGCAACCGGCCGGCTCAAAACGCACCAGGCGGCCGCCGCGACTATCGGTGACAAAGTCGACGACCTCGGCCGTCAGCACCACGGGAGCCCCCTCGGGCGCATGAGCGCCACCGGCGCGATACTCAATCTGAGCACCGGGCTTCAGGCGCTTACCCGGCTTGACCAAGCACTCCCAAACATGGCCCAGCGGGTCAACATCCTCGCGGCGCTTGAGCAGCAACGTCTCGACCACGCCGCCCGAGCCCGTCTTGCGACCGATAAGACGGGCCGGCATCACGCGCGTCTGGTTGATGACGAGCACGTCGCCCGGCTCGATATAGTCGATGATGTCACGGAAGATGCGGTGCTCGACGGTGCCGCCATGCCCTAACGGCGTTCCTGTCTCGGAGCCTTTGCGATCAACCACCAGCAGGCGGCAGGAGTCGCGCGGCTCGGCAGGCGCCTGGGCGATGAGCTCTTCGGGCAGGTTATAGTCAAAATCATCGGTACGCATAGACACGTCGGATTCTCCTTATATAGCTAAAGTCCGCTCTACATCCTAGCAGGCTGACGTCCCAAGTGAACTACTTTTTGGCGGCTTTGCGCTCGTCGCGGATGCGGGCGCGGTCCATGGCCGCCTCGACGGCCGAGAAACGGCAGCCGCAGTAGTTCTGCCGATACATGCCCAGCTCGCGCGAACGACGTGTCGCCTCGGGGTAATACGGGCGAAAATCGCGAATCACCGGAGTGAGCCCACGTGCCGCCGCCAGGCGCTTGAGCACGTCATTGCAGGTATCGAACAGCTGATACGGCGAGACGGCGAGCGTCGTGCCCACAAACTCAAACCCGCGCTCCTGGGCCACACGGCACGCCTCGGCCAGACGCAGGGCATAGCATGAGCGACAGCGACGGGCTCGATCGGCGCCCAGCGGGGCCACGCCGGCCTCCCAGCGCTCCCGGTCCTCCCCCGCCTCGATAAGCTCGATGTCGCCATCGGCACACCACCGGCGCAGCTCGTCCAAACGCCGCTGCCATTCATCGTGCGGCTGAATATTGGGGTTTGTCCAGCAGATTGTGGGCTCAAACCCTTCCTCGCGCAGCAGGCGGACCGGCTCAAGAGAGCACGGCGCACAGCACGCATGCAGCAACAACGGCTTCATCGACATCTCCTCACCCGAAAAAGCGCACGCCAAAGGACGTATCCTCGCAGGCGACAATGCGGCGGTCGCGCAAAATGGTCCGCACGTAATACCAGTCGCCCACACAGCCCGACAAATGCAAGCCGGCCGCCAGGTAGCACAGCAGCGGATAGCCCGAAAACGCAAACCCCAGGGCAAGCGCCGCCGTCACAACAACCGTCGGCGCCAGGCAAACCGCCATGTACCGCCGGCGCGAATACACAACGCCCTCGGCGCAGGCATAGATCATCGCCGTCTCGCGATTCGCCCCAAAGGTCACCTTCGCGCCCGCAGGCGCCAGCAGCTTAAAAACACACCGTGCACCAGCTCGTGCACGGCGAACGACGCCATTGAGATCGCAGTCAAGCCGACTATCCAGCCCACGACAGCCATCCAGCCGCCCGCGTCAGCCGCATCCAAGTCTGCAGGCCCACCCAGCAACATAAACACCGGCACCAAGCACACGGCAAACACGCCGACTACGACCATCCCCCACACAAAGCAAGCGTGCAGAAAATCCTCGTCTTCAAACGCATGTATGTTGGAAATCTCATTCATAGCATCTTAGGATAGCGCCCCTGCCACGTACCCGTCCGCATGTGCGATAATGTCGAACGATATGCACGAATTGACCACCGCGTCGCCAGGCCTTGCGCCCGGCCGCGCTCTCACCATATGCGAAGGAGTCCCATGGCATCCAAATACTCCATGAACGACCGTCCCAGCTGGCCTCGCCGCGCCATCGTTACCGCCGGCGAGCCCTACGGCAACAAGGGCCTTCACTTTGGCCACGTCGGCGGCGTCTTTGTCCCTGCCGACTTCTTCGCCCGCTTCCTGCGCGACCGTCTGGGCCGCGAGAACGTCATCTTCACCTCGGGCACCGACTGCTACGGCTCGCCCATCATGGAGAGCTACCGCAAGCTCAAGGAGAACGAGGGCTACGACAAGTCCATTAACGAGTACGTCGAGTCCAATCACTCCCGCCAGGCCGCGACCCTCAACAACTACAACATCAGCTGCGATATCTACGGCGGCTCGGGCCTTGAGCCGGCTGCGCAGATTCACAACGAAGTGACCGCCGAGATTATCGAGCGCCTGCACGAGCAGGGCACCATCTCCAAGCGCTCCACGCTGCAGTTCTACGATGCCAAGGCCGGCACGTTCCTCAACGGCCGTCAGGTAATCGGCCGCTGCCCCATCCAGGGCTGCAAGTCCGAGAAGGCTTATGCCGACGAGTGCGACCTGGGTCACCAGTTTGAGCCCGAGGAGCTCATCGCACCCAAGAGCCAGCTCACCGGCGAGGTGCCCGAGCTGCGCCCGGTCGACAACCTCTACTTCGACCTGCCGGCCTACCTCGACTTTATGAAGACCTACACCGCCAAGCTCGCCCAGAACCCGCAGGTTCGTTCCGTGGTCTCCAAGACCATGGAGGAGTGGCTGCTGCCGGCCCAGCTCTATATCCAAAACAAGTTCCGCGAGGCCTTCGATGCCGTCGAGGACCAGCTGCCCGAGCACACCGTGCTGGAGCCCGAGGGAAACAAGAGCAGCTTTACCGTCACCTTCCCCAGCTGGAAGGAGCGCGACGACGCCCATGCGGTGCTCGCCAACGGCGGCGTGCGCTTCCGCAGCGGCAAAGCGCTCGTGCCTTTCCGCATCACCGGCAACATCGACTGGGGCGTTCCGGTGCCCCAGGTCGACGGCGTTTCCGACGTCACCTGCTGGTGCTGGCCAGAGAGCCTGTGGGCGCCCATCAGCTATACGCGTACCGTGCTCGCGCGCGATGCCAAGGCCGCCGGCGTGACCGAGGGCGTCGCCGCCCAGGATGCCGCCCTCATGGGCGAGCCCGCTGCCGACTCCACACAGGTGCCCGCGCCCACCTACCAGCACAGCTCGCTCGACTGGCGCGACTGGTGGTGCTCGGACGACGCACAGATCTACCAGTTTATCGGTCAGGACAACATCTACTTCTACTGCATCGCGCAGACCGCCATGTGGGAGGCCCTGGGCTGGGACCTCACGCAGAGCACCGTCAGCGCCTGCTACCACCTGCTCTACATGGGCAAAAAGGCCAGCTCGTCCTCGCAGACGCCTCCCCCGCCGGCAGACGACCTACTCAACCACTACACCTGCGAGCAGATGCGCGCGCACTGGCTGTCGCTCGGCCTGTCCGAAAAGCCGGTGAGCTTTAGCCCCAAGGCATACGACACGCGTGTGACCGGCAAGGACAAGGACGGCAACGAGGTGCGCGCCTGCGACGACAAGCGCGTTATCGATCCGGCCCTTAAGGAGAGCGCCCTTTTGACCGGCGTATTCAACCGTCTGGCCCGCAGCTGCTTCTACGGCGTCGCCGTCAAGGAAGGCGACGAGAGCCCCTATCGCAACGGCTGCATCCCCGCCGGTGCCGCCTCTGCCGCCGTGGTCGAGGCTGCCGAGCAGGCAGCTCTTGCCTTTGAGCAGGCCATGTACAAGTTCGAGACGCACCGCGCGCTTGCCGTGTGCGACGACTACCTGCGCGCCGCCAACAAGCGCTGGAGCGACGCCTCCAAGGCCGCCAACAAGCTCGAGGGCAACGAAGCAAACGCAGCGATGACGCAGGCCCTGGTTGATGCCTTTACCGAGCTGCGCGTGGCGACCGTCCTGATGCACGGTATCGTCCCGGCCGGCTGCGAACTCATCTGCGAGTACTTCGACGTCGATCCGGTCGCCTTCTTTAGCTGGGATAACATCTTTGCCTCCACGGACGAGTTCGTAGAGAGCCTGGGCGAGAAGCCCGGCGACCACCGCGTGAAGCCGCTGCCCCCGCGCTTCGACTTCTTCAGCAAGCACGAGAGCCAGTACTAGGCAACCGCAACGCGCCCGGGAATGATTATTCTGGGACGGGGATTAAAAAATCATTCCCGGGCGCCACAGTACAGTCTTTTTGTGACGGGGATCATTAAATGATTTTTTAATCCCCGTCCCAGAATAATCATTTCGGTGGAAGGAAAGACGGATGTCCAAGTCGCGTCGTCGTAAGCAGAAAAAGCAGGTTAAGCCCGAGCTCAAGCTTAGGCAGTTTGCCTCCACCGAGCTTTCCGACCAGCTTGCCGCCCTTCCCTGCGGCGCCGACCTGCCGCGCTTTATGGTCGACACGGTCGCCGGCGCCTATGCGCCCGCCGATGCCGAGCGCATGATCGAGGGCTTTGGAGCCGCGGCCACACGCCCGGTCACACTGCGCGCCAACACGCTCAAGGCAACCGCCGAGGACATCGCCGCCGCGCTCGATGCCGCCGGCATCGCGCACCAAACCGTTACCTGGTATCCGGACGCCTTTATCCTGCCCGAGGCCCAGGTTTCCGATCTGTGGGATCTCGACATCTACCGCGACGGCAAAATCTATCTGCAGAGCCTGTCGTCCATGATGCCGCCGTTGGTCCTGGGCGCTCAGGCCGGCGAGGACATCCTGGACATGTGCGCAGCCCCCGGCGGCAAGACGACGCAGATCGCCGCCCTCACCCAGGGCCAGGCACACCTCACGGCCTGTGAGATGAGCATTCCCCGCGCCGAAAAGCTTGAGTCCAACCTCCACCGTCAAGGTGCCAAAAACGTGCCCGTCATGCGCATCGACGCACGCGAGCTCGACGAGTTCTTCCGCTTTGATCGCATCCTGCTCGACGCTCCCTGCACCGGCACGGGCACCGTCATCAGCGACAACGAGAAAAGCCTGCGCGGCCTGACCGAGCAGTTGCTGAGCAAGTGCGCCCGCTCGCAGCGAGCACTTCTGGACCGCGCCATGGGCGCCCTCAAACCGGGCGGCACGCTCGTCTATTCGACCTGTTCGATCTTGCCGCAGGAAAACGAGGACGCCCTGCAAGAGGCCCTCGACAAGCATATGGACTGCGAGCTCATCCCCCTCGACGGCACGCCGAGCGAAAGCGAAGCGCGTCGCGCCCAGGATGCCGGCGAGGAGCCGCATATCGAGTGCAATGCCCTCACTGAGGCCATCGCTGCCGGCCATGTCTCGGCCGTCGCCAACGGTATGCCCGGTACGCTGACCATTCCGCCTAGCCGCGACTTTGAGGGCTTCTACATTGCCCTGATCCGAAAACGCAGCTAGCGCACGGATCCAAAACTCAACAAGCTATTTCTGTGCGCGTTTGCCCTGCTGGTCGCGATGCTGTTTAAGCATCGCGCGCTCCTTGCGCTCGGCCCTTTTGCCCTTGATGGCCGTGACCACAAAGTAGATGACCGCGGCGGCAACGATTGCGCCCACACACAGGCCAATCGAGCCCAACATTGCCGAAAATTCCATACCGCGTCACCTCTCTTTTAAACGGGACTTTCAAGATAGCACCTCGATCCCCGCCACCACAGCTCCTTCACGTTCGCCTGCCCTTCGGTCTAACGGATGGCGCGGCGGGGAAAAATCAACTCGTCAAACGATTTAGCATTCGCAATTCCGGCTGCATCGTGCCGGCCGTCGTCACACAGAATCGAGTCTCCATGGACACCCTCAACGACCTAAACGAGCGCGTCGACGCCTTTGTCGGCACCAGCTCCTTCGACACGCCTGCCGCGGCAAACGACCAAGCTCCCATCGATGTGCCCGCCGAGGTTCACGAGGACATCGTCGCCTCGGTCGATTTCTCCGAGGTCGAGCTCGCAGACGAGTTCACCGAGCCCCAGGTAGCCGTGACTCCCAACGGACTGCTCCCCATGGAGCCGCTGCCCATCGACGGGCGTTTGCGCAAGGCGGCCCTCCGCATGCCCGACGAGATCGAGGAGGCCAGCGGCTTTACGCTCTTCGGCCGTCGTATCAAATCGCTCATCTACACCACCGATGTCGCGGTTATCCGCAACTCCAACGCCGACGCCGTCTTTGCGGTCTACCCTTTCACGCCGCAGCCCGCCATTACGCAAGCGCTGCTGACCGTCGCCGAGTGCCCGGTCTTCGTAGGCGTGGGCGGCGGAACTACGACCGGTAAGCGCTCCGTGCAGATGGCAGCCGTCTCCGAGATGCAGGGCGCGGCGGGCTGCGTGGTCAACTCCCCCGCTACTGCCGAGATGGTCGAGCACATCACCAACATCGCCGACATCCCCGTCATCGCCACGGTCGTTCGCTGCGACGACGATGCCCACGCCAAGGTGCGCGCTGGAGCCAAGATCCTCAACATCGCAGCCGGCAAGAACACGCCCCAGGTCCTACGCGAGCTGCGCGAGCACTATCCCAACCTGCCGCTTATCGCGCCGGGCGGCAAGACGCCCGAGAGCATCCGCGAAACCATCGCCGCCGGCGCCAACGCCATCATCTGGACGCCGCCTTCGGCCCAGCAGCTACAGGCCGACATGATGCAGCGTTATCGCAAGATGAAGGAAGACGCCACACCTGTCATCTCGCGCGACGATGTGCCCATTATCGACCAGGTCGCCGCCGCCGAAGTCAGCCAGGTCGAGAACATGAATCCCGACGTGCCGATTCCCGACGAAGTCATCGAGCGCGTCGCTTCGATCCACGAGCGCGTCGAGGAGCATCGCGCCAACCGCGGCCTCAAGCCGTCACTGCACGGCTTCTTCTTCCGCGGAAAGAAACGCTAATCGTAACAGCAAGGCCCGCCCCACAAACGTGAGGCGGGCCGTTTTCGTTTGAGCAATCATGCAGCGACGTGATGGGGCAAATTAATCCACGCGCTTGTCGCCCATAAAGAAGAGCGCCACCGTACCAGGTCCGGTATGCGAGCCAATCAGAGTACCGATGTCATTGATCTCAATCTTGCCTTTAAGCTGCGGAACCTGTTCCTCAATCAGCGCCGCGACCGCCTCGGCATCCTCGCGGCACGCCGACTGCGACATGATGCACTTACCCGAATAATCCGCACCGTCCTGTACGTGTGCCATCATGGTCTTAACCATCTCGGAAATCGCGCGCTTCTTAGTGCGAATCTTCTCACGTGGCGACAGCTTACCTTCGCAATCGACCGTCATAAGCGGGCAAATCTTAAGCGCCGTGCCGATGATCGCGCTCGCGGCCGAAATGCGACCGCCGCGCAGGTAGCTCGACAGATCGGTCGAGAAGAACCAGTGGTGCAGGTTGAGCTTGTGCTCCTCGATCCAGGCAGCCGTCTCGTCGAGTGAAGCCCCGCTATCGCGCACATCGGCGGCATATTCCAACAACAGGCCAAAGCCCGAAGACGCCGCCAGCGAATCGATGACGCGCACCTTGCCGCCCTCGGGATAGCGATCCGCAAGCATCTGCGCCGCGACGCAGGCCGATCCATACGTGCCCGAAATACCCGACGACAACGTCAGGTGCAGCACGTCTTTACCCTCGGCAACAAACGGCTCCCAAAACTCCTCGTACTCACCCACGCTCACCTGAGACGTCTTGGGCATGGCGCCCGCGGCAATCTGGGCAAAAAACTCGTCCGGTGTAATCGACTGATACAGATCGTCCGTATAGACAACATCGTCGATCTCGTAATGAAAACACACGACAGGGATATTGCGCGACGCAAAGAACTCACGGGTTCGATCGGCGGCGGATTCACAGGTCAGGACAAAATCACTCATATGAGGCTCCTTACTCATTGCTGCGCAAATTATCGCACAGTGAGCCTACATGCGGTACATATGTCCACTATTTACCAAATCGAACCAAAAATAGTGAACATCTTTACCACCATCGTCTCCACCGACCCCACGCATAAATATCTGAGAAAACACCCTCTGTCGTCTCCATCCAACCGACACATCTACCTTCACTAAATCGATTTACTAAACCGTTCAGCCGACAATTCAGCCGCTGGCGCAAAATCGAAACAAAAGCGGCGCATACTGGTAAACGTTTGACGCTGTTTATCAGTTTTACCAGCCCCATCGGAAGGTGTTTCATGGTCGCATTCGATCGCAACCCGCAAGACTTCAAGTATCTGCGCCTGCTTTCGAGACAGTTCCCCACCGAACAATCCGCGTTTACCGAGATCATCAATCTCTCGGCCATTCTCAACCTGCCCAAAGGCACTGAGCATTTTATGAGTGACGTGCACGGCGAGTACGAAGCCTTTATGCACATCCTCAACAACTGCTCGGGCGTCGTGCGCGAGCATGTCGACGAAATCTTTGGCGACACGCTCTCCTTTGACGAAAAGGGCGAGCTGTGTACGCTCATCTACTACCCGCGCGAGAAGATCGACCTGGTCCGCAGCCGGCGCGAGGACTCGCCAACCTGGTACAAGACGATGCTTGACCAGCTCATCATGGTCGCTCGCTCACTTTCAAGCCGCTACACGCGCTCCAAGGTGCGTAAGGCCATCCCGCGCGACTACGCCTACATCATCGACGAGTTGTTGCACACGCACCCGGACGAGAACAACTATCGCGTGCGCTATCACGAGCGCATCGTGGAGTCCATCCTGGAGACCGCCAGCGCCGACGACTTTATCGAGTCGCTCGCTTCGCTCATCAAGCGCCTGGCCGTCGACCACCTGCACCTGGTGGGCGATATCTTCGACCGAGGCGGCGGCGCGGCCAAGATTATGGACCGCCTGCTCACCTACCATTCGCTCGACATCCAGTGGGGCAACCACGACCTGCTGTGGATGGGCGCTGCGGCCGGTGAGCCCGCCTGCATCGCCACGGTATTGCGCAACAACTTACGCTACGACAACTACGAGATCCTCGAGAACGACTACGGCATCTCGCTGCGTGAGCTTGTTGCCTTTGCCGATGCCACCTACACCGCCGGTGAGTCCATCACCCCGCTGATCAAGGCCATCAACGTGCTGCTCTTTAAGCTCGAGGGCCAGATTATCCAGCGCCACCCCGAGTTCGACATGACCGACCGCCTGTTACTCGACAAGATCGAACACGACACCGGCACGGTCACGCTCGCCGACGGCAGCGTGTGGCCGCTCACGACCAACGACTTCCCCACCGTCGATCCGGCGGACCCCTATACGCTCACGCCCCAGGAGCAGCACATCATCGACAAGCTCGTGTCCGAGTTTGTCACCGCCGATCACCTGCATCGCCATATCGATTTCCTCTATTCCCACGGCTCGATGTACAAGGTCGCCAACGGCAACCTGCTCTTCCACGGCTGCGTTCCGCTCAACGAAGACGGCACCTTTAGCAGCATGAACTGTCTGGGCACCTGGCACGCCGGGCGCGATTATCTTGATTTTTGCGACCACATCGCCCGCCGCGCCTGGCGCGTGGGCGACCGCGACGCCCTCGACTGGATGTGGTACCTGTGGATTGGCTTTAACTCGCCCGCCAGCGGACGCCTGGTGCGTACCTTTGAGCGCGCCTATATCGCCGATAAGAGCACCTGGGTCGAGCCGATGGACCCGTACTTTACGCTTACCAAGTCGCCCTCGGTCTGCGATGACATCATGCGCGAGTTTGGCGTCGCGCCCATGGCATGCTCGCCGACCGGCCACATCATCAACGGCCACACGCCCGTTAAAACCACCAAGGGTGAGCAGCCCATCCGCGCCGAGGGCAAGCTGCTGGTCATCGATGGCGGCTTCTGCCGCGCTTACCATCCCAAGACGGGTATCGCCGGCTATACGCTTATCTCGAGCTCACGCGGCTGCCGTCTCAAGTCGCACCGAGCCTTTACGACGGTTGCCGAGGCACTCACGCGCAACGTGGACATCGAAAGCGAGACCAACCGTTTTGACCAAGCAGACCGTCGCCGCATGGTGAGCGACACCGATACTGGCGCCAAGATCCGCAGCCAAATCCAGGACCTGCGTCAGCTGCTCGATGCATATAGAAACGGTGCTATCGAGGAGCGCGCCTAGCACCACCCGCGGGGATTGGCTAAACTTGCTAAGTTTGTCATCCCCGCGGCGCTTCGGCGCCAGCTTAAGGCAGGTACCATGCAAAAGCTCCTTGCGCAGATCATGAAATTTGGCGTCGTCGGTGTCATTGCCACGGTTATCGACTTTGGCATTATGAATCTGCTCCACTACGGTCTGGGCCTCAACATCCTTATCGCCAACACCAGCGGCTTTATCGTCTCGCTCATCTTTAATTACGTCGCCAGCATGAAGTACGTGTTTGCGCACAAGGAAGGCATGAGCCGCCGCCGCGAGTTCATCATCTTTGTCGTGCTGTCCGTGATCGGTTTGGTGCTCAACGACGGCATCGTGCTGGCGCTCAACGCCGGCCTGGGACTCGAGGCCAATATCGCCAAGATCTGCGCCACCGCGCTTGTCATGGTCTACAACTTTGTGACCCGAAAGATCTTCCTGGAGGGCGACGAGACAAAATAGCTCGAAACCCCTGCAGCATTACGGCGCCCACGGACGACGCGCACTCAGCGCAGCATCGTCCGTGGGTGTCGCTCGTTTACGGGCAAATTTTCAACGTTTGCGGATTAGCTCTTGAAAATTTGGCGAGTTCGTATAGTTCTTGCCAAAGACCTTACGTTTCCCATGCAAAAGCTCTAAAGTATCTCGTTGCTCGATTCATCAACGCATTGGATGTGATTACGTGCGCAAGGCGCTGGCACAACCTCATACCAAGCAGTTCCTCAAGTTTGCCGTCGTGGGTCTTATCTCCTTTGGCATCGACTGGGGCATGCTCATTGCGCTCGTCGAGCTGTTCCACCTCGACTTTTTGATGAGCACCACGGTTTCGTTTATCACGTCCGTCGTGGTCAACTACTGGCTCAGCATGAAGTACGTGTTCGACCACCGCGAAGGCATGAGCCGCAAGCGCGAGTTCACGATCTTCACCATCCTGTCGGTGATCGGCCTGGGCCTCAACGACCTGTACATGTTTGTGGGCGTCACGTTTTTGAGCATCGGCTACCAGGCCATGAAGGCCATCGCCACGTTCCTCGTCACCTGGTATAACTACTTCAGCCGCCGCTTCTTCCTCGAGGGCGCACGGTCGTAGTCGATTCACTATTTGCTTGAATCAAAACCACCCCTAAAAGGGGTGGTTTGCTCTTAGGGTATAACCCTTGGATT
>CAJLOU010000060.1 GCA_905208345.1 uncultured Collinsella sp.
CCGCCGCGAGCTCCGAGCACGCGGCCCACCACCACGAGCGCCGTGCGGTCGATGCCCTCTCGCGCACCCGCATCGGCAAGCGTGCCCACTGTGCAGCGCACCACGCGCTCCTCAGGCCAGGTCGCCTTGTACACGAGCGCCGCCGGCTCGTCGGAGCTGCGGCCAGCGGTCAAAAGCTCGGCGGAAAGCTCGGCGAGCATACCCGAGCTCAAGAAGATGACCATAGTCGAGCCGCTTTCCGCCATGGTGCGCATGCCCTCGCCCGCGGGCATGGGGGTGCGCCCGGAAAGCCGCGTGATCACGACCGACTGGCTGATTCCCGGCAGCGTGTATTCCTGGCGAAGCGCCGCCGCGGCACCGCAAAAGCTCGACACGCCGGGCACCACCTCGTAGTCCACGCCGCGCGCGTCGAGTGCGTCCATCTGCTCCTGGATGGCGCCGTATAGGCACGGGTCACCCGTGTGCAGGCGCACCACTTCCTCGCCCCGCGCATCTGCCGCGCACATCACGTCGAGCACTTCCTCCAAGGTCATGTGCGCGCTGTCGTAGACGACGCAGGATTCCTTGCAATCGGCGAGCAGCTCGGGGTTCACAAGGCTCCCCGCCCAAACGACCACGTCGGCCGCGCGCAGAAGGCGCGCCCCGCGCAGCGTGATAAGGTCGGCGGCGCCCGAGCCTGCGCCAACGATATGAATCATCCGAGCCTTCCCTTCCCGTTTCTCATCGCAACCGTTTACGCCGCCCTTCGCACAGCGGGCAAAACACGGCGCCCGCAGCGGCAATCGGCGCAAATACGCAGGCAGGAGGCGCAATGCCGCCCGCCCTGGCTTTGACACGTTCACAAGTGCCCACTATCATAGTAAAAGTTTCGGCAACGAGCATATGACAATCGGATAAAAGGAAATGACCGGCGCGGCGCCCGCACAGCCCGCGCTGGCTTGCGGAGGGAACCAGGTGGGAATCCTGGGCAAGGGACATTACTGTATAGGACGCGCGGGCGAACTGCCTCGCGCCCCAAGCCAGACTGCTTCGCCTTTTCCTCACGGCATCGCCGTGGCGTTAGCTCCTTGTGAACCCCGAGGGGTGCGCTTTTCTTTCGCTTGTGCCGACAAGCAACTGTCGCCGGGGGACCGGCAAACCGAGGAAAGGAAAAACCATGTCCGACCAGATGTCACGCCGCGGCTTCATGGGCGCCGCAGCAACCGGAGCCGTCGCGCTCGCCGGATTCGCGCTCGCGGGCTGCTCCAGCACCTCCGCGAGTTCCGAGAAATCGAGCGAAAAGGAGAAGGCCGTGAAGCCGGTCATCCTCGTCACGAGCTTCGGCACGAGCTACAACGACTCGCGCCACATCACCATCGGCGCCATCGAAGACGCTATCCGCGAGAAGTACTGGCAGGACTACGACATCCGCCGCGCCTTCACCGCGCAGATCATCATCGATAAGCTGAAGAAGCGCGACGGCATCACGATCGACAACATGACCGAGGCGCTCGACCGCTGCGTGGAAGACGGCGTGAAGGAAATCGTCGTGCAGCCGACGCATCTCATGGGTGGCCTGGAATACACCGACGTGAAAGACGAGCTCGACAAGTACGCCGACAAGTTCGACAAAATCTCGCTCGGCGACCCGCTGCTCACCTCCGACGACGACTACAAGAAGGTGGCCGCAGCCATTAAGGAGAACATGGCGTCCTTCGACGACGGCAAGACGGCGCTGTGCCTCATGGGCCACGGCACCGAAGCCGATTCCAACGCCGACTATGCCAAGATGCAGGAAGTGTTCAAGAACGAGGGCTTGACGCAGTTCTTCGTCGGCACCGTCGAGGCTGAACCGACCTGCGAGGATGTTATCGCCGCCGCGAGCGCCGCAGGCTACAAGAAGGCCGTGCTCGCGCCGTTCATGGTGGTCGCGGGCGACCACGCGAACAACGACATGGCAGACGAGACCGACCCCGACAGCTGGGCTGCGAAGTTCGTGGCCGCCGGCTTCGAAGTGACGTGCCTGCTCCAGGGTCTGGGACAGAACGTCGCGGTCGACGACATCTACGTCTCACACGTGGACGACGCCATCGCCAAGCTGTAAACTCGCCGCGCACGGGGGCGCCGGTCGCGTCCCCGTGCAACGGGCATGCGCCTTCCCCGACTGACGGCGCATGCCCGTTGCATTCGCATCCCGCCCACCCACAGCACGGCGCGGGCGGTCGAAGCGATTGAAAGGAACCCCTCCATGTTGAAGAAAACCCTCGCCTTCGCCCTGTCGGCGGCGCTTTTCGCGTTCTCGCTCGCCGGCTGCGGCGGAAATTCAATCGACAGCGCAAAGGCAAGCGATGCCGATTCCCAGGAAAAGACCGAACAGGCGGCCGATGCGCCCGAGGGCGCAAGCGCTGCCCCCATCACCGCCGACAAGGTGGCCGACGGCACCTATCCGATCACCGTAGATTCCAGCTCGAACATGTTCAGGATTGTGGACGCCCAGCTCATCGTGGAAAACGGCTCCATGCACTGCGTGATGACACTTTCCGGCACGGGCTACGGCAAGCTCTTCATGGGCACGGGTGACGAGGCTGCCGCCGCGAGCGAGGCCGACTTCATCCCCTATGTGGAAAACGCGGAAGGCAAGTACACCTACGACGTGCCCGTTGAAGCGCTCGACGAGGACACCGCCTGCGCCGCGTGGAGTATTAGAAAAGAGCAGTGGTACGACCGCACGCTCGTGTTCGAATCCGCCGGCGTCGATCTGCGCGCCGACGCACTGAAGTAACGCCATGCGGTCGATTCTTCCCAAGGGGGAAAACAGGAAGCGCCACAGCATCGCGGCGCGCGCGATCGCCTGCGTTCTCGTCGCCCTGCTCGCGCTTCCCTTCGCGGGGTGCAGTGCGAGCCCGAACGCGACCGGTGCCACGACGGGCTCTCAGGAATACACTGTGAGCGTCTCGCTTTCCGGCGGGTCAGGGCGCGCAAGCATCGCCTCACCCACCACAATTGTGAAGGATGGCGACACCTACACCGCGACCATCACCTGGTCGAGTTCGAACTACGACAAGATGACCATCGACGGCGTGGACTACGCGCCCGTAAACGACGGCGGCAACTCCACGTTCGAGATACCCGTCACACTCGACGAGGACATCGCCGTGTCGGCCGAGACCGTCGCCATGTCGACGCCGCACACCATCGACTACACGCTCCACTTCGACTCATCCACCATGAAGGAGAAATCGGGCAACGATGCAAGCGGCGGCTCCCCTGCGGGAACGGCTTCAAGCGCCGCGGCCGACTTCCACAACGCCGATTTGGGCTGCGGCTGGGAGCCGACGGGGGCGCTTCAGCTTGAATACGCCAAGCACTTCACTGTCGACGAGTACGAAGGCGGCCTGCGGCTTATCTGCATTTCGAACGGGGAGCGCTTCCTCGTGGTGCCGCAAGATGCGAAGGTACCTGATGGGTTGAGCTCCGACATCGCGGTCATAAGGCGCCCCGCCGACAAGGTGTACCTCGTGTCGTCGGCAACGATGTGCCTGGTCGACGCGCTCGATGCGAACGACAATATCTTCATGTCGGGCACGAAGGCCGAGGATTGCTCGGTCGCGGGCTTCAAAAGCGCGCTCGAAAGTGGGGCGATCGCCTACGGCGGCAAGTACAGCGCGCCCGACTACGAGCGAATATCGGCCTCGGGCTGCACGCTCGCCATCGAGAACACCATGATCAACCACACGCCCGATGTGAAGGAAAAGCTGCAGAAGCTCGGGCTCGTCGTGCTCACCGAACAGTCGTCGAGCGAGCCCGAAGCACTCGGGCGCGTCGAGTGGATTAAGCTTTTCGGCGTCCTGTTCGACAAGGAAGACGAGGCCGCGCACCTGTTCAACGAGCAGAAGGCCCGCGTCGAGCAAACGTCGAGGCTCGCGTCGTCAGGTAAAACCGTGGCGTATTTCTACATTAACTCGAACGGGGCCGCCGTCACGCGGCGGGCGGGCGACTACGTGGCGCAGATGATCGAGCTTGCAGGCGGCAACTACGCGCTCGATGACGCGCAGACGGCGTCGACGTCAGGTTCGTCAGTAACGCTCGAAATGGAGCGCTTCTACGCGACGGCGAAGGATGCCGACATTATCGTCTACAACGGCACCATCGACGAATCGGTTGCCACCTTGAACGACTTCGTAGGCAAAAACGCGCTATTGTCGCAGTTCAAAGCCGTGAAGAACGGCAACGTCTGGGTCACAAGCGCCGACATGTACCAGCAGATGACTTCCACCGCCGACATTATCGACGAGCTGCACGGGGCGTTCACCGGCGATGACGCGAGCAACTTCCATTATCTGAGGAAGCTCGACTAGCGCCATGAGAAGCCGGCTTTCCATGACATACGACGAATCGGGGCGCGCCGCGCGGTGTCGCGTCGTGACGGCGCTGCTCGCTGTTGCCCTCATCGTGCTCGTCGGGGCCAACCTGTGCATCGGGAGCGTGCTCGTGCCCGCAGACCACATCCCCGGCATCCTTTCGGGAGGCGCGGCCAATTCCATGGAAATCCAGATCATCTGGGAGATTCGTCTGCCGCGCGTGCTTTCAGCCGTGCTTCTCGGCGGGGCACTTTCGCTCTCCGGGTTCCTGCTGCAGACGTTTTTCAACAACCCCATCGCCGACCCGTTCATCTTGGGCGTCTCCTCGGGCGCAAAGTTCGTTGTCGCGCTTACGATGATCGTACTTCTGGGCGCGAACCAGGCCATGTCCTCGCCGGCCATGGTGGCCGCAGCGTTTCTGGGCTCGCTTATCACCATCGGCTTCGTGCTCCTCATAGCACGGCGCATAAGCTCTATGGCCATGCTCATCGTGGCGGGCGTCATGGTGGGATACATCTGCTCGGCGGCGACGAACTTCCTCATCGCCTTCGCCGACGACCAGTCCATCGTGAACCTGCACAACTGGTCCTTGGGTAGCTTCTCGGGTTCGAGCTGGGACGACGTCGCGGTCATCGCGGTCGTGGTGATCACCGTGAGCGCATGCGTATTCGCGATATCGAAGCCCCTTTCCGCCTTCCAGCTGGGAGAAGCCTACGCGAAAAGCGTCGGCGTGAACGTCTCATGCTTCCGCGTGGTGCTCGTCCTTCTAGCGAGCATGCTCTCCGCCTGCGTGACCGCGTTCGCTGGTCCGGTGTCGTTCGTAGGCATCGCGGTTCCGCATCTCGTTAAGTCGGCGCTAAAGTCGTCGAAGCCCATCCGCGTGATTCCTGCGTGCTTCTTGGGAGGCGCCATCTTCTGCGCGGGCTGCGATTTGATCGCGCGCACGCTGTTCTCCCCCGTCGAGCTTTCCATCAGCGCCGTCACCGCCATCTTCGGCGCGCCGGTGGTTATCGCGCTCATGTTGAAGAAGCGGGTGAGGTAGATGGGGAAATTTGTGCCGCGGCCCAAAACGCTCCGAGCGGAGTCGAACCTCGAAACCCCGGTCGAAACGCAGGCTGACGGAGCGCCGCTTTTCCGCATAAGTGACCTGTCGGCGGGCTACGACAAGAAGGTCGTAGTCGAAGGCGTCGAGCTGGAGGTTCGCACGGGCGACGTCGTGGCGCTCATCGGGCCGAACGGCTCGGGCAAGTCGACCATCTTGAAAACCATCACACGCCATCTGGCACCGCTTGCCGGCGCGGTCGAGCTCGACGGGCGGGAGATTTCCCGATGGAAGACGGCGGAGTTCGCAAGGAACCTTGCCGTTATGCTGACAGATCGCCCCCGGACCGAACTCCTCACCTGCCGCGATATCGTAGAGGCGGGAAGGCATCCCTACACCGGGCGAATGGGAACACTCTCGCCTGACGACCATAGTCGGGTCGACGAGGCCATGAAAACCGCACATGTGGAAGAGCTCGCCGAACGCGACTTCATGCAGATAAGCGACGGGCAACGCCAGCGCGTCATGCTCGCACGCGCCATCGCGCAGGATCCGCGTGTGCTCGTGCTCGACGAGCCCACATCATATCTCGATATCCGCTACCAGATCGACCTGCTGCGAATACTTCGCCACCTTGCGAAATCGCAGAATGTGGCTGTCATCATGTCCATCCACGAACTCGAGCTCGCGCAGAAAAGCGCCGACAAGGTGATTTGCGTGAAGGAC
Source organism: uncultured Collinsella sp. (assembly GCA_905208345.1). Taxonomy (GTDB): domain Bacteria; phylum Actinomycetota; class Coriobacteriia; order Coriobacteriales; family Coriobacteriaceae; genus Collinsella. Next base: position 6,109 of record CAJLOU010000060.1, read on the forward strand.
GGTCGGGTCTTCCGCGCCGGCGCACCCGAGGACATATTCACGCGCGAGACGATTGGCGAGCTCTACGGCCTTAAACATGGCACCTTCAACGAGCGCTTCGGCAGCGTGGAAATTGGGCGCCCACACGGCGATGCGCACACGTTCGTCATCGCCGGCGCAGGTACGGGGTCAGCTGTGTTTCGCCAGCTCATCCGGCAGGGCAAGGCGTTCTACGCGGGCGTTCTGCACGAAGGGGACATCGACTGCGAGCTCGCGCGCGACCTGGCGACGGAATGCGTGGCCGAGCGCGCCTTCGAGCCGATCGGGGATAAAACCATAGCCCGCGCCAAAGAGCTCCTCGTCCACTGCGCGCGCCTTATCGTGTGCCCCGCCGCCTTCGGCACCATAAACGCCCGCAACGCAGAGCTCGTCGAGTTTGCACGCTCGCATGCTATCGAGGTCATGCGAGCGTGCGAAGGCGCATCGGAGGATTCCAAAATTGGAGTGGGAAGGATAAACTGGACTTTCTTTTAAGGATCCTCAGGCTACAGCTCCTACGCCGGCAAGGTCTCCAAGGCGCCGGAGAACCTCAGGAACAGGAATTTCCACGCCGACGAGCCCAACTAGGCCTAATCCAAGCGAGATTCCAGACTCGACAGACCATTGAGAGTCAGATCGTTGGCGACCTCAGAGACGCGCTCGATAGGAACCGAGCCGTCAGACAGCGCCCACGTGCGATAGATACCGATAATACCCGACAGCAAAAACGCCAGATAGTAGTCGAACATCTCGTCCTTGAGACCTTGGGGCAGCAGATCGCGCTCGGCAATCTCATGTTCGAGCGGCGCACGAAGACGAGCCATGAAATCATCGAGCGGAATATTCTCGATCAGCTGACGATTGAGCACTAAGTTGTTGCACAGTGCCTCATTAACGGTTTTAAAGAAGGTCGCCGCCGCGCCAAGAGCGCGCTCGCTGGTGTCACCGTCCATAGAAGCAAGCGTTTTCTCGACCGAGTCGACAATCATCTCCACCACATCGACGGCAATGGCATCGAGCAGGCCGTCAACCGTACCAAAGTGAACGTAAAAGGTCTTGCGGTCGACATTGGCCTCGCGCGCGATGGCACTCACCGTAATGTCTGCCAGCGGCTTTTCCATGAGCAGGCGCTCGAAAGCCGAAAGGATGGCATTACGGCTGCGAATGATGCGACGATCAAGACGCGGTTTGCTGGTTGCCATGGGCGTGTCCCTTCGATATGCAAGCATTCATCAACAGATGAGAGATAATCTACGTAAGAGGATTATCCCCCATACAGCACAAATATGCCCTGCATCATGAAGAACGCACGACTGCCCTACTGCGACTTGGGATGCTTCTTCTTATTGAGTGCCGACGGAGATACGCGAATACCATCGCCTGTCTGGCGCACATAGGCTTTATGAGCCGGCTTAGCGGTCCCAGAAGCCTTCTGAGCGCGCTTCTTGGGATCAACGGTAACAGCATTCGTGGGGTGCGGCATAGTGGGCGCAGAGGGCGTCTGAGGCGTGCGGCCGAGCTTGCGCATCACACGATCCCAGCGCGCATGGATGCTCTCGTTGTGGGCGCTCTTAAGTCCCAGCAGGGGCGCAGCCAAAATGGTCGGCGCAATAAACGTAATGAGGCGCCACAGCAGATAGCCGGCGGTCGAAGCCGACCCAAAGAAATGACCCAAGAACAATGCAAAGCCGCCCTCAGCGCCACCAGTTCCACCGGGCAGGGGGACCGCAGAGCTCAGCAGCTGGACAAAGGCGCTCGCGGCCATGACCGAGAAAAAGTCGACCTCGTGGTGGCCAAAGGCAAGCATCAGGAAATACGGCACGAGGTAGAAAAACGCGAGTTGCAGCATGGTGATGGCCACCGTGAGCAGCATGGAAGAAAAATGTCCGGCCGAAAGCTTGAACTTCTCGGAGAAGGAGTAGATCTCGCCATCGACAAACGTGCGCCATCCCTCGATCTTAGTGGCCGAGACACCAATGCGCTCAAGCCAATTGATGATGCAATGGGCGACGCGCGTGACGGTCTTAGGCATGAGCGCGACGGCGAAGATGCCAAGCAAGATGCAGCAGTGTCCACCAAAGCTAAAGACGCACAGCAGCGTCATGTCGCCATAGCGCTCGGCAAAAAAGGGCATGCGAGCAAGCAGTAGGATAGCGCCCCAGGCAACGAGGCCAAACTGGTACACGATAAAACGCGTGAATTGCGTGGCGCCGGCCTCGCCCACGTTTTGGCCGGCCTTGGTCAGGCGATAGATCTGAGCCGGGGTGGAGCCCATCATCATGGGCGTCAGGTTGCCAAAGAAGATGCCACTCGCCTCGACCGAGATCAGGTCGCGGATGCCGACGGGCGAATTGGGATCGAGCCAGACGGCGATCGCATAGGCCACAATGCCAAAGAACAGGTACATGAACATGCAAAGACACGCGACAACGAGCCATGACGCCTGGACGCTCGACATAGCGGCCCAGAACTGCCCCATCTGCCCGGTTACCACCAGATAGACGATATAACCTACTAGCACGACGCCGATAAAGATGGCGCCGCGGCGTGCGCTCTTATTGTCATCTCCGCCCGAGGCCTCAACCTCGACCTGGGGCTTAGACGTATGCTGAGAGGACTCCGTCATGAGACTCCTTCTAACAGTCAAAATATCTTGGATATTGTACCCGTAAGGGCCATAGGCAGAACGCAAAGCTCTGGTTCAAACGGGAATTGCAGACGGTTGTTTGAAAATAAAAAACCCGGCCTTCCATAGGAAGTCCGGGTATCAGATGCGTGGTAGCCCGTACCAGATTCGAACTGGTGATCTCCGCCTTGAGAGGGCGGCGTCCTAAACCGCTAGACGAACGGGCCATAAGCCTCAGCAGAAAAGAAGTGGTAGCCCGTACCAGATTCGAACTGGTGATCTCCGCCTTGAGAGGGCGGCGTCCTAAACCGCTAGACGAACGGGCCACATGACATCTGCACTGCCGTGCTGCGAGGAAATATATTACGAGACAAAAAACGTCAGCGCAAGAAGAAATTCCAAATTGCCAAAAAATTGTCGGCAGGTTATGGAACACGCAGGTAAACTAGGTAGCTAATTCAAGTTAAGATGGACCAAAAGAGCTTCGCGATCGTTGGGAATGTTGTCTTCGATCACGGCGTCGAGGGCGGAGTTGAGAAGCTGCCCCAGTTCCGGCCCGGGCTTGACTCCAGCACGGATCAGGTCGCCGCCGTTGATGGCGAGCATCTTGAGCGTATAGGGCTCCCCCGCCCTCAGCAGCTCGTGCGCCATCGCGCGCATCTCCTCAATCGTCTCAACGTAATAGAAGCACGACGGGGCCTTGCCAAGTGTGTCGGCACGCTTAAGGTCCATGAGCTCGTCAATCAGGCGGGCCGTGTCGACGCCCTCACCCGAAAGCGCGCGCATCATATTGAGCAGACAGGAGCGCTCGGGGCGCAGCGGCTTGTCATGGTATTTGATGAGCAGGCACACGTCGCGCACCAAGTCGTGCGAGAGCGCCAGGCGATCCATAATGACGCGCGCTTTCTTGGCGCCGAGCTCGGGATGACCGTAGAAGTGTCCGCTGCCGGCGTGATCGACCGTAAAGCACTCGGGCTTGGAGACATCGTGCAAAAACGCCGCCCACATAAGGCTCGACGATGGCGCGACGCCGTCGCACAGCGCCAGCTCCCCTGCCACCGTCAGCACACGGGCGATATGCTCGTAGACGTTAAACGCATGATAGACACTGCGCTGATCAAACCCGCGACCCGCTGCCAACTCGGGCACAGCGGCACAGATGAGCTCGGGATAGCGAAGCATCGCGTCTCCCCCATGACCGGTCGAAAGAATGCCCTCGAGCTCAATACCCACACGCTCGCGCGCCACGGCATCGAGCAGCGGCGCGCGCTCGGCAAGCGCACGCTTGGTCTCGGGCTCAATCATAAAGTCCAGACGGCAGGCAAAGCGCACAGCACGCAGCATGCGCAGGGCGTCCTCGTTAAAGCGACGCTTGGGATCGCCGACAGCGCGAATCAGCTTGCGCTCCAAGTCACCCTGGCCGTCGTAGCGGTCGACAAGCCCGCGCTCGGGATGCCAGGCCATAGCGTTGACGGTAAAGTCGCGGCGCGCCAGATCGTCCTCGAGCGAGGCGGCACGCTCCACACTCTGGGGATGGCGACCATCGGTGTAAAAGCCATCCAGACGGTACGTGGTGACCTCGATACGCTCGCCATCGGAAATAGCCGTGATTCCGCCAAATTTAATGCCCGACTCCACGACCGCGATACCAGCGGCCTCGAGCGCCACTTTGGACTCCTGCCACAGGCCGCTGCAACACATGTCAACATCGTGGCTGGGGCATCCCATCAGGGCGTCGCGCACCCAACCGCCCACGTACCAGGCCTCAAGACCGGCCGCCTCGAGCGCACGAAGGACGCGCAGGGAGGCATCGGTCGGGTGCGTACCGTTGAGCGAAACATTGCACATACCTGTGGCCTCCTGCGGCTATCAAATTGGTTGTCGATTGCATCTGCAAGAAGTCTAGCAAGAAACAGCCTCCCCTGCACACGCAAGTCCGATAAACAAAAACGCATCCGTCCTGTTCCCAAGACGGATGCGAACCACTCGAAATACTCAAGCTTTAGGCCGGAGTTAGCAGACCTCGCGGATAGCGATGCCCTTCTTATACTCCTCGACCTTGGCAAAGTCGCCCAGGCCCGGGCACTCGACCACGTTGGCGCCGGTAGCCATCGAAAGGCGCAGGGCGTCCTCGACGCGCTCGGGGGCGTCGTGCCACACGGACAGGAAGGCAGCGAGCGAGGAATCGCCGGCGCACACCGTCGACAGCAGCTTGACGTCGAAGGTGCGGTTGGCAAACCAGATGTGCTCGCCGTTAGAGAAGTACGCACCAGCGCCGCCAAGAGTCAGCAGCACATTCTTGGCGCCCTTGGCGTGCAGCTCGGCCATCGCGCCCTTGACGGACTCGTCGTCGCCACCGCTCACCTTAATGCCAAAGATATCGAGCAGCTCGTCGTCGTTGGGCTTAATCAGCAGCGGCTCCATGGCAATGAGGTCTGCCAGCTGATGGCTCGAGATATCGAGGACGAACTCGGCCCCCTTGGCCTTGACGCGGCGCAGGACCTCGGCCAAGAAGCCCTCGGAAGTGTTGGGAGGCAGCGAGCCGCTGATGACCAGGCAGGTCATGTCATCAAGCGAATCGATGAGCTCAAACATCTCCTGCTCGTTGGCCTCGTTGATGGCGGCACCGGCGTTGACCATGTTGTACTCGGTGTCGGGTCCGGCATTGAGGAACACATTGACGCGCGTGATGCCGTCGGTCCAAACGGGCTTGACGGGCACGCCCAGGGCCTCGGCGCCCTTAACGATGAACTCACCCGAGAAGCCGGCGAAGAAACCCAGGATCGTGGTGTCGACACCGTAGTGGTCAAGCGTAAACGAGACGTTGAGGCCCTTGCCGTTGGGCGTGTAGACGGCGTTGCGGGTACGCGTGACGGTGTTGGCGTCAAGACCGTCGCAGGCGATGTTGTAGTCAATGGCGGGATTTGCAGTGAGCGTGTAAATCATGAATGTTCCTTTCACGAAGCAACGTGTTAATGAAAGTATATTCCACGCATCGACAAAAGGCTAGGACAACTCGGTGAACGGTGTGGAAGCGATGAAGTACGGCAGGACACCCCCCCTGGCGGAACAAAAA
>CAJLOU010000061.1 GCA_905208345.1 uncultured Collinsella sp.
TGGTGCCGACGACCGAAGCCGTCTTGGGCTGCTGGCCGGCATCGAGCACGCGCACAAAGGTGCGTCCAGCGTAAAACTGCTTGTAATAGTCGACGACATCCTCAAGAGCCAGGGAGTCGATGGCCTGCGGCGTGAGCGGCAGCGTCACCGTGGAGAGCAGGCCGCGCTTGAGCGGTGCCAGATGCGGGGTGAAGACGACGCGATCGGTCAGGCCAAGGATTTGCTCAATCTCGGGCGTGTGGCGATGCTTGCCCACGCCGTAGGCCTCCAAGTTCTCGTCAGCGCTGCAAAAATGCGTACGAGCGTTGCAGGACTTGCCGGCACCCGTCACACCGCTGATGGCATCAACGATCACGGGGCCGCTCTGGGCAACCCAGCCAGCGCGCACGGCGGGCGCGGCGGCAAGGCTCGTTGCGGTGGGATAGCAACCGGCGCAGGCGACCAGCACGGGTTTGCCGTCGGCATGGTCGGATGCGGCGGTCTCCAAGTCCCGGCAGAATAGCTCGGGCAGGCCAAAAGCGCGGGTCTTGAGCAACTCGGGGCTCGTGTGCTCAGCGGCATACCATGCCTCAAAGACGGACGCGTCGCTCAGACGGTAATCGGCCGAAAGATCAAAGCAGGAAACGCCCGCGGCAAGCAGCGCGGGCACCTGTGCCATGGCAGCCGTGTGCGGCACGGCAAGAAAAACCGCATCGCAGCTCTTGAGCTCGGGGGCGTCATGCGTGGTGAAAACCAGATCGCTCACGCCAGCAAAGCTCGGATACACCGCGGACAGCGGCTGGCCGGCATCGGCGTTGGACGTAATGGCAACAAGTTCAAACTCGGGATGGCCAAGCACGAGGCGAATGAGTTCGGCGCCGGCATATCCAGCCGCGCCGACGATTCCAACCTTCAAAGACATATCAGACTCCTTGTCTGCGATTTATGCACCGATGCGCATTTCGCAGCGGTCGTTATGAAGTGGGTTGAAACTTTAGCACCAAAAGATGCATGAACACGTAAATGGCTTGCATATTCATGCATTGAAACATTCCCGACACATTCGCTTGAAGGAATTGACAAATGGAGCGGGCCCCGTATTGACCGGCGCTCCTAACGGCGCCGGGCAATACGGGGCCCGCCCATGCGAAAACCAAGTTGTTAGGATGAGCCAGCTGGCTAGAGCTCGACCGGCACCCATTCGTCGTGATTGCAGATAAAAGCCTCGGGATCCTCGACGCTAAAGAAGACGAGCGTGGGGTCGTTAGGCCCCTCATAGTGCTCGCCCAGGTGCTCTAGATGCTTCCACCCGGCTTCGCGCATTTCGTCTAAAGCCCGGTCATCCAAGCCGGCACGCCCGCGCAAGATGAGCCAGCCATGGCCCGGCCACCAACTCGTGGCCTCAAAGCGCTGGTTTTGCAGCAGCTCTTGCCACACATCTTTGGTGCGCGCTGTTACAAACCACAGCTTGCCATCCTGGATCTGCGCAAACGAAAACGGACGCACATGAGGCTGTCCGTCAACGCTCGTCGCCAAATACCATGCCGGCACCGACGTCAGATACTCCAACACCGTATTCAATCCGTCCATGTGTCCTCCTGTCGCCTGACCAGTCTTTTTGGAATGGGTAATCAATTTGGGAAATTAGAGCCCCAGGCGCTCCTCGCTGCCGTCGATATCACAGAAGCGCGCGGCGATGTTGCGGACCGAAAAGAAAGCAAGGCGGCCGTCGTTGGCACTATCGTGTTGCTCGCCAATGCCCACCATGTGCTTAAAGCCCGCTTGGCGCACCTTGTCGCTCACAACTGCATCATCCTCGAGCGCGGCCTCGCCAGTTAACACGATCCAACATTCCCCCGGCTTCCAGCCCGAGAGCTCAAACTTGGGATTCGCACTCAGCTCCGCCCACACATCCTTGTCGCGCGACGTGCAAAACCACAACTTACCGTCATCGACCATGGCAAACGAAAACGGCCTCACGCGAGGCTGATGCCCGTCGCTTGCATCGGTCGTGGCCAGATACCACGCCGGAATGCGCCTGAGATACGAACAGGCGCGCTCAAGCTGAGCCGTGCGGTCGTTGTCGGTCATAGGGACCCCTTTCTTGCGCTCGAATCGCGCCTAAACAAGTTGAAGGTTGATGACGATGACACACGCGAGCAGCAGCGCCGTCATCACCGCGGCCAGTGCATCCCCGCGGCCAAACGTAAGTGCATGCAGACGCGTGCGTCCCTGTTCGCCGTGATAGCAGCGCGCATCCATGGCAGCAGACAGCGTCTCGGCATGGCGGAACACGCCCGTGAACAGCGGAATCGCCACACTGCCGAGCATACGCACGCCGCCGAGCGGGCCTCCCGTCACGCGCGCACCGCGACTTGCCTGCGCATCGGCCGTCTGTTTCATCTCAGTGGCAAACTGCGGCATAAAGCGCAGCGCGATACCCATAATCATGCCGAGCTCGTGCGCAGGAAGTCCCACACGCGCAAACGGCGCGAGCAGGCGCTCAAAGCCCGCGGTGAGGTCGAGCGTGGGCGTGGTGAGCGTAATGGCGCTCATGCCGGCCATCATCAAGCTCAGGCGGCACGCCATAAAGGCGGCAGAACGCAGCGAGCCCTCGCTTATCTGCAGAAAGCCGAGCTGCCACAGGATGCGCCCGCTCTGGTCGGAAAACAGGTTGAGCACCGCGACCACCACGACAATCGCCAGCAATGGTGCCATCGATGATAGGACCCGGCGCAACGGCACCCGGGACACGGTATAAATCAGGACAATGAAGATTGCGACCGAGGCCAGTCCGCAGAAGCTGCTGACTGTGAGCGTCGTGATCAGAAACACAAAGCCCAAGAGCAACTTAGTTCGCGGGTCCAGGCGGTGGATCGCACTATCGCCGGGATAGTAGCTGCCAAACGAAAACACCTCCATTAGCAGCCCTCCTCTCGCGCGACCGTCTTGGATTTAGCAATGTCCGCGACGTTAGAAGAACCGTCTGGGCGACCGATCAGCAAATCTGCCAACTCGTCGGCCAACGACTCAACCGTATAGAGCCCGCCGCGACGCAGCGGCACGCCCGCCTCCGTAAGCGCCAGCGCCATGCGCTGGGCAGCGGGAACACCCAAGCCGATTGATTTAAGCTCATCCGCATGCGCAAAAACCTGAGCGGGCGTGCCCTCGGCAAACACCGCGCCTTCGTTCATTACGACGATGCGGTCGCAGCAATTGGCCAGGTCATCCATGCTGTGCGAAACCATGACAACGGTCAGGCCCTCGCGATGGAGCCGATCGATGAGCCCTAGGAAATCCCTGCGGGCAGCCGGATCGAGCCCCGCCATGGGTTCATCGAGCACCAGGACTTCGGGCTCCATGGCGAGCACGCCGGCGAATGCCACACGCCGTTGCTGACCGCCCGAAAGCTCAAAGGGACTCTTGTCGCCGACCGTGGAAAGGTCGAGGCCCACGCGCGAGAGCGACGACTCGACACGACGGTCGACTTCATCTTGCGGCAAGCCAAGGTTGTGCGGACCAAACGCCACGTCCTGCGCCACGGTTTCGGCAAACAGCTGACGCTCGGGATATTGAAACACCACGCCGACCTTGGCCTTAACCGCGGCGGCGTCTTTCTTGTTTGATAGGTCGAGCCCCAGCGCGCAAACGCTTCCCTCCTGGGGGCGAATCAAACCGTTGAGATGCTGGACCAGCGTCGACTTACCCGAACCGGTATGACCTGCCAAGCCCAGGAACTCGCCGCGACGCACCGTCAGCGATACATCGCGCAGTGCCCACGGGCTGCTGGGGTCGTTTCCCCAGAGAGCCTGTTTGCTCGATTTGCCCGCAGTGGCCGAGCGCTTATGCCAGCGGCGGCGCTCGCGCGGACTGAGCGAATAACTGTACGAAACATGGGATAGCTCGATGACGGGCTCCGACGCGTTGCCCTCGTTGTCTACCGGAACAGTGACGCCAGCGATTTCCAACTGGGATACGGAAGACTGTCCCGCGATGCCTGCCCCACTTCGCTCGGCATAAGCCTGCGCAATCTCAGCGACCATATCCGCCTCACGCACCTGCGCGCAAACGGGTGCGCCCTTCTCACGAAGTGCCCTACCTAGACAGCACGACGCCGGCATATCCAAGTTGAGCTGCGCAAGCTCATCCGCCCGCGTCAAGATTTCCTCGGGCATACCGAGCATGGCAACGCGCCCCGCCCGAAACACCGCGACACGATCGGCCTCGGCGGCCTCCTCCATAAAGTGCGTAATCATCACGACGGTCATGCCGCGTTCGTGCAGCGCGTGACAGGCCTTCATAAGGCCCTTGCGCCCACGCGGATCGAGCATCGAGGACGCCTCGTCCAATATGAGCACGCGCGGCTCCATGGCGAGCACGCCGGCAAGCGCCACGCGCTGCTTTTGGCCGCCCGAAAGCGCATGGGTCTCGTGGCGCTCAAAGCCCACCAGGCCCACACCCTTCAGCGCCTCGCGTACGCGCTGCGCAATTTGCGCCGATGGCACGCCAAGGTTTTCGGGACCAAACGCAACGTCATCTTCGACAAGCGTTGCCACCAGCTGGTCGTCGGGATTCTGGAATACCATGCCCGCGGTCGAACGAATGTCGTAGACCAGCTCGGGGTCGGACGCATCCATGCCGTTGATGCGTACCGTGCCCGCATCGGGCTGCAACAGCGCATTCAGATGCTTGGCAAACGTCGACTTGCCCGACCCATTGCCACCGAGGATGCAGAAAAACTCGCCGTCCTCGATATTCAGATCGACGCCGTCGAGCGCCGGCACGGCACCGTCATAGCTAAAGGAAACGCCCCGACACTCAATCATGCGCGGCCTTTGACCTGGTCCTTTTTAGGCGTGATGAGGTTGGAGACCGCTTTATACACCGCCAGTGTCAACACCGAGTTAAGCACGGTCTTGATAAGGTTGAACGGCAGCACGGCAGGAATCATGAGCGGGGCGATCACATCGACCGAGCCATACCAGAACCATACGCCAATGGTAAGGTTTGCGACCATAGACAACGCCGTAGCGGCAATAACGCCGAGCACCAGGCCAATCACGGCACCCTTATAGGTATGCATCTTCTGATAGACGATAGCCGCAGGCAGAATGTAGCCCAGCGTGGCAACCAGGTTCATAAGCGCGCCGACCCAGTCACCCGTGGTGAGCGCATGGATAACGATAGCCATAGCGGCAACAGCAGTGCCGGCGCCAGGACCATACGCAAACCCGCACACCATCGCCGGTACCAGCGACGGGTCGTACGTCAAAAACGGCGCCGAAGGAAGAATGGGCAGCTGGACGTACATAAACAGGGCGCCCAAGGCGCACATTAACGCCATGGTAACGAGCTGTTTGGTGCTCCACCTATTCGTGTTCTCAAAATGGATATGCTGCGACTGTTCAGACATTAAGATCACCTGCCTCTTTCATCCGGACTCTAACCGTTGGTACTGGGATCTCACCAGTTCAGCCGGCATGCGAACCAACACACGCACGGGTCGCGGACTCATCGGCTCGGTCGCAGACACCTCGCCTGCACCACGGCACCCCTTTGGCACCGCCCGATTTACCGCCAGTGGGGAATTCCACCCCGCCCTGAAACAGCAATTGCTAGTGTAGCACGAGCAATCGTTCGCGCAAGTATGCCAAGGGTAATTTGTGGCGGGGACCAGTTGTCGCAACAACCACGTCTCCCACTCACCCCAAAGTGGTGCGCTTTTCGCGGCTTTGCCGCGAAACAGCAACCGGGACGCGTATCCCCCACAACCACGTCCTTCTCCGCACGCCGACCTCAAGGCCGTAAACGCAGGGGATCCGGGGGCGGGACGGGGTTTCTCTCCGGAACATTCCGCAGGACGCAAAGAGGCTCCGCAGCGCGAAGCGCGATGCGGAGCCTCTTTGCATGTCCGAGGACGTTCCGGAGAGAAACCCCATCCCGCCCCCGGATCCCCGGTGGGAGTTCTAGACCTTGTCGGCCTTAGTACATACCGCCGCCCTGCTGACCAGCGGTGGCAGCAGCGATAGCGTCCTCAAGCTGAGTGTTCTTGGGCACATCGGAGACGGTGGCCTCGGTGATGAGGATCAGGCTGGCGACAGAAGCAGCGTTCTGCAGGGTGACGCGGCTGACCTTGACGGGGTCGAGGACGCCCATCTCAATCATGTCGCCCCACTCGCCGTTGGCAGAGTTGAGACCCTGGCCGGCGGGCAGCTCGGCAACCTTGTCGACCACAACAGCGCCCTCAAAACCAGCGTTCTTGGCGATGGTAGCAACCGGAGCAGTCAGAGCCTTCTTGACGATGTCGACACCGATCTTCTCCTCGGGGTCGTCGAGCTCAACGGCGTCGAGCGCAGGAGCAGCGTCCATGAAGGCGACGCCGCCACCGGCGACGATGCCCTCCTCGACAGCAGCGCGGGTAGCCTGCAGGGCGTCCTCGACGCGATGCTTGATCTCCTTGAGCTCGGACTCGGTAGCAGCGCCGACCTTGATGACGGCAACGCCACCGGAGAGCTTGGCCAGGCGCTCCTGGAGCTTCTCGCGGTCGAAGTCAGAGGTGGTGTTCTCCATCTCGCCCTTGATCTGAGCGATACGGGCGTCGATGGCCTCCTTGGAACCAGCGCCGCCGACGACGACAGTGTTGTCCTTGGAGATGGTGACGGACTTAGCGGTACCGAGCATATCGGCGGTGATGTCAGCGACCTTCACGCCCAGCTCGTCCAGAGCGGCCTGGCCACCGGTGAGGACGGCGATGTCCTCGAGGATGCGCTTGCGGCGATCGCCGTAGCCCGGAGCCTTGACGGCGCAGACGTTGAGGGCGCCACGGATCTTGTTGAGGACCAGGGTAGGCAGAGCCTCGCCGTCGATGTCCTCAGCGATGATGAGCAGGCCGCGGCCAGCGCGCTGGACAGCCTCGAGAACGGGCATAATGTCCTGAACGCTGGAGATCTTCTGGTCGGTGATGAGGATGTACGGATCCTTCATCACGGCCTCCATGCGGTCGTTATCCGTGACGAAGTAAGCGGAGACATAGCCCTTGTCGAACTGCATGCCCTCGACGGTGTCGATGGTAATGTCGAACGTCTGGGAATCCTCGACGGTGATGACGCCGTCCTTGCCCACGACCTCCATGGCCTCGGCGATCTTCTCGCCAACCTCGGGGTCACCGGCAGAGATGGTACCGACGGAAGCAATCTGCTCCTTGGTCTCGACCGGCTTGGCCTGCTTCTTCATCTCGGCGACGGCGGCGTTTACAGCCTTGTCGATGCCGCGACGGATGGCCAGCGGGTTGGCGCCAGCGGCGACGTTGCGCAGACCGTCGTTGACGATAGCCTGAGCGAGCAGGGTTGCGGTGGTGGTGCCGTCACCCACGGTGTCGTTGGTCTTGGTGGCGACCTCCTTCACCAGCTGAGCGCCCATGTTCTCGATGTTGTCCTCGAGCTCGATCTCCTTAGCGACGGAAACGCCGTCGTTGGTGATGGTCGGGGCACCGAACGTGCGCTGCAGAGCGACGTAACGGCCCTTGGGGCCCATGGTGACGGTAACGGCATCGGCCAGAGTGTTGACGCCCTTTGCGAGCTTGGCGCGGGCATCGGTGTTGAACGTAATGTTCTTTGCCATGGTAGGTAATCCTCCAAAAGAAATGTGACTCGCGTCGCCGCTTCCGAGTCCTATGCGGCAGGCGCGTTCAAAGACGAATCAGAGATTCTGACGAGGCTAGGCCTCGACGACGGCGTAGATGTCGTCGGCGCGCATCAGCAGATACTTCTCGCCGTCGACCTTGACCTCGTTGCCACCAAACTTACCGTAGATGACAACGTCGCCGACCTGAACGTCCATGGGAATGCGCTCGCCCTTGTCGTTGACCTTACCGGCGCCAACGGCAACGATGGTGCCGCGCTGCGGCTTCTCCTGAGCGTTGCTAGCGATGTACAGACCAGAAGCGGTCTTCTGCTCGGCCTCGTCGGGCTTGACCAGGACGCGATCTGCAAGCGGCTTCAAAGACGACATGCTTGTTTCCTCCTTTTTGGGCCGCGCGGTTGAGCCGTGCGGGTTTCCCTACTTCGTTTGCGTACGCGTTGAATGGTACCCACGAATGGCGGGTTATACAACACGGAGTCAAAAAATCTTATTTTTTGGCACTTAGATTTTCTGAATGCCGAGGGATAACTTGGCAGTGGCTCCCGGGGCGGACCGGAGGGCATGAAGTTTGCTGCTCTACAGTCCTGCGCAAGACGGAAAGCACATTAAGTGCTTTCCTTTGCGTGCGGAACTCGCGACAAACTTCATGCCCTCCGGTCCGCCCCGGGAGCCAGGTTAACTAATTCGGGCCCGGTATTCAGAAAAGTCAGTGCAGCAAAATGGCGATGCAGATGGTGCGAACAAGAAAGGGGCACGTTGCTGAAACGTGCCCCTTAAGTTGCGGTGGAATATGGACTGTTTTTGGCTGTTGAGGTGTTATTTAGTCCGTATTTCACCGCAACTGAGGGGTGGGATGTGGGGTTAACGCTCGTAGATTAAGTTGCCTGCCAGGTAGGTGGCCTGGACCTTGGTGGCTTGCAGCTCTTGGGGGTCAATGGTAAGCGGGTTTTGGTCCAGGACTACCAAGTCGGCGTATTTGCCGGGCTCTAGGCTGCCGAGGTTTTGCTCGTCGCCCGCTGCGTACGCGCTACCAAGCGTGTAGTTGCGCAGGGCCGTTGCCGCATCGATGCGCTCGCTGGGGAGCCAGCCGCCCTCGGGCCAGTGGCTGCGGGGGTCTTGGCGCGTGATGGCCGTGTAGAGCACGTTCATGCTGGTAACGGCTGTGATGGGGCTATCGGTACCGAAAGCTTGGCGGATGCCGCGCTGCTTATAGGTCGCAAACGGCCACATGATGCGGCTGCGTTCCAGGCCCAGGTCGCGCTCCGGGCCACCCGGGTCGAGCGTGATGTGGCAAGGCTGGCTCGAGGCAATGACGTTGAGCTTGCACAGACGATCGATGTCCTGAGGCAGCAGATTCTCCAGATGCTCGAGCGTGTTATGACCGTGCTGGGGCAAGCCGTAGAGCTCTGCCGCCTCCTCAAAGATATCAAGTGCGGCATGGATGGCACCGTCGCCGATAACGTGGATGCGCACGGTGTGGCCACGCTCGGCTGCCGCCAGAACCAACTTGCGCATGCGCTCGACAGGAACCGTCAGGCGACCCTGGTCGCCCGGGAAGCGCGGGTTGGTATAGGGCTCAGTGAGGTATGCGGTATGCTCGCTCGACACGCCGTCGAAGAACTGTTTAAAGCCTGGCGCCGAGAGCAGCGCGTTGTTCGCGTAGCGGGTCTGGAGTTCTTCTAAGCGCGATTGGTCATCCAGCAGTGTGGGGAACAGATGGGCGCGGATGCCCAGCTTGCCGGCGGCCTGCAGCTTGTCGTAAACATCGTCGCGAATAAAGTCGCAGCCCGGCATGGGCATGAGCGACATATCGCAGATTGAGGTGATGCCTTGCTCGGCCATACGCTTCATCTGGTCGCCGTAAGCGCTCGCGATGCGGTCCTCGCCCAGCCATTCCAGGCAGCGCGGCAGCAGCTGCATAGCAGCTGCCTCGTGGGCAATACCCGTAAGCTCACCGTTTGAGTCTTTGTCGTAACTGCCACCCGCCGGAGGCTCGCTGTCACGCGTCACGCCGAGGGCTTCGAGTGCGCGGCTGTTGAGCCACAGGGTATGCCCATCGCCCGAATACATAACACAGGGGCGATCGGGGAAGGCGGCGTCGAGGGAAGCCTTGGTAGGATGCTCGGGCGGATCCCAGCGGTAATCGCGCCAGCCCTGGGTCACGACCCAGGCGTCATTGGGCAGGCCCTGGGAAAACTCGAGCGCATGCTGTACCAGTGCCGCCTCTGACGTGCCCATATCCATGAGCATGTACGGCGAGGAACCGACCGAGGTATGGAAGAAGTGCAGATGAGCGTCATGGAAACCGGGGCAGATGAATTGCTCGCCGTAGTCGACCACCGGCGTGGCGGCAGGGGCGGCGGCAACCACGTCATCGGGCGCGCCGACCGCGACGATGTGATCGCCTGCAATGGCAATCGCCAGCTCGCGGGCGGTATCGATGCCGTCTTGCGCGGTAAAGACGTTCTTGGAGCGAATAATCCGATCGATATGTCGCATGGACATCCCCATCTCTGGCAGGTAATTCAACACCCCCGAGTGTACTCCCCCGCCCTTGTAACAAAACCCCAAGCGGCAAACGGCAACTTTACCAGCCCTAGCGGCAGGTGGCATACTGGAGAAAGCCTGTACGATTTTGCGATCAACCCAGCAAGGAGCAAATCGACCATGACGAAGACCAAGGCACAGCAAATTATGGCGGCAACCGAGGTTCGCGCGGCAGACGACGTCACCGCGGCCATCCAGGATATCGCCGCCGAGTTTGAACCCTACATCATCAAGCAGCGCCGGCACTTCCATAAGCACCCGGAGTTGAGCCTTGCCGAGGAGCGCACGACTTCCGACATCGCCAACCAGCTCGACGCCATGAATATCCCCTACGAGCGTCCGCTCAAGACGGGCCTGGTGGCGACGCTTCGCGGCACCGCGCCGGATGCCTACCGCGAGGACGGCACGCCGCGCCGCCGCATCCTGCTGCGCGCCGATATCGACGCCCTGCCCGTCACTGAGCAGACCGGCGAGGAGTTCGCCAGCGTCAATGAGGGCTGCATGCACGCCTGCGGTCACGACTGCCATATCGCCATGATGCTCGGCACGTTGCAGATTCTGCGCCACATGACCGATGACATCCACGGCGAGATTCGCATCGTATTCCAGCCCAGCGAGGAAAACGGCCAGGGCGCCAAACTCATGATTGGCACGGGTGTGCTCGACGGCGTCGATGGCGCCTACGCCGCGCACATCTGGAGCGAGGTCGACGCCGGCACCGTAAGCTGCGAGCCCGGCCCGCGCATGGCCAATACCGACTGGTTCCGCATCGACGTCCGCGGCACCTCGTGCCATGGCGCCATGCCCCAGCGCGGCCACGACGCCGTTATGGTTGCCGCCGAGATCGTCAACGCCCTGCAAACTATCGTCTCGCGCGAGATTAGCCCCTACGAACCTGCCGTCATCACCGTCGGCGAGCTGCATGGCGGCACCGCGCGCAACGTTATCGCCGGCACGGCGTACCTCGCCGGCACGGTGCGCACCTATGGCGGCAAGACGCATGAGGAGATGCCCGAGCTTATGCGCCGCATCGTGGAGCACACCGCGGCTGCTCTGGGCGCCGAGGCCGAGCTCACCGACTACACCATCGCCAACTACAAGGTCGAAAACGATGCCGCCTCGAGCGAGCGCTGCCGCCAAGCTGTGCTCAAGTGCCTGGGTCCCGCGGGCGAGGGCCATTACCGCGGCACGCTTTCGGGCGAGGACTTCTCGGAGTATCTGCGCCGCGTACCGGGCGTGCTCGCCTTTGTTGGCACGCGCAACCCCCAGATTGGCGCCACCTATGCCCAGCACTCCTGCTTCTATAAGATCGACGAGAGCGTGCTCGCCAAGGGCTCCATGGTAGCCGCTCAGTATGCCATCGACTTTTTGGCCGAGCCCACGCAAGAAGAGCTCGACGGCCCCACGATCGCCGCGGTTGCCGAGACCAATCCCGACCTGGCAGCCAAGCTGCGCTCTGCCAAGGCAACTGCCGCCGAGGCCCGCGACGCCGTGCACGACGCCCGCACCGCCCGCCATGCCGCAATCAAGGGCATTCACGATGCCCGTGCCGCCGCTCGCCACGATGAGAAGCACGGCGAGTAGCCGTCACGCCCACCTATAACAACCTGGCTATAGCAAAGCGG
>CAJLOU010000062.1 GCA_905208345.1 uncultured Collinsella sp.
CGATAAGCGAGGAGACCTCATGTTGACCAAAACGTTTCATTCAATCCGAGGCATGTTCGAACGCCTGCTCAACATGTACAAAGAAAAGTCGACAAGGGGTCTTCTCGTACTTATGGCTGCATTCGCATGTGGTTTTATCTGGCCGCTCCTGGGTCTACTCGCTGCGGTTTGGACCCGGCGTTCAGGAAGGCACGCGGACGCAGGCAGCATTGCAGGCATGGCGGCGGTCATCAACATCGCTACCTACTTCGTGCAGATAGTAACCAAGATTGTCTGCAGCTCAATTTGATTTGAAAGGCATGAACAACATGAACGGATACAAGATTGTCATCTGCGGCGGCGGCAGCACCTATACCGCCGGTATCGTCAAAGACCTGATTGATCAAAAGGACGAACTGGGGATTCGTGAGCTTTGGCTCTATGACATCGACAAGGAACGCCAGGACACGGTCGCTGTGGTGGTTAAGGCAGTTATCGATGACCTTGCCCCCGAGATCCCCTTGCATGTAACCGTCGACCCCAAAGAGGCGTTTACAGATGCGAACTTTGTTATGGCGCAGATGCGCGTGGGCGGGCTCAAGATGCGTATCCAGGATGAGCAGATCAGCCTGCGCCATGGCGTAGTCGGCCAAGAGACCTGCGGAGCAGGTGGCATGGCCTATGGCATGAGGACCATCTTCCCCATGTGCGAGCTTGTCGATTTCTGCGAGGAGTACGCCTGCAAGGACTACTGGATCGTCAACTACTCTAACCCCGCTGCCATCGTAGCCAAGGCGATGCACAAGCTGCGTCCAAACGCTCGCATTCTCGACATCTGCGATATGCCGGTAGAGATTGAAGCCCGCATGGCGGAGATTTTGGGCTGCGAACTCGACGACATTGAAGTCGACTACTTTGGCCTCAATCACTTTGGGTGGTATACCAGCGTACGCTGCAAGGGCGTCGACGTTACGGACAAGCTCAAAGAGCACGTGCGTAAGTACGGTTACATTTCCGAGGCAAGCCTCAATGACGCATTGGTAAAGGACCCAGACTGGGCCCACACCTTCAAGAATGCGGCAACGATTTCTACGCTATTCCAGGATTACCTCCCCAACACCTATTACCAGTATTACCTGTTGCCCGATGCCTGCGTGGAGTACATGGACATCAATAACACGCGTGGCATGCAGGTCGTAAACGGCCGCGAAAAGCGTATCTTCGACGCATCTGCGGCGCTTAAGCGCGGTGAAAAGGTCGATCTCACGCAGTTCTACGTAGGCGTCCACGGCAGGTTCATTGTCGATGTCGTCAAGTCCCTGGCGAAGGATTTGCGCCATCGCCAGCTGGTGATTGTGCCCAATAATGGCGCAATCGAGAATCTCTCGGACGACGCGACCGTCGAGATTCCGGCGTACATCACCGATCGAGGAGCCGAACCGGTCCGCGTCGGGAAGATTCCCCGCTTCTACAAGGGCCTTATCGAGCAGCAGGATGCCTGCGAGGGCCTTGTGGTCGAGGCCGTTATCGAGGGCTCCTACCAGAAGGCACTCGAGGCCTTCACCCTCAATCGCACGATTCCCTCAGCGCGCGTGGCTAAGGAAGTCTTGGACGACATGATCGAGGCGAACAAGGGCTATTGGCCTGAGCTGAAGTAGAGAAGCCATCCAGATAGCAAAAGCACAAAAGGTGGCCTCAAGGCAAAATGCTTTGGGGTCACCTTTTGTATGACTAAATCTCCGCAAAACTCGTAAAGATGAACGAATCGGCCTCGTGTTTTACACGATAGTTCTCTTGATAATCCTGATTGAATATAAGCGAATAAATAACCTGAAGCGTATACGTGAGCGAGATCATGGAAGAGTAATTGGCAACCTTTCCAATCACGCGCTCTGATTTTGGAATGAGCAAGACAGTGTCGCATTGCCTGGCGAGCGCCGAATCAGAAAACGCCGTGATTAAACACGGCTTGATTCCGCGCTCGGAAAGAGCGGCGGCGTATTTGGAATAATCATAGTGAATGCCGCTGTAGCTTAGGAATAAAAACAGGTCGCCGGGCCTACCGTTCTTAACGTGCAGTGTCTGCAGGCCACCGTCGTCCGCCATGGTGACATGACGATCGAGCTTGAGAAGATTGTTGCGAAAGATACATCCCGCCAGATAGCTTTCCCCTTTAGCAAAGATGTAAATTCGCGGGGCGCTAAGAACTGCCTTGGCGATTATGCTCAATTTGGCGCTATCGAGCTCGATTTTCGTTTGATCTATGACGCCCTTCAGGAGATTTGCAAGGTTGCCCTCGATGGCCTCAATTGAATCGGTACTGCCAAAAGGACGATTGTGATCGACAGTGGCAGCCAGAAGATAGTCTCCGCTTATCTCCTGGATGAGCTGCATGATCAACTCTCGATAGCCGCTTAGGCCCAATTTCTTACAAAAGCGGATGATTGTCGCGTTCGAGGTGTAAGTCTCCTGTGCGAGCTTTGCCATAGTGAGGGTCTTAAGGTCGCCGGTATGATTGAGCAGATAGGTAGCAATGGCTCGGTCGGTTTCATTAAAAGACGCGCTGTTACGCAGGCTGTCAAGAATCATGGTCGCTCCGATCGCTTTAGTTTGCCACTTAATTATGTCATTATCAAAACGACGGGCAGCTCTTCATGCGCTGACTCATGTCCTGCAATCTCTCTTCTGATATTCCGCATGCTTCGGCAACATTATTTGTGCGGAGCGCATCGCTCAAGTCGCAGCGAACAGATACGAAGAAGTTCGATTGCCAGAATTCATTGCCCGCCTTGAGACGCAGAGACAGCCTCCGAACAAGCTACATGCGGACTTGAGACAGCATAGCGCTCGCCCGTCGGCATCCTACAACCCGTATCCCCCACTCCCCTGTTTCCGTGTTGAGAGCAATAGACGGGGTTCCAAGGGGACTCGTCCCTTTGGCGCGCAAGGTCCGGGGGCGGCGCAATCCATCCCCGGCACTATTATTAGCTAAGGACCGCCGAAACTCCTCCCAATTGGAGTTTATCGGTCGATAAGTCAAGCCGACCGGCCCGCGATTATCAATGGTTTATTTGCTTCACATAATAAATTGACTCAGGATTCACCCGCAATTCACCCGCAAAGTAAACCGATAAAGAAAAAGCTCGGAAGCAATTTTGCTTCCGAGCTGCAAGTTCTTGGTCGCGGGGGTAGGATTTGAACCTACGACCTCCGGGTTATGAGCCCGGCGAGCTACCAGACTGCTCCACCCCGCAATGTCTGGGCGCTTCATGTGCGCAAAAAAGAATATTACGCGGGAGTTCGGTAAGCGGCAAGGAAAATCTCGTAGAGCATAATTCCTTCATATTTAAAACCCCTCAGCCCCTATCACCGTAAACGAATCGCAGCCGAGCGCCGTCGGCGGCGCGTATACAATGGTGCGCGTCCTTTTATGCCAACACTGGGAGTAGACATGCTGCTCGCTATCGATATGGGAAACACGCAGACGGCCATGGGCCTGTTTGACGGAGACGAGCTGGTGCAGTCGTGGCGTATGCCCACCGACCGCTCCTATACCGCCGACGAGATCCACGTGCGCCTGATGGGTTTCTTTAAGATGTACGGCCTTTCGCTCGATGCGGTCGACGCAATCGCCTTTGCGGGCGTGGTGCCGCAGCTCTCGCGCGAGTGGCACGCCGTGGCCGACCGCATTGCCGCGGACGCCATCGTCATCGGGCCGCAGACGGCCGCGGTGACCAAGCTGCGCGCGGCGCGCCCCCAGGCCGTAGGTGCCGATCGCGTCGCCAACGCCGTTGCGGCCGAGACTTTCTACGGCGCGCCGGCAATCGTGGTGGACTTTGGCACCGCGACCAATATCGACGTCATCGATGAGGACGGTTATTACATTGGCGGAGCGATCGCGCCGGGCATCCGCATCTCCATGGACGCGCTTGCCGCCCGTGCCGCCAAGCTCGCCAGCGTGCCGCTCGAGGCGCCCGAGCACGCCATCGGCCGCGATACCGAGGAGTGCATCAAGGTCGGCGCCGTAACGGGCGCCGCCGCCATGGCTGAGGGCCTGGTCGCGCGCATGAAGCGCGAGCTGGGCCGCGAGGATGCCACCGTTATCGCCACGGGCGGTCTCGCCAGCATCGTCGCCGATTCGACCGATGCCTTCGACGTGGTCGACGGACAGCTCACCATCAAGGGTATCTGCGAAATCTACCGCCGCATGCAGGAGCTGGGATAGGACAGGGGCTTAAGTCGAGCACGAGCGCGAGCGGCGAACTAGGCAACGCATCGGCCCTATTCCTCAAAATCGAAAGATTTTCAGTTTTGAGGAATAGGGCTTTCTGCTAGGCCTCGTCGCACAGCCACCTCGCCAGGTCCACGATCTGCACCCCATTGCGGTCCGTGGCCTCGTGATGCGTGCGGGCGAGAATCATCTTGGGGTACGCGTCGCCAATGCTCAGCAGTGGTGAAATCTCGCGTTCAAATGTCTTATCCGAGCTGATGTCGTCGCTCACCTGAATGTAGAGCTTCTCGCTTCGCTTGATTGCTACAAAGTCTATTTCCTTTTTATAGAGCACGCCGACGTATACCTCGTATCCGCGACGCAGCAGCTCGATTGCCACCATGTTCTCGTATACGCGTCCCCAATCCATATCACGTGTACCGAGCAGCGCGTATTTGAACGCGTGGTCTGCCAGGTAATACTTCTCGCCGCTCTTAAGGTATTTTTTGCCGCGGATGTCGTACCGACGAACTTTATAGAAGGCAAACGCATCGCACAGGCACCCCATGTACGTGCCGACCGTCTTGTTCGTTATCTTTAGCCCATCCGCGTTCAAAATATCCGTAATGTTACGTGCCGACGTTATGTTGGATACGTTGTCCATCATGTAATCGGCAATGCGCAGCAGCGCCGATTCGTTTCTCACGTTATGCCGCTGCACGATATCTCTCACGATGAGCGTTTTGAAGACATTGGAGAGATATTGATAACGCTGCTCCTGCAGTGGATAAGGGTAGGAGCCGGACATACCGCCGGTTCTCGCGTACTCATCGAAGTCGCGGTCGACCTCGCCCTCGTCGCCATAGAGTCGATACTCCTCAAACGAGAATGGGAAAACCTCGATCTCAAACGTACGCCCCGTAAAGAGCGTCGACAGATCGCTCGACAGCAAAAAGGCATTCGATCCGGTAATGAATATGTCGTACTGCTCGGATGCGTGGAGGCTGTTGATCGCACGCTCAAAACCGTCGCACATCTGAACTTCATCGATAAGCAGAAAGTTTTGTTTGCCGGACACTCGATGCTCTTTTACATAGGCGAGCAGCGCGTGATACTCGAGCAGATTCTCGAACTCATCGAGGTTGTAGTTGATATGGATGACATTCGAATTGGACAGATTTGCCTCCACGTAATCGCGGAGGGCCTCGAGCAATTTTGATTTACCGCTACGACGGATGCCCGTGATGACCTTGATGTCCGGCACGCCAATAAGGCTCGTCAACGTGTCCATATATGACGTTCTATTGATGAGTTTCATTGGGGCCTCCTCGCGGTCTTTTATCGCTATTCCTCAAAATTGAAAAATTTTCAGTTTTGAGGAATAGGCTCTATAGCGAATATACCTCGCGAAAGACCGAGCTGCCTTAATCCTATTCCTCAAAAACGAAAATTTTTCAGTTTTGAGGAATAGGGCGCTGGCAACCCATTCCCCAGATAGGCGAAACCCTCCCCGGCACAGGCCGAGGAGGGTCTTGTTGTCATGTCTATCTTTGGGCGCGAACGCCCCGCGCTACAGCCCGCGAATGCGCACGGCCTCGGGCGGAAACTCCTGCTCGCCGGCATCGGTCTTAATGGTCGCGCGACCCCAGATGTCCAGGCCCGCAAACACACCGACCGCAAGCGGCAAGCCGTTGGGCGACACCGCCGCAACTTGGCGGCCCAGCAGCGGCACCATGTCGAAGTACTCGCCCAACACGGGGGCCAGCGGACCGGCAGCGCCCTGCGGCGTGTTGGCAACAACCGCCCAGGTGTCCACACGGGTCAGCACGGCGGCGGCCAACTCCTCGACCAGCGCTTCGTCAGCCACGTCCACACCAAGCTCGCCCAGCGCCGAACGCTCAATATCCACCGTCACGGCACCGAACATGCCCGCAGCACCGGCACCGCCGTTCACGGCAACACGCGCGAGCGACGTCTCAAACGCAGGCGCACCGCACACGATATCGCTCGGCCACTGGATACCCACCTTACCGGCAAGGCCCAACCCCGGCGTCGAAGCCGTGCCCACGAGCGCGTCCATCATGCCCATCGCAGCCACAAACGGCAGGCCGTGGAAGGCATGCATGTTCACATCCGGACGCACGACCAGCGAAAACGTCAACGACGCCTCGCCCGCGCTCCAAGCGCACCAGCCCGCGGACACACCCTCGCGGCCCGCGTCGCGCGCGGCGTCAAGCTCGGTACCGGCGGCAACAGCGTTCATCTCGATCATCTACATACGCCCCAATTCGCCCACGATATGGCCCACGCGGTCCTCGGGCTCCTTGACCTCGACGCCGTTGTAGCGGAAGAACCGCGCCGGGTCGTGCATCAAGTCCTCGAGCGGCACCAGCACAAAATCGCGCTCGCCGATCAGCGGATGCGGCAGGCGCAGCTTTTTGCCGCCGTGGGTCTCGCCGTCCATCCACAGCAGGTCCAGGTCGATGGTGCGCGGACCGTTGGCCTTGGCCTTTTTGGAGCGGTCGCGCCCCAGCTCGGCCTCGATCTTCATGAGCTCATCGAGCAGCACCAACGGCGCCAGTTCGGTCTTAATCTCGATGACGGCGTTGGCAAACGCGTCCTGGCGCGTCTCGTAGGCCGGCTCGCTCTCGTAAATCTTGGAGGAGTTGGACACGCAGGTGAGTGGAATCTCGGCGATCATCTCGCGTGCAGCGCGGATGTTGTCGCAGCGATGCCCCAGGTTGGAGCCCACAGCCACAAACGCGCGGCGCGGCTGCGGCTTGGCAACCGCCCAGTAACCGTTCAGGAACTGCGCAAAACCCGCGGCGTCGTGCACGCGCACGATGTTGGCACCGGCCTGGATGGCGCCCAGGCACACGCCAAACGTAGCGGCATCGCGCTCGGCGGCCTCGGTCACGCCCGAGACGGCGCCCACAAAGCGCTTGCGCGACACGGCGCACATGAGCGGATAGCCCAGTGACGCCATCTTGGCAGTCTCGCGCTGGATGACGATGTCCTCGTTAGCCGACTTACCAAAGCCCGGGCCAGGATCGATGCAGATGCGGTCGCGCGACACGCCGGCATGGATGAGCGTGCGGGCCTGGTCGGACAGAAAGCCCATGACGCGGCGCATGATGGGCGCCGAATCGGGCAGGGTAAAGCGGCGAAGCTGCGAGGTGGGCACATAGGCCTCCTCACGGCGGGCACTGCGGCGCATCATGGCGGCCAGGCGGTCATTGGACTCCGATGCGGCCTCGGTGGCTGCGGGCGCGGCCTCGGGCGCGGGCGCGACGGTCTCGGCGGCAGCAGCCTGCTCGGCGGCCGGCGTCTCCTGCTCGCTTGCAGGCTCGGACGTGGACTCCGGTTCGCCAAACGGCAACGAGGGCTGCACCACGCCGCCCGGAAGCTTGGCCTCCGGCTTAGGCTCGCCCAGCAACTTGCCGCGACGGCGGCGAGCCGGCTTCTCGGCCTCACGCGCGGCCTCGGCAGCCGCTTCGCGTGCCTTCTCGGCAACAAACGCCGCAGCCGAGGTATCGAGCTGCACCGTTGCGTGCGTGCGGGCGGGCGCGGCGACCTCGCCGGCATGCATCACGATGACGCCGCAGGTGCTCGTCTTAACAAACTCGACCATCTTGGGATCGGTGAAGCCGGTCACGTCGTTGACGATCGAGGCGCCGCAGCGCACGGCCGCCTTGGCAACCGCTACATGACGCGTGTCGATCGAGACGATGGCGCCCTCCTTGGCCAGCGCGCGCACCACGGGCAGCACGCGGCGCGCTTCCTCATCGGGGTTGACCGGGGTAAAACCAGGGCGCGTGGACTCGCCGCCCACGTCGATGATGTCGGCGCCGGCGTCGAGCATCGCCAGGCCGTACTCGATGGCGGCATCGGGGTCGAAGTGCTCTCCGCCATCGCTGAACGAATCGGGCGTCACGTTGAGGACGCCCATGATGCGCGGACGGTCAAAGCTGAGCTCGTACTTTCCGCACCGCCATGTCTTGCTGTCGTTCGCCATGAACATCCTCCTAAAATGCCCACGCCGCCGAGCTTGGGGAGCTGGCGGTGGGGTCGCTTTGCACTCAGTCTTTCTATTGTATCCGCGCGCGCGGGCTAGAACGCAAACGCGGCCGCGATGTCGCAAGAAATCAGCAGGTCGGCATTTGCATCCTGATCGGTGGGAGCAAGGTTGCATATGGCCAGCGTATCGCCGGTAAAGTATCGCGTAAGGCCTGCCGCCGGATACACCACGAGCGAGGTCCCGCCCACAATGAGGGCATCGGCCGCGGCGATGGCGGCAACGGCACCGGTCAGCACATGTTCATCGAGCGGCTCTTCGTAGAGCACCACATCGGGCTTGATGCGGCCGCCGCACGCGGGGCACGCAGGCACGCCCGCGGCATCCTCGTGCTCGCGCGAGCAAATCCACTCGGCGCTATAGACCGTGCCGCACGACTGGCAAATGTTGCGATGGACCGATCCGTGCAGCTCGAACACGCGCTGTGATTCGGCCATCTGATGCAGGCCGTCGATATTTTGCGTCACCACGGCATCAAGCTTACCGGCGCGCTCCAGCTCGGCCAGCTTGGTGTGGCAGCGGTTGGGTTTAGCGTTAAGCGCGATCATCTTGGTGCGGTAAAAGTCGAAGAACTCCGCCGGATGCGCCTCGTAAAAGCTATGCGACAGCATGGTCTCGGGCGGATAGGCAAACTGCTGGTGATACAGGCCGTCCACGCTGCGGAAATCGGGGATGCCACTTGCCGTGGAAACACCAGCGCCGCCAAAGAAGACCACGCGCTTGTGGGTGTCAAACAGATCCGCCAGCGCGGCGGAGGCCTGCCTGGGGTCCGATATTGCCTGCGCCATATGAGTCCTCCGTCCTTAGTTAGTCGGGCAGCGTTGAGCGACGTCCCAGCATGCGGCCTTTAAGTCAGCATGCGCGGATCCCACCCCGCCCCTGTTGCGCTAATCTTAAGCCTGCCAACCCCGTCGAAAGGACACCATGCCTCAGACTTACACCTTTGCCTCGTGGAACGTTAACGGCCTGCGCGCCGTGCTCAAAAAGGACCCGAGCTTTATCCAGATCGCGCAAGAACTCGACGTCGATATCCTGGCACTGCAAGAGACCAAGCTGCAAGAAGGCCAGGTTGATATTGACCTGCCCGGTTATCACCAAACCTGGAGCTACGCCGAGCGCAAGGGCTACTCGGGCACCGCGGTCTTTAGCCGCCAGGAGCCGCTGCGCGTGCTGCACGCCGACGCGCTGCTGCCCTACGCCGGCGAAGGCGAGGCGGCCGTGCTCGTCGCCCAAGCCGCAACCGAGGGCCGCGTCTGCGCGCTCGAGTTCGACAAATTCTGGTTTGTGGATGTCTACACGCCCAACGCACAAAATGAGCTCGCGCGCATCGACGTGCGTATGGCCTGGGACGATGCCTACCGCGGCTTTTTGAACGCGCTCGAGCGCGAGACCGGCAAACCCGTCGTAACCTGCGGCGACTTTAACGTGGCGCATGAGGAGATCGACCTTAAGAACCCCAAGTCCAACCGCGGCAACGCAGGCTTTTCGGACGAGGAACGCGGCAAGTTTACCGAGCTGCTCAACGCCGGCTTTACCGATACCTGGCGCGCGGCAAACCCCGACGTCGAAGGCGTCTACAGCTGGTGGAGCTATCGCTTTAATGCCCGCAAGAACAACGCCGGCTGGCGCATCGATTACTTTCTGGTAAGCGATTCGATCGCCGCCAACGTTCGCGACACCGGCATCCGCGGCGACATCTTTGGCAGCGACCACTGCCCCGTCACCCTCACGCTAGAGCTCTAGCCCCAAGTAATTCCTCTAGGGGACAGAGGAAAACAGATCATGTGACCCCTCTCCCCCTATAAGGTGCGGTGGAATAGTTCCTGTTTGGGCAGCAAATAGCCAAAAACGAGAACTATTCCACCGCAAGTTCGTGAGGGAACGCGAAATGCCTTACAGCCCGTATTTCACGACGACACGGTTAATGCGGCGACACCAGGGCTTGTACAGGGCGGCCAAAAACACGCAGGTCGCAAGGCCGTGCGTAATGTCGAACGGTGCGGCGGTGGCAAGACGCGCCGTGGCGCCCGCCCACGTGAGCGGTTGAACAAAACCGATGATGTCATACGCGTTGATTACCACGCCGTATAGCAAACCCGAAGCAAAACCGTAGGTCAGTAGCGCCGGCATGCGCACGGTTCCATCCGCACGGTCGAACGCGCCCGCATGCGCCAGCGCGCCGCCAACATAGCCAACCAGACCCCAGGCATACATCTGCCACGGCGTCCACATGCCCTGTCCAAAAAAGAAATTGCTGGTCAGCGCCGCCAGCGCGCCAACTATAAAACCATTACGGCGGCCAAGCGTCGCCCCCGCGATAATGGCGATAGCGCTCACCGGTTTAAAGTCGGGAATGGGCCCAAACAGGATGCGCCCCGCCGCCGCCAGCGCCGCCAGCACCAGCGTGGGCATAATCTGGCGCAAACCCGGACGAGATGCCTCGTAACCCGCAAAGAACAGCGCGAGCACCAGCGCCACCACGACCAGCATGGCAAGTGCCGCCTGCTCAACGCCCGCTAGCAACGCCGCAGCCATCACCGCTGGCACCGCCAGCAGCAACGGGATCTCCAGTTTTGTAAGCAGGCGCGCGACGCGATAATCCGTCATCCCATCACGCCCTATAAAACACGTTGTCGGCAAAGAAGTCGGCCGGCGGCTCCATGCAGGCGATCTCACCGTCAAACATCATGGCAATGTCATCGGCAACCTGCTCGGCAAAATCCAGATCGTGCGTGGCCATAATGACGGTGCCGCCAGCCTTCGCATGGTCACGCAGGGCGCGGGCGATGATGCGGCGGCTGAACAGGTCTAGACCCTTGGTGGGCTCATCGAGCAATAGCAGTTCGGAGCCGATTAGCAGCAGTTTTGCCAATGCAAGCAGTTGACGCTGCCCGCCCGAAAGATCGTAGGGGTGGCGCGTCTCCAGGCCGTCCAATCCCAGTTGCGCCGCACGCTCCCGCGCCAAGTTCTCGTCATATCCGCAGGTCGAGGCCCATTCCATCAGCTCGTCGCGCACCGTCTCGGCAACCAGCAGGGCCTTGGGGTTCTGCGGCAGCAGCGCAGCCGAGGCCGCCCCGCGCACCATGCGGCCGCGCTGCAGCTTGGCGGTCTTCGCCAGCACCGAGAGCATCGTCGACTTACCGCATCCGTTGCCGCCCACGATCGCATGCACCGCACCGGCCGAAAACGCCACGTCGAGCCCGCGCAGCACCCAGCCGCCCGCGCGATCGTAGCGAAACCAGCTCCCTGCCAGGGTGGTAGCCGACCCGCCGTGCATTTTTTGGAGTATTCTGCTCCCATCCGTGCGCGGGAAGGCTTCCGAGCCGTTCTCGAGCGACGTTTGCGCCACAAATTCGGACGATTTGTCCAATTCCGAACTTTTTTTCGCGCTCGATACGTCCCCGGGCGGCTCCAGAGAGCCCAAATTGTCCTCACGCCTGCTGAATACTCCGTTTTTTGCACATCGGACGGCACCCCACCCCAACATGTC
>CAJLOU010000063.1 GCA_905208345.1 uncultured Collinsella sp.
GGCTGACTGTCTGCGCGCCCTTCGGAACATCGATGTTCCGAAGGGCGCGCATCCTTTTATTACAAAAGCGCTGCCTTGATGACGGGAGCTTCGGCGAGCTTCTC
The DNA here is from genome assembly GCA_905208345.1 of uncultured Collinsella sp. Classification (GTDB taxonomy): domain Bacteria; phylum Actinomycetota; class Coriobacteriia; order Coriobacteriales; family Coriobacteriaceae; genus Collinsella. The sequence goes on from CAJLOU010000063.1 coordinate 105, forward strand.
GGCGACCTTTTCGTCGGAATCGTTCAGTGTTGCCAGGCTACGGTAGACCCACTCGTTGACTTGGGTGTTCTTGACGCCTGCGGTTTGCATAAGGATGCCTACCTCGCGGACCGCTGCGAGCAGATCGGCTTTGGGACCCGCGAGCTCAACAAAGACATCGTGATGTGCGGTGACGCCGCGGTTCTCGCTCACGTGGTCGATAAAGCCCTCGACGGTCTCAAGCTGCTGGGCGAGAGCTGCATCATCGTCAGCGTCCAGCGCGACGAGTGCGTTCGATACCGTGAGGGCGGGATGTCCGCAGGGGACAAAGCCCTCGATGACATCCATAGCTTCGGTAATGGTTGAGCCCAGGCCTGCGAGGGCATTGACGAGTTTCTGCTTGGTATCCATAACGGTCCTTTCGACGGATCAATTTTGCTTGGCGAAAATATACGTGACGCGATCGGTAGCAAAAGTGCGAAGTGTAGCGCACATTGGGGTCTTCACAGCTCGTGCATAGAACAGCTGTCCGCTTTCAGAACGTGGTAAGATAACACTCCACAAGCGGGGCTCGCCTCGCGCGTTCCTTGAAAAGTCGACGGTTGTTGGGCGCTCGTGTGCCCAATGCCATCCAGACTTTCCCAACCTTCGGGGGCGACTGGTTTCGACACGATAGCTCTGAGAGAGGAAGCAAGCCGAGGTCTCCTCGCCTCGTTAAACAGGGGTACCGTCAAATTGAATTGACAACAACTCTTCTTTTGAGCCTATGGCTCTCGCTGCTTAATTTATAGCGGCGCGTCAACCCGGTGATTTCCCCGACACCGGCGCGACGTCATTTTAGGGGAATGCTCCTGCGCACGTAATCGGTATGGCGCGGGCTAAGACCGAACCGGTTAGGACGCCGCGAGCGTGTCGCTGCGCGCAAAGCGTCCGAGACTAAACCAGCGACTGAGCTTGGAGATGCCAATCAGGGGGCTTTCGTGGACCGGAGTTCGATTCTCCGCGCCTCCACCATAAGTAACAGGCAGGTAGATACTCATATCTACCTGCCTTTTTATTTCTAGTCCGTACCGCGGAGAATCGAACTCTATGCAGGGCGCGGGCGTTAAGCAAACGCGAAGCGTTTGTAGCCCGCGGGCGAGGGCGGCGGCAGCCGGCCGAAGCCGGTGCGTATTTGCGAAGCAAATACGCGGATTCTCCGCGCAAAGCCTCAGCCCTATGCAGATGCGATGCCGATCGGACTGCAGCCTGCCATGCCCCGCATCAACGTCGCCCCAGGCGGAAAATCCATCCCAGAATTCCGGTTCAGACTGGGATGCGGTTTCCGGATGACGTTTCAAGCGGAAACTGCATCCCGGAATCGACGCTCGGAATGGGATTCATTTTCCGGAAGACGCCTCAAGCGGAAACTGCATCCCGGAATCCGCGCTCAGAACGGGTCGCGCTTTCCCAATGACGGTCCAAGCGGAAAGCGCATCCCGGAATCCCGCCTCAAACTGGGACGCGCTTTCCGCTTCACCTGCCGCCTCGAAAAACCTGCGCGCCCTCCATTCCAAAACTGGGTAGAAGAAAGCCAAAACGCAATCGCAGGAGGTCAACATGACTGCAGAAGATAAGGCAAAGAACGCTGGCAAGGTCGCGCTCGTTTTGGAGGGCGGTAGTTTTCGCGGGCAGTTTACTGCGGGCGTGCTCGACGTTCTCATGGAGGCCGGCGTCGAGATTCCGGCGGTCTACGGTGTATCGGCCGGCGCCCTCAACGGCGTGAACTACAAGTCGCACCAGATCGGCCGTGCCAACCGCATCAACCTGGCTTTCTGCAATGACAACCGCTTCATGGGCGCCGCATCGTTTGCGTCCACGGGCTCTATTGTGGGTTACGACTTTATCTTCAACGATGTCCAGGACCGCCTAGATCCCTTTGACAACGAGACGTTCGACGCAAGCCCCATCGAGATGTACGCCGTCGCGACGGACATGCTTTTTGGAACCGCCACGTACCTGCCGGTCAAAAGCGCCGTACTTGACCTCGACGCTGTTCGCGCCTCGACGTCGCTGCCGCTGGTGACGCCGCCGGTCGAGATTGACGGGCACAAATACGTCGACGGCGGCGTAGCCGATTCGGTTCCTATCGAGCATGTGCTCGAGGAGGCGGGCTTCGACCGTGCGGTCGTCATTGTCACGCAGGACCGCTCGTACGAGAAAAAGCCCTACGAGTTTATGCCCGCCGCGCGCGCCCGCTATGCCGACTACCCCTATCTGCTCGAGGCTATCGAGACGCGCCACGACCGTTATAACATCCAGCGCATGCATCTGTGGAAGTATGAGCGCGAGGGCCGTGCGCTGGTCGTTGCTCCGCAAAAGCCGGTCGAGGTCGGCCATGTCGAGCACGATTCGGCAAAGCTTTTGGACCTGTATATCCAGGGCCGTCAGGAGGCAAAGCGCCTGCTCGCGGAAATCCAAGAGTTCGTTGAGCGCTAGCGATAGCGAACCCTCAAAAAAATGACAACAGCTAAAGAGCTGGAAAAATCACGGCTCGTGGATGACATGTGCAGAAACTCTGGTCGGAGCCAAAATACCTGTTGACTCGTACGGCGAGCGGGGTAATATGGACGGGTTACTTGCAGAGCCCCGTGAATCTCTGTAACAACACGTACTGTACATGGAGGAGTCTAAGTGATTTCGAAATCGACTCACTACGCCAAGCAGGGCGAGGTCCAGCGCAACTGGGTTCTCGTCGACGCCGATGGTGCTGTCTTGGGCCGTCTTGCCACCCAGATCGCAATGATCCTGCGCGGTAAGAACAAGCCCCAGTTCACGCCCAACAGCGACTGCGGCGACTTCGTTGTCGTCATCAACGCCGATAAGGTCCAGCTTACCGGTAACAAGGCCGACACGAAGACCTATTATCGCCACAGCGGCTACAACGGCGGCCTCAAGGCTGAGAGCTTCCGCCAGGCTATGGAGAAGCACCCGGAGAAGGTCATCGAGCGCGCCGTTCGCGGTATGCTGCCCAAGACCACCCTCGGCCGTGCCCAGATGACCAAGCTTAAGGTCTACGCTGGTGCCGAGCATCCGCATGCTGCCCAGAACCCCACGAAGATTGAGCTGGAGGCTTAAAGATGGCTGAGAACACCGTTGTCTACCAGGGTACCGGCCGTCGTAAGAACGCCGTCGCCCGCGTCCGTCTCGTCCCCGGCACCGGCAAGGTGACCATCAACAAGCGTGACGCCGAGCAGTATTTCGGCCGTCATCAGCTCGTTGAGAACGCCCTTGCTCCCTTCAAGGTGACCGACACCGCCGGTCAGTTCGACGTTATCGCTCTGTGCGATGGCGGCGGCATCTCCGGTCAGTCCGGCGCTCTGCGTCTGGGCATCGCTCGCGCTCTTCTGAACGCTGGCGACTACCGTGCTGACCTCAAGAAGGCCGGTTTCCTTACGCGCGATGCTCGCGTGGTCGAGCGCAAGAAGTACGGCCTCAAGAAGGCCCGCCGCGCTCCCCAGTTCTCCAAGCGCTAAGGTTTTATCTCCTTTCGAGATACAATGTACAAGCGGGGCCTGCCGATTCCTCGGCGGGTCCCGCTTTTCTTTTTCGACTAGGGTGGGCGGTTGCATATCGCCTGCTAGGGAAGGAGCGATCCTATGCCCCAGAACATCTTCGGTACCGACGGCGTCCGTGGCGTCGCCAATGCCGACCTCTCGTGCGACCTCGCGTTTCGACTGGGCCGCGCGGCGACCAAGTTCCTTGGTCCGGATATTTGCATCGGCCGCGACACGCGCCTTTCGGGCACCATGCTCGAGAGCGCTCTGACCGCCGGCATTATGGCCGAGGGCGGCCGCCCGCATTGCTGCGGCGTCATCCCCACGCCGGCCGTGGCCCTGCTCACCGTTCAAAACGAGCTCGACGGCGGCATCGTCATCTCTGCTTCGCATAATCCGCCGGAGTTCAACGGCATCAAGTTCTTTAGCCGCAAGGGCATGAAGCTTCCCGATGCTGTCGAGGAAGAGATCAGCGCCTGGGTCATGTCCGAGGAAGCCATGGCTGCCGACACGCTGCCGACCGGTGCCGGCGTGGGCCACATCATCAAGATGAAGGATGCCCGCAAGGCATATGTCGATCATGCCATCGATACGCTTGATGGCCTGAGGCTCGATGGCCTGGTCGTTGCCGTCGACTGCGGTCACGGTGCTTCCTGCCAGACCACGCCCGCCGCGCTGCAGCGCCTGGGCGCCACGGTCCACGCCATCAACACCGATTATTGCGGCACCGACATCAACGTCGAGTGCGGCTCTACGCACCTTGAGCCCCTGCGCGAGCTCGTGCTGCGCACCCACGCCGATATCGGCCTGGCCCACGACGGCGACGCCGATCGCGTGCTGTTCGTGGACAGCGAGGGCAATGAGATCGACGGTGACTACATCCTGGCTATCTGCGGTTCTGACCTCGCCGCTCGCGGCAAGCTCGCCAACTCCGAGATCGTCTCGACCGTTATGTGCAACCTGGGCTTCTCCATCGCTATGAAGGAGCAGGGCTTCGAGATGGTCCAGACCGCCGTGGGCGACCGCTACGTTCTGGAGCGCATGCTCGCGGACGGCGCCGTCATCGGCGGCGAACAGTCCGGCCACATCATCTTCCTGGAGCACAACACCACCGGTGATGGTCTGGTGACGGCTCTGCAGCTGCTGGCCGTGCTCAAGCGCACCGGTCGTACCCTCACCGATCTTGCCGGCATCATGAAGAAGTACCCGCAGGTACTCGTCAACGTGCATTCGGACAACAAGGCTGGTCTGGACGATTGCCAGCCCATCTGGGATGCCGTCGCTGCTGCCGAGAAGGAGCTTGACGGCCGCGGCCGCATTCTGGTGCGCCCGAGCGGCACCGAGCCGCTGGTCCGCGTGATGGCCGAGGCCGAGACGCACGAGCTGACCCAGCGCGTTGTCGACGACATCGTCAAGGTTGTCAAGCGCGAACTTCCCTAATGGTCAAAAACCGTTGCCAAGTGGTAAACTGTTAAGGTTATTTTGATTGATTGGTATGTCCGAGGGGGAGCATGTTCACTAAAGTCCTAAGGTCTTTTGGTATGCGTGGTCGAGTCCTTACGCTGGATGCTCCCATCTCGGGCGACGTTATTCCGCTTTCCGAGGTAAACGACCAGACGTTTGCCACCGGCCTTTTGGGCCAGGGCGTGGCGATTCAGCCCACCGGAACGCGTGTGATTGCACCGGCTGATGCCAAGGTCGAGGCCATTTTTCCCACGGGACACGCTGTTGCGCTTAACACGGTCGATGGCTTGGACGTGCTCATCCACGTTGGTTTGGACACCGTTCAGCTCGAGGGCAAGCACTTTACCGTACATGCGCAAGTGGGTGACATCGTCCATAAGGGCGATGTACTCATTGAGTTCGATCGCGAGGCAATTGCTGCCGAGGGCTACGATGTGACGGTTCCCATCTTGGTGTGCAACTCCGTTGAGTTCTCGAGTATCAAGGGCTCCGTTGGTGTGCATGTCGAAGAGATGGACCAACTCATCGTTGCTCGCGAGCGCTAGCAAGTGCACGTGGCCATTAGCCTACAATTCAAACACGTTTACGGAGGGCGCCCTTGAAAGAGGACGCCCTCCGTGGCAAGATGGGGTTTGTCCGAGGCTAAAAGGCTTCGGGTCACCGTGGACGGGCAGGGGCCTCGACGCGGCTAGACACGAGACACATACATTACGCGACCTCGCCCTGGTGGCCGCACACGTTGGTTGCGGCCGACGCGGGCCGCGGGCAAGTGCTTGTAAGGGGAGCCTTGCCTCTCTTGTACGAGAAAGGACGCGTAATGAAGATCATTAAAGCTAAAGACTACGAGGATATGAGCCGCAAGGCCGCCAATATTATCTCGGCGCAGGTTATCCTCAAGCCCGACTGTGTGCTGGGCCTTGCCACTGGCTCCACCCCGATCGGTGCCTACAAGCAGCTCGCTGCTTGGTACGAGAAGGGCGACGTCGACTTTGCCGAGGTCAGCACCTACAACCTGGACGAGTATCGCGGCCTTTCGCACGACGATCCCCAGAGCTATCACTACTTTATGCGTGAGAACTTCTTCGATCACATCAACATCGACCTGAACAACACGCATGTGCCCGACGGTTCCAACCCCGACGCCGCCGCTGCCTGCTCTGAGTACGACAAGATCGTCGCCGCCGCCGGTTACCCGGATCTGCAGCTGCTCGGCATTGGCAACAACGGCCACATCGGCTTCAACGAGCCCGATGACCACTTCTCCAAGGGCACGCACTGCGTCGACCTCACCGAGAGCACCATTCAGGCCAACAGCCGCCTGTTCGACAGCATCGACGACGTTCCCCGTCAGGCCTACACCATGGGCACCCAGACCATCATGTATGCCCGCATGATCCTGGTCGTCGCTAACGGCGAGGCCAAGGCTCAGGCCGTGCATGACATGTGCTACGGTCCGGTTACGCCCGCGTGCCCGGCTTCGATCCTGCAGCTGCACACCAACTGCGTTGTCGTTGCCGACGAGGCCGCCCTTTCGCTCTGCGAGTAGCGCGAATCCTGCACCTCGACATAGCCTTGCCTAAGGCCTCCGCTTTGCGGGGGCCTTTTTGCTATCCCTTTCCGCCCGCTTGACCAAAATCTTGCCGCAAGCTTGACGAATGCCGGATGCCCAACAGTTTGATTCATTCCTTACCAGATTCTATGCAAAAATGCCACTAAAAGGTCGTAGACGGTAGCGGGTGCTAGGCGAGTTGAATGACAGGGGTGAACCATGTTCATATGAGTTACACTGCCACTGGGATGGGACAAGCCGACAAGCACATTTACCTGCTCAAAGACCGATTAGTCGGGGGATTAATAACAATCGGCCCTCGCTGTACAAAAACTTGCCGCTTGCGTACCGAAAGACAACCTAAAACACAAAACCGCTCTATTCATGGTGCGGCTTGTATGGTCTTGCGGTTACGGTGTCCATACGGTCGAGTAGAGGAGCGGGTATGGTAAACGATTTGGATAGTATAGACGACCTCGAACTGATGCCGCTGGGCGGAGGCTATATGGTGCGACGTGAGCGTCTGCTAAATGAGCTTATCGCCAAGGGCCGAAAGGCCGGCATCGTGGTTCTCTACGCGCCCGATGGTTTTGGGAAAACCTCGGTGCTGCTGCAGTACACCCAAGAGGTAAAAATCGACCCGACGCGAGGCCCCGTGCGAATTATCGAGGCGGATCGAGCCATTGGGCGCGAGGTGTTTATGGAGCTCGAGGTGGTAACCGAAGAGCTCAAAGACAAGCCGCATTCCCTTGTCGCGATTGATAATGTGCCAAATCTCGATCAGCACGATACCGAAGACCTCATTGACAGGATTCGCGGCCTGCGCGCTATGGGGGTAGGGGTCTTTATCTCCTGCCGTCCTTCAAATCGTCAGCTGATTCATGGGCTGGGTGACTCGGTTAAGATCAATGCGCAAATGCTCAAGGTGCATGCCTATGAGTATTCGGCGTGGGCATCGGCGTTTTCGATTAGCACATCGCTTGACTTTTACCAGCTCACACAGGGTGTGCCCGAGCTTGTTTCGGCTTTGCAGACGGGTCTGTACGGCCAGGGCGATGTTGCCGGTCTGCTCGAAAGCGAGATTGTCAACGTGTATGGTGCGGCACTTGTCGATCTTGCTTCGCTCGACAATAATGCGCTGTTTTGCGTGGCATGTCTCATGGTTTTGATGGGCGAGGGCAATATTGCAGAACTCGAGGCTTGTGGAGTGAGGCTGTCGATGATCGACCAGTCCTACCTTGTACGCGATTACCCGATCTTTGGTTTAGATCCGGCCGACCGGAGCTTTACGTGCCTGGGCGCCGAGGATAACGGACGGCTTCGCCTGCGAAAGTTGGTGGCCGAGATCCGTCCCGAGCTAGTTCCGCGGGCGGCTCGAATTTTGCTCAAGGCAGGCCGATGTGATGCGGCGATGGACCTGGCCGACGCCTTTCTGGACCGTAGCGTGGTCCTTGAACTTGCCGGGCAGTATGGGGTCGATCTTGCTCTGACGGGGCACGGTGCCGATGTCTGCCGGGCGGCGTTGAGTACGATCGATGCCGAAGATCACGCTCCAGAGCCAACGCCTGCCGAGGCACTCGGCGTATATTTGGCGGCGGTCAGCGTGTCCAACACAAAGCTCGCCCGCTGCATGGCATCGCTCATTGAGCATGCGGGCGATCGGGCAGCCTGTGAAATAGATCCCGTTTCGTGGAAGGTCGCCCAGGTCCTTACGGCAGTTTGCTATGGGGACAACGGGCTTGGGCTTCCCATGAACCTTGCTGTGCCGGAAATCGAGACGGAACACACGGCACTCGACATGCTCTTTGCACATATCGGGGCCAAGCACTGGTTGGCTGAGCGGGGAGACGACGGTGGTGCTCTGCAGCAGCTCAAAACGCGCAAAGCATATGACTGCGAGCTCGATATCGCGGGGACTTTTATACGGGCCGATAGCATGCTAGTGGAGCTCTTCGATGGGTCGTTTGCGGGGATCGACGAGCGCGACGACGAGATGGCGCTGATACGGGACGCGCTCGATGTACGTGGACTTAAGGCGCCGGCTATCTGGGTGCGCATGGTGCTGGCGGCACGGCGGCTCCTTTCCGGCTTGCCGGTAACCGACGATGCGGCGTTCAACGAGCTCGATCGCTTTGCCGTACGCATGCGCGACAACCAGATTCAGCTGTTTGGCCTGCTGCTAGAAGGCTGGCAATCGCTGGCAGAAGGTCGGCCGGTCAATGCGAAGTTCCGCGCGGTCCAGGTGCTCAAACTGGCTGAGGAGCCAATTGCATACATGCGCGACAATGCGTTGCTGCTGGAGCGTGCGGCGTATCTGCGTAACACCTCGATGGTTTCGGTGCGCGAGGAGGCGGAGCTGCTCGATATAAGCCAGACGCAGGTTGGTGGTGCAGAAGCATGGATGGTGGCGCTGCATTTGGCTTGCGCGGGGCGAGATAGCGATCTTGCGGCCTGGATGTCCATGAATCGCGCGGGGATTCTAGAGCCATCGTATCGGCTCTTTGCACGCCTTGCCATGCATTGTCTGGGCGAGCCGGCGGCCAGAATTCGTAAGAAACTCCCCGTGCGCGAGCTATCGCGGTACTCGCTGCGTGACGATCTGGAAGGGGAGGGTGAGCGCCTGTTTCAGGCTGGCGAGGTTGAAGCCGTCGATGCTATCGAACATATCGAGATTCGCATGTTTGGGGCGTTTCGCGCCGAGCGCGACGGGTTTCCCATCACGGACAAAATGTGGCGCCGCAAGAAAGCGGCAACGCTCGCCGAACGGCTTGCGCTGGGCATGGATGCGCTGGTCGACCGCGAGACACTGGCCATGGAACTGTGGCCCCATGCTGAGTTCAATAGCGCCCGCAACAACTTGTACTCGACGATATCACGCCTGCGCTCGGCCTTGGGGCCGACGCCGGACGGCAAATCGTGCGTGCTCATCCAAAATGAATGCATTGGGCTCAACAGTGACTACGTCAAGACCGATGTACGGCTGTTTGACCAGATAAGCCGCGAGGTTTTGGGAAATCGCACGGGTGCGCGCGGGCCCCATTTAGTTGAGCTGTGCCTTAAGATTGAGCAGCTTTATGCCGGACCGCTGTATGTTCCCAATGGCTGTAATCCCACCTACTTTTTGCGTATGCGACGCATTATGCAGTCAAAGTTCATCGATTGCATGATTAAGGGAGCAAATGCCGCTCTAGAAGAAAACGATTTGCAGTCGGCGATTTGGCTGGCGGAGTCGGGGCTTCGACAGGAAACGGCGCGTGAGGATATGGTGCGCTGCGCCATGCGTGTCTACAGTGCGGCGGGGCGGCGGCGCGATATCGTCGAGCTATACAGTGGACATATGCACCATCTGAGGGAGCAGGTCAATGGCGTGCCCGAGCCCGAGACGCGGCGTCTATACGAGCGCTTGGTGGAGGGGCGGCTCAATCGCGTGTTGGTCGAGCGATAAAAAAACGGGCGCCCGAAGTACTTGGGCACCCGTAAGCTTGCTATGTGTTGGCTCGCCGGATCATTGGCTCTTAGACGAGCTTGATCTTCTCGATATCCTTGCGCGAGGACTCGCGATACAGCGAGAACTTGCGGCCGATGACCTGGACGACCTCGGCGTGGCAGCGCTTGGCGAGCTCTTCGGCGGCTTCGCGGGCGGAAAGACTGGAGCCATCGAGCACGGAGCACTTAACGAGCTCGTGCTTCTCCAGATAGGCGACCGTCTGCTCGACGGTGCCCTCATTAATATCGGACTTGCCGATGATGATGGCGGGGTTGAGGTGATGGGCCATGCTGCGAAGCTGCTTGACCTGGGCTCCTGTCAGTGCCATGGGTTCTCGCTTTCTATGTATGGGGCGCCCCGCGACGGGGCCTTAATCTACGTGAGCTGTCCCACGATAACGCAGGAACGGCGCGGTGTGGAGCGCGTTTGCCCAGTTCAAAAAGAATGCGGATGCCGAATGAGTGGGCGGTGCGGGCTGCGAACAGGCTATGAGCTGGGCGCAGAGACCGGCTCCCATGCAATAAACGCCCAGCGAACCTTACGGATATGGTCGAGCATATAGCGCCCCTGCGGCACGCCCTTGGAGCCCGGCTCACCGGCATGGGGATTCTCGATCATGTGCTGGGCGATGTAGTCGCGCAGACGGTCGACCTTATCCTCGTTGCCATGCTCAAGCATGCGGGAAAAGTCCGCCACGCCCGCTTCAAGGCTGTCGAAGGTATCGCGACGCGGCGATTCAAAGTACGTGACCTGCGGCAGGGCACCCATCTGAATGAGGATATTAAAGGCATACACAAAGCCATTACTGCAGGTAACCGAGGCACCGATGGCATTCATCAAGTGCAGGTCATAGCGCGGGCTGGAGTTAGCGACCATCGTGACAGCACAACGCCGACGAGCCGTACGATCAAGCTTGGCAAGCGCACCTTTGAGGTTGGTCGTGGTGACCGAACGACTGGCAAAGGCAACATCAACCGCTTTCGCGATCGGCCCAACTAGGTCCCAATCATCATCCCAGGCAAGCTCAAGCGGCGTAATGTGGCCTTCAAGCCCGTAATACTCAATACCAGCATCAAGGGTGCCCAGCATAGCAGGAGAGAAATCAGCCGCAATCACAGGATGCCCGGCTTGCGCAAGCGGAATAGCAATCGACCCAGCCCCACACCCCATATCAAGCACCGACTCACCAGGCTGGAGCGCCAACAGCTTCATAAAATCCCGGGCATACGGAGCAGTCTCAAGCGGCCGAAAATGCCGGGCTCTTTTGCCCCACTCAAAAGAGTCATCAGCCCGATGCCGAGTAGCCTGCAGGCGCATCCATTCATCATTCCAATCCACGGAAAGCAGCTCAGAACGAACCAAATCATCAGCCACGGGCCATCCCCCTTACAACAAAAAGCGGCCCCTCCCAAAAAGAAGAGCCGCAACCAGCATATATCAGAAAGAACCGTTCCAACGCCAAACCACCGCATCAGCCAGGGTGGGCAGAAGCGAAGCGACTGCCAAAGGGACAGAACCCAACCGAGGTCCCGTTGTGCGGGAGCCCCGCTGCCCGGCGGCAGGCATATAAGGTCGATCGCGAGTTCCGCACGAGCCGGAGAGCACTTAATGTGCTCTCCGTGCGAGCAGGA
>CAJLOU010000064.1 GCA_905208345.1 uncultured Collinsella sp.
GTCAACGCGTTCCTCAGGGCGCTCGTCCGGGAGGGCGGGATGCCGTTCGAGATGAGGGTCAAGACGCCGGCGCCCGACGGGGAGACGGCGAGTTAGCCGGCAGGTCGGCATGTCAATCCTGGTCTAACAGAGCCAAAAATTATCTTGATTGGTAAGAGTTTGTCGTCCCTCATTCGGCGAGCGGCAAGACAAAGCCGCCGAGGCTTATATCCCCGACGGCATTACCCGGCGCTATCGACAAACCAAATGGATCCTGCTTGCATCAAAATGCATGCGCAGAGTCTCGCCTGCTTGTGGCAGCTCGTCGACAGGCATGCCCACTTGTTTGACCTTCCACTGCAGACGCGTGGGCGCATCGGCACGCGGCACGTCCAATAGCACCAAGCGCTCAAAGCGCGAATCGCTCACTCGGGCCACGTGCAAATCGTAGCTGTTGCGACCCCGCTCCGCGCGATTGTCAACATGGAAGTAGCTTGCACGAATGCCCAGGTACGCCACATTATCGGGAACCTCGCGACCCACATTAAAGGTCATGCCCCAGTCAAGGGCCTCAACTTCTTCGTCGCCGATCTTGCGCGCACGGCTCGTGTTTTTGCACCCCGTCAGACGCAGTGCTGCCAGCGTCTGCGGACGGCGGACCACGTCCTCAACGGAGCCGACCTCCTCAACATGACCGTTGTGCATCACGCAGATGCGCTGGCACAGGCGGCATGCCTCGTCAATATCGTGGCTCACGTAGAGCACGGTGCGGTTGCATACATCGAACAGGTCGAGCACGTTCTGTTCGAGGGCGCTCTTAAGATAGGAATCGAGAGCGCTCATGGGCTCGTCGAACATATAAATGCCCGGATGCGCCGCCACCATGCGTGCAAGCGCCACACGTTGCTGCTGACCGCCCGAGAGTCGCGCGGGATAGCGGTCGGCAAAATCGGCTAGACCGAAAATGCTCAGATAGCGCTCGGCGAGCTTTTTGCGCGCGGCGGCGTCGCCCGCATCCTTTACACCGGCGCATACGTTATCGGCCACCGTCATGTTGGGAAACAACTGATAGTTTTGGAACAGCAGGGCGCATTTGCGCTCCTGGGGCGACAGGTTGATGCGCGCCGCCGAGTCAAAAAAGGTCACGCCGTTGACGACGATCTTGCCCTCGTCGGGTGTCTCCACGCCGGCAATGCAGCGCAGTGTGCAGCTCTTGCCGCAACCCGAGGCGCCCAGCAGCGCCACGCGCTCCTCGCCGGCCTCAAGCTGCATGTCGAGCATAAACCCGGGATAACGTTTCTTAATATCCAAAACGAGCGACATAGCCTATCGACCTCCCTGCGGGGCCGCACCATCGCGCATGAGCTCGACCAGCGCCTCGCGATCGATACGCAAGGCATCACCGCCCGCCGGGTCGAGCGAATCGCCCTGTCCGGCGAGATCTTTGGCTTGTTTGTACTCCGCATGGGAAAGGCCCCGCTCGCGATACTTCTGCGAATGAGCGGTGTACATATTGATGAACAGGATGACTAGGAAACTAAACACGATCACGACGACGACCCAAAAGAGGGCTACCGACGTGTTGCCGCCCATCCACTCAAAGTAGATGGCAATGGGGATGGTCTGCGTAATACCGGCGTAGTTGCCCGCAAAGAACAGCGTGCAGCCAAACTCGCCCATCGCGCGGGCAAAGGCGAGCACCGTGCCGGCGGCGATGGAGGGCCAGCCGAGCGGCATCATAAGCTTGGCAAAGATGCGACGTTCGGACCATCCCAAGGTTCGCGCGGCGTCGAGCATCTGCGTATCGAGGCTCTCGAAGGCACCGAGCGCCGTTCGATAGACCAGGGGGAACGACACCACCACGGCAGATATCACCGCCGCGGGCCACGTAAAGACGATCGAGACGCCGTGCGCGATCAGCCACTGGCCCACCCCGGTCGATCGACCAAACAGCATGAGGAGCAGAAAGCCGCAGACCGTGGGCGGCAACACCATAGGGATGGTAAAGACCGAATCGAGCAGGCCCTTGATGCGACTCGAGGTACCCATAGTCTTCCACGCGGCGAACAGGCCCAGTGCAAAGGAGATCAGCAGGGCAAGGCCGCTCGTTTTAATGGACACCCAAAACGGGCGATAGTCGATGTCGCCCAAAAAGAAAGCCAGAGAGGTCAAGGGCCCCTGCTCATCCCGCAACACGACAGACGATGCCTCTACCATTTGAGCGCTATCGAGCCAACGCGCGCCGCCCTTGGCATCACCCGAGGCTGATGCAATCACCACATAGCGGTCCCCATCCGCACCGCGCTCGTCAAAGCCATAGGTATACCCGCCGGCATCAAACGTTGTTTCCGCCGTGACATACCAAGGAAGATCCACGTCCCCCAGCTGCGCACCTCCCATGCAGTTTGCGCTGTCGAGCTTGCAGACGAGGGCCTTGAGACCCGATATGCACTCGTTGTCCTGCGGATCAAATCCATACCTCTCGACCGCCTTAGGCGATATCCACACCACAACGCGATCGGCAGCAGGCGCCACTACAAGGTCCACGTCCTCGTCAACGGGAAACCGGTAGCCCTCAGGCTGGCCCTCCATGGCACGAGCGGTCCCCTTGGCCAGCCGCTCAAAACCCTCGATCCCATAGGAAAGCCCATGAGCGGTCGCAGCAACCTGGGCCCCGTCCTCAGCATCCCCAGCAAACGCAAATCCCGGCACCCAGCAAAGCGCGAAGGTCAAAGCACAGGCGACAAGCATGCGGAATCTATTAAGCACGAAAAGCTCCAAGCGAATACAAGGACGAAGTGAAAAACAAAACGATGGAATTATCGCGCCAAGCCGCACTACGCGGAAAGCTCAAAGCCGTACTTAGCCCAAATCTTCTGAGCCTTCCTGTTGGACAGACAGAAGTCGATGAACGCCTTGGCTTCGTCGGCGTGCTCAGAGCTCTCGGCAACGGCACCCGGATACACGATGGGCTTGTGCGAATCCTCGGGGCACACAAAGGCCTCATCGATGCCGTCGTAGCGGAAGATGTCGGAGCTGTAGACAAAACCGGCCACGCAGTCGCCTGTGGACACATAGGCAGCTGCGGTGCCCACTTTATCGGCCAGCGCGACCTTGTCGGCGATCTCGGGAGTATACTCGCCGTCGTCGCCCTCGGTGCCAGTGTAGAGGCCCACGGAGGCCAGGGCCTGGTTGGCGTACTTGCCGGCGGGGACGGTCTTGGCGTCGCCAATGGCGATCTTGCCGTCCAGATTCGCGACGTCGGCGATGGCCTCGACCTTGGTGTCAGAGCCCTCGGCGCGGATGATCACGAGGTCGTTGACGAACATATCCTCACGGGTGTCGGCGTCGACGAGCTCGGCGGCCTCGGCGTCATCCATGGTGCCCTTGGAGGCCGTGATAAGCACGTCGACAGCGGCACCGGCGCGCATTTGCTCGACAAGGTCGCCGGACGCCTTAAACTGCGTGTCGGCAAACGTGGTACCGGTCTGGTCGGTGTAGAGCTCCTGAACCTCGGGCAGAGCCTTCTCGAGCGAGTTGGCAGCAAAGACCTGCAGCTCGACAACCTTCTTGGAAGATGCCTTAGCAGAACCGGCATCGGATCCGGCCGGCTCGGACGTCTTGCTGCCCGAGCAACCGGCAAGACCAAGGCCGGCAGCGGCGACAGCAGAAAGTGAGACGAATCCGCGGCGAGAAACCAAATCGAACATATTCAACCCTTTCGGATCTTGTGCCCGGGTACCCCACCGCGGGCTTTAATCTGCAATCAGCTTATACTTCTGCGCGAATAATGATTATGAGAAATTATTCTCTCCAGAGAATATAGTTTCAAGTTACCGTGCACCTCGGTGTCGCTTCGGCGGAAAACAAAAGCGGAGCGACCGATAAGGTCGCCCCGCCGCAGGTAAACCGCTTAGTTGGTATGTCCGCCGCCCGCTGTCATCTGAGCCGCATGCTCCAGCTGGTCCGCTATGGCCTCCCAGCTTTCGCGGGCGGCCTTCGTAGAACCGGGAAAGTTTACGACAAGTGTATGACCTCGTTGCATGCAAATAGCGCGCGAGAGCATGGCGCGGCGCGTCTTGGTCATGGAGTAGGCACGAATTGCCTCGGCAATACCCGGCACATCGCGGTCGCAGACGGAACGCGTCGCCTCGGGCGTTACATCGCGCATCGAAAGCCCCGTGCCGCCGCAGGTGAGCACGACATTGGCGTGGCACTCATCGGCGGCTTCCATAATGGCATCACCGATCTCGCTGACGTCGTCGCGCACGACCACATGTGAGGCGACCGTCCAGCCCTGTGCCTCGATAAGTTCCTCGAGTGCGGCTCCAGCCTCGTCCTGGGCAAGATCGCGCGTATCCGAGCACGTCACAATCGAAATCTTCAGCTCCATAGCATTCCTCCTACAACACGGCGCCCTCGGGCAGGTCGACGCGAACAACGTCCACGGCATCTCCCGCCTTGAGCTCGCACGGTCCTTCGTCAATACGCAGCAGGCAGTTCGCACGCTGCATAGTTCCAAGCAGCGCCGAATTCTGTGTCTTAGCCTCGGTCACCAACAACTCACCGGTCTCGGGGTCGCGCAAAACCGTGGCGCGATCGAAGAAGCGGCGATGCTGTCGCTTTTTCACGCCGTGTGTGAGCGTCGCCTGCTGCACGGGACGCGCAACCTCGGCAAAACCGCGCATCTTGCGAATCGCCGGACGGGCAAGCATCTCAAAGCCCACATACGCCGCGGCCGGGTTGCCCGAAAGCCCCAGGTAGGGCTTACCCCCGAGCAAGCCAAACGTGATGGCCTTGCCCGGACGCATCGAGATGCGGTCAAACAGCACCTCGCCCTCACGCCGGACGAGCGCCGTCACATAGTCGTAATCGCCCGCCGAGGCGCCACCGCTCGTAATGACAAAGTCGCACTCCTGCACGGCACGATGCACCAGCTCGGCGATCGCTTGCTCATCATCGGGCGCAATGCCGTAGAACACGGGCTCGGCGCCGGCATCGAGTGCTTCGGCCATCAACGCCGACGAGTTGGAATCGCGAATCTGCCCGCGCGCCGGCAGCTCACCCGGCGCGACCAGCTCCGTGCCCAGCGAGATAATGCCCACGCGCGGAGCGGCATGCACCTTCACGTTCGCATACCCGGCGCTCGCCAGCAGGCCGGCGCCCGCCGGAGCCACAACCTCGCCGGCGCGCATCACGACGTCGCCGGCATGAGCTTCCTCAGCAGCCGAGCGAACGTTCTCCCCCACCTTGGCCGGCGCCGAGAACCTCACACGCGAGCCCTCGTTGCCGTCACCGTCGAGCACATCAACGATCTCGTACTTCACCACGGCATCGGCACCCTCGGGCACCGGCGCGCCCGTCATGATGCGGACCGTCTCGCCCGCGCCGATTGCGCCCTCAAACACATGGCCCGCGGCCTCGTGTCCGATAACGTCGAGCGTCACCGGCGCCTCGCCAGATGCCTGCGCCAAGTCCGCCGAGCGCACGGCATATCCGTCCATAGCGCTGTTGGCAAACGGCGAGATGTCGATATCGGCCACCGCGTCCTCGGCCAAGGGAAGACCGGCGGCCTGCCACACGGGAATCTCGACGAGATCGGTCGGAGCAACGTGCGACAGAACAATCGACTGCGCGTCCTCCAGCGGAATGAGTTTCTCTGCCATATGCACCTCTTAATGCCACGGCGCACAACAGGGGCGCCGATTCTTTATGCTTGTCTCAGTATAATCCCCCGACGCACGACCGCGACTCGGCCTGCACCCGCAAATACACCTGTCAGTTGCAGGCCGCGAAACAGAATGAAAACCAACCCACCGGCTCGTCGCGTTTACCGCGTTTTATAATGCTTGCGTTGCAACCTAAAAGAGGAACGTATGGCTCATAACGACAAACCCGAAAGCGCAAACGAAGCGCAGGATCATTCCCAGCCGCTCGACGAAGGCGGTTTTTTCTCTCTGAACGACGTCATCGCGGCAGGCAGGCATCAGCTCACCCGCTCTGAGCATCTCTTGGCTGCCGACACGCGCCGCAACGCCCGCAACCTACTCGCGAGCGCCAAGTTGCTCGCACTCGTCGTCATCGTCTCGCTCGCCATGGGCGTTGCCGCTTGGGCGTTTTTGGCCTCATTAAATATCGCGACCGACTATCGTGAGCACCATGCGTGGATTTACGCGCTGCTTCCCGTTGTGGGCATGGCCACCGCATGGGTGTACAAAAACCACGGTCTTGCCGCCAAGCGCGGCAACAACCTGGTCATCGACTCCGCTCTGGGCACGCGCCTCATCCATATGCGCATGGCCGTCCTCACGTTTGTGTGCTCCACGCTCACGCACCTAACAGGCGGATCGGCCGGTCGCGAGGGAGCCGCGGTGCAGATCGGCGGCACCATCGCCAGCAACATCTCGAGCCTCGCCCACCTCAAAAAGCATGACCACCACGACCTCATGCTCGCCGGCATCTCGTCGGCCTTTGGCGCCGTATTCGGCTCGCCCCTTGCCGGGGCTTTCTTTGGCATGGAGATGTGCTTTATCGGCAAGATCGACTACACCGCGGGCATCTACTGCCTGGTCGCCTCGTTTACCGGCTACTTTACATCACTCGCCCTGGGTACCGAGTACGAAGCGAATGTCATCGCCAGCGTTCCCAACATGACACCACGGACGGTTGTCATCGTTGTTATCAGCGCCATTATCTTCGGTCTGACGGCACGCCTCTTTGCCTGGTCAGTTCGAACCGTCAAGAGCCTGTACGGTCGCTTTATCACCAATTACCTCGTTCGCGCACTCATAGGCGCACTCGTGGTTTTGGCCGCCTATGCCCTTCTCGACGCCTGGGACTACGCCGGCCTTTCCACGTGGCTTTCCGGCGCCGGATTTGCCGGCAACACCACCCTGGCAGACGCAGCCATCAAGTTGGTCGTCACAGCGCTTACCCTGGGTGCGGGCTTCCAAGGCGGCGAGGTCACGCCCCTGTTTGGCATCGGTGCGGCGCTCGGCGGCTGGATAGGTTGCCTCGTCGGAATCGATCCCAGCTTTCTGGCAGCGCTGGGCATGCTCGGCGTGTTCTGCGCCGGCCTTAACGTGCCCATCACCACCTGTATGATGGCCATCGACCTGTTCCACGGCACGGCAGCCGGGTTCTTTGTCATCGTGGCCTTTATCAGCTACCTAACCGCCGGACACCGCGGCGTGTACCCCGCCCAGCGCATCATCTCGCCCAAGCGCCGTTCGCTTATTGTGGATGAGGGCGGTACGGTAGCGGATGCTATCGAGCGCCACAACGACCTGATAGAGTAGACGTAAGTATTCGACGTGCAGCCACAATCGGGGGCAATTCGACCTGAGCGCGACCGCACCGTCACGTCATACGCCGGGAGTCGCCCCATGCACGCAACTGATTTTGGCCGCACGCTCATCATCGCCAACCCAGCAGCCCAATCGGGTGCGGCGCACGAAGTTGCCGAGCGCCTGCAACGCTTTTTGGATATGACCGCGCGAGCATCCCAGTTTGACCTGGTGCTGACCGAGCGCATGGGACACGCCAAGGAGCTGGCCGCACAGGCTCAGGGCTATCGCACCGTTATCGCCCTTGGCGGCGACGGCGTGATTCACGAGGTCGTCAACGGGCTTATGACGCAAGAGGAGGACGCCCGCCCCGCTCTTGCCATCCTACCCGTGGGCTCCGGCAACGATTTTGCCCAAACGCTCGGCATCGACGATTTCTCCGGTAAGGATTTTGGCGCGCTGCTCACCTGCGAGCTGCAGCGTCAGGACATCGGGCGCATTCGCTCGTGGAGCCCTGCGAGCGGCAGCGGCGAGGCTACCGTTGAGTACTACGACCAGACACTTTCGGTCGGCATCGATGCCGCCATCGGCCTGGGCACCACCAAGCTGCGCAAAAAGACGAGCCTCACCGGCGCGCCGCTCTACACTCTCTCGGGACTTGAGCAGTTTGGCCTACGCTATCGCAACTACCCCATGACCATCAGCTTTGATGGCGCGCCCGCCGAGCGCGTGCGGGCGATTATCATGGCCATCCAGCTGGGACCCACCTATGGTTCGGGCTATCGCATCTGTCCCAACGCCGACCCGTGCGACGGCATACTCGACGTCTGCTACGCCTGCGGCCCCGTTCCGCGCGCGGTCGCGCTTCCCATGTTCCTTTCGGCCAAAGATGGCCACCATACCAAGTTGCCGCCGGTTCGCATGCGCCGCTGCCGCCATGCCGAGCTTACCTTTGAGGAGCCCGACTACCCCATCCAGGCCGACGGCGAGCCCGTTGTCGCCTCACGCATCGAGGTCGACATCCTCGCCGGCGCCCTCCACGTCTGGCACCCCACCCGCTAACCCCACCTAAGTTGCGGTGAAATAGGGACTATCTTACGGCTTTAGCTGCATAAACAGTCCCTATTTCACCGCAACTTACGAGGAGGCTATTCGTCGCTGCCCGGCTTGCGTCGGTTGGCTTTTTTAATCGCGTTGAAGTGCTTGTCATTGAGCCTGCGCTGGCGAGAGCGCTGAGGCACCTTGGTCTTTACGCGTCGGCGCGGTGGACGCCCGCGACGCTCAAGCTCTGCCCTCAGCTTACGCAGACAGCAGCTGCGATTCTGAAACTGACTGCGGCTCTCACGCGCCGTCACGACAATCCCCGTGGGCCCATGCTTCATGCGCACCGCCGAGTCCGTCGTGTTCACGCCCTGTCCGCCCGGACCCGTCGCGCGAAACACCTGCACCTCGCAATCGCGTGCCAGCTCCTCGACCGACATCTCGGCATAGCGCGCACACTCGCGCCATCCCATCTTGTTCTCATCCATATCAATACCTCCCCTCATACAAAAAATGTGACAAAGGGACAGTCCCTTTGTCACATCGCATACCAATCGCTTGTGCTGCGCGCCTAGGCGAACGTGATCTCGCCGTTCTCGCAGTCCATTTCGGCGATACGGGCCAGGCTCTCAACGCGGAAGCCGCGCTCGCGGAGCTTATCGCCGCCGCCCTGGAAGCCCTTCTCCACCGCAATACCGATGCCGGCAACCTCGGCGCCCGCAGCCTCGCAGATCTTAATAAGGCCCTCAAGCGCGCAGCCGTTGGCCAGGAAGTCGTCGATAATCAGGACCTTATCGCCCTCGGACAGGAAACGCTTACCCACGATAACCGGGTACTCCTTCTGCTTGGTAAAGGAATAGATGGTCGTGGCATACTGCTCGCCGTCAAGGTTGATGGACTGGGCCTTCTTGGCAAAGACCACCGGCACGCCGCCAAAATGCTGAGCCGCGATGCAGGCCATACCAATGCCCGAAGCCTCGATCGTCAGGATCTTGTTGATCTCGACACCCTCGAACAGACGGGCCCACTCGGCACCCATGTGGTCGAACAGCTCAACGTCGCACTGGTGGTTGAGGAAGGCATCAACCTTAAGGACGTTACCGGCCTTTACGATGCCGTCATGGCGAATACGATCCTCAAGCTCCTGCATGGCGCAACCCCTTCTCGCGGCAACGATACCGCGCGATTAATAAACGTTGTTCGATAGTCTACCACGGACCGACCCCCGCCCGCCCCACAAGCCGCATCGCACCACAAACCAGTCTTTTTGGGACGGCGCGAATCGTGGCAGACAGCCTCCCAACACGCTAATGGCGGGCGCGCATCCTCACCAAACGCACCATGGCAAGCGCAAAGCCCACAGCGGCCACAGCCATAAGTACGTAGAACACCGAGCGAAAGCCGAATAGGAATACATCCGGACGGCCTGCAACAAAACTGGTCACGGCCTCGCCCATCGCCACGCTCATCTGCCCATACAGGATATGCGACGCCGCCGTAATGCCGAGTGCCATGCCGGCGTAGCGCGCCAGGCTGCCCAGGCTGCCCGCAAAGCCGAGCGCTTCGCGCGGAGCTGAGCCCATATACAGCGAGTTGTTGGAGCTCTGGAAAATCGACGTGCCACACGACATAAACGCAACGCAGCACACGATCACAGGAATAGAAGAGTGCTCGTCGAGCGTGCTTACCGCAAAGAGACCGCACACGTACACGCCCAGGCCGACCGCCGTGGGGCCCTCGCAGCCAACACGGTCCGAAACCGTACCCGAAAGCGGTCCGATAAAGGCATTCACCATCGGCAGCGCCAAAAAGAGAAATCCGGAAATGTCGGAACCAAAGCCATGGGCGTCCTGAAAATAGAACGGCAGGATAAACTCAGATGCGCCAATACCAACGAACACGATGAGCATGCAGGCAAGGTTGATGGTGAAGGCCGAATTTGCAAAGCAGCGACGAGCAGCCTCGATCAGGGACATGGGGCGCTCGCCGGCCTCCGGCTTAACATGCGGCAGCGTGTAGAGCCCCACGATAAACGAGATGACGCCAATGGGCAGGTTGATGAGGAAGATGCTCTCCCAAGGAAAGCTTGCCACCAGCATGCCGCCGAGCACGGGGCCACACATCATGCCGAGGGCCACAAAGGTCGCGAGAATACCCATAGCACGGCCTCGTTCGCGCGCCGGGAACGACTCGGTGATGATACCCATGTTGTTAGCCATGGCCGCCGCGCAACCGACGCCCTGAACAATGCGTGCCAGGATAAGAACCTCGAGCGAGGCCGAAAGGCCGCACAGCAGCGAACCGACCGTAAAGACGATGACACCCAGCTGGAACACATTCACCTTGCCGCGCACGTCACCCAGACGGCCAAACGGCAACATAGCCACGCATGTCGCAAGCAGGTACACCGAGCTCACCAGCTGAATGCGATCGAGGCCCACGCCCAGCTCCTTTTGCATCACGGGCAGCGCCACGGTCACGACGGTCGAATCCAAACACACCATAAACGTCATGATGAGCACGGTAAATAGAATCGCCCATTTGTTCTTGCCATGGGTGTCGCCCTCTAGGGCAATATGCTCGCGGCGCAGCTGCTCTGCAGTTTTCTCCATATCCATCCTTTCGAGTGGCGCAACGCAAAAACGGGGCCCCAATCGCCTGTAAACAGTCGCAATTGGGGTCCCGCCTACGGAATCGGAACGGAAGGCCACCGAAGCTTTCTGCCAGCATCGGCGCCTTGTGCGAACGCTAGCCTAGCACTGCTCGAGCGCCTGCTCAAGGTCGGCAATCAGATCGGCCGTGTCCTCGAGGCCGCACGACAGGCGCACCATGTCGGCGGAGATACCGCAGGCGATGAGCTCCTCATCGTTCATCTGGCGGTGCGTAGCGTTAGCGGGATGCAGGCAGCAGGTGCGGGCGTCGGCCACATGCGTGGCGATCTGGGCGAGCTTGAGGCTCTTCATAAAGGTCTCGGCCGCCGCGCGACCACCATTAAAGCCAAAGCTCACAACGCCGCAGGTACCGTTTGGCATGTACTTCTGAGCGAGGTCATAGTACTTGTCGCCCTCCAGGCCCGGATAGCTCACGAAGCGCACCTTGGGATGGC
>CAJLOU010000065.1 GCA_905208345.1 uncultured Collinsella sp.
TCGATCCATCCGCCCAGGATGTTCGAGATTAGGCAGAACACGCCGTAGGCCATAAGCGTGGTACTGGCTTCGACCGTGCCCATGCCCAGCACCTGCTCAAGATAAGGCGTCACGTAGCCGTAGAACACATAGACCGAGCCCACGCCAAACAAGAAGATGAGCATGCCGGTAATGATACTCGGCTCGCGTAGTAGCCCCGCCTGCTCGCGGAAGGTGGCGGGCTCATCGGTCTGCCCGGTGCGAGGCATAAACGCCACGAGCGCGCTGCAGATCAAAACGGCAAAGGTCAGCGTACCGTACATGGCCACGTGCCAGTCGAGCGTGTCGGCCACAAACTTACCGATCGAGGTCACAAAGACCATTGCCACGGAAAACGCACCATATACCACCGAGATGGCAAGCGAAGTTTGCTGCGGGGACAGCAGCTCTGGGATGTACGTCACGCCCACGGCGAGCAGCGCGCCCGAGACAGAGCCCAGGACAATGCGCGAGATAAACAGTACCTGGAAGTTGGGCGCCAACGCCATGACCAGGTTGCCGAGTACAAAGACGATGCTGTAGCACACGAGCAGCTGGTAGCGGCGGAATCGCCCCGTGCTGAGCGCAAGCGCCGGCGTAGCGATGGCGTAGACGAGCGCGAACACGCTGATGAGCTGGCCTGCAGTGGCAAGTGATATGCCGAGTTCCGTTGCCAAGTCGCTTTCGATGCCGATGACCACGAACTCTGAGCAGCCGAGCGAGAATCCCAACAGCACGAGCAGCGCCAGGCAGAGCTTGGTGCGCGCGGGGGAGAGCGCGGCGGCGGTTGACTTACTTTTAGACGTGGTTGCGGCGGTCAAGGTTGTCACTCCAATGTCGCATGAATAAGCGGGATTCAATCCCTGCAACTCTAACAGAATGTGTCAGGTGCCTGCCCCCTTTGTCGCAGGCTGTGCTTGCCTGTATAGTCGCAATACAGGCGAAGATGGTCTCAGGTACATTGCGGGCGACAGGAGATCCCATGGGTATGCATACGACAAAGGTTGCAGTGGGCGAGGGCAGGTTTGCGCTCGAGGCCCAGCTGACGGTGACGCCGCGAGGCATGGCGGTGTACGCCTGCTCGCCGGAGTTTGCTCACCTGGGCGCCACGGCTCAGGCCATTCCGCGCCCCGAGCCCGGGCGCACGGCAACGGTGAGCATCCTGGCCGTTCCGTGCCATCGAGACGAGATCCCGGCGCACGATATCGCGGCGGCGTTGGCCACGCGCTTTGGCGTGCCGGTCGTTGCAAGCACGGGTTTTCATGTGGAGAACGCGACCGCGGACGACTTGCGGCGCATGCTCGATACCACCAAGGAGCTCATCGCCGCGCTCGAGGAAGCTGCAGCCCGCATTCTGCGCGCCGGCTGGGATGAGGGCGGCGCAGGCGCCGAGGTCGTGGCGGTCGATGCCGCGACCGGCGAGGCACTCGGCCACGTCGACCGCATCGAGGCCCATACCGGCGAGGGCGTCCTGCATCAGGCATTTCTGACGCTGTTGGTCGAGGGCCAGGGCGAAGACGCGCGCCTGCTGCTCTGTCGCCGCAGTCCGCTCAAGCGTCTGTGGGGCGGGGTGCTGGCCGATAGCTGCGCCGGCCATCCGCTCCCCGGGGAAGACGTCGCGGCCGCCACGGCGCGTCGCATCAACGAAGAGCTTGGCATTACGCGCGATCCCGATCAGCTCAAGTACCTCGGACACGTGGTGTACCGCGAGGACCACGGCGACGGCCGCTGCGAGTGCGAGTGGTGCGAGGTGTTCGCAGCCCATGTTGAGCCGGGCGAGCTGCATGTCAACCAAGAGGAGATCTCGGAAGTGCGCTGCGTGGCTCCGTCCGAGCTCAAAGGCTACCTGCAGGGTCACCCCGAGCAGCTGGTCCCCTGGCTCCGCGAGGCTCTCGGCGACCCATCCATCCGTACGGCCCTCGCCATGTGATAAAGGTACAGTTCCTTTGCCATATCCAAACCGTCACAACATTCGATGAAAATCTCGAAATCGAGGAAAAGCGTCGAATGTTGTGACGGTTTTTGTCCAGGGGATCGCTTCTCATCCAAAAAATCCGCTTGACTGTATTGCCGCAACACAGCGCAACGTAAGGGGTGTCCGATAACGGGCGCCCCTTTTTAAGCGGCAACGTGGCTGCGAATCCGGAGCGCCCCCAACAAGAAAGGTGGGGAGATGGAAGCGGAAAAGAAGGCGTTTAAGATCACCAAGCGCGAAATTGGCTTTGTGCTGGGTATCGTTGTCTTTTTGCTGGTGAAGTTTCTTCCTTTGGCGGAGCTGAGCTCGACGGTCGAGCTCACGGTCGGCGGTCAGACCTGTCTGGCGCTGACGCTCGCCACGGTGGTGTTCTGGGCGTGTGGCGTGGCACAACCGGGCTTTGTAGGCCTGCTCTACTGCTCACTGCTCGTTCTGTTTAAGGTGTGCGTGGACGACACGGGCGCCGCGAGTATCTCGGCGACGGTCGCCTCCACGTTTAGCTCGTGGACCAAAGCCACCATGTGGCTCGTCATCGGCGCCTACCTCATCGCCAGCGCGGTCAAGGAGTCGGGCCTGGGCGAGCGCATCGCCTATGCGTTCATGCTCAAGTTCGTGCGCGACGCCAAGTCGCTCATCATCTCGATCTTCGCGCTCACCTTTGTGCTGTCGCTGCTGATCCCGCATCCGTTCCCCCGCGCCTTCCTCATTCTCGCCGTCGTCTCGGTCATCGCCGAGTCCGCCGGCTACGGTGACGACGACCGCGGCAAGCTCGGCTTTCTCGTGTTTGCCGCTGCCGCCCCGGGCTCCATGTTCTTCCTGACGGGCGACTCCACGCTCAACCCGCTCGTTGCGCAGTACAGCGCCGAGGCCGGCGGCATGAGCCCGTCGTTCGTCGATTGGTTCCTGTACATGAGCGTGCCTATGCTGGTCGCGCTACTGTGCACCCTGTTCCTGGGCCTCTTCCTCTTTAAGCCCAGCAGGGAGCTCGTCTACGATCGCGAGCAGATCGTGGCCAAGCAGGCCGCGCTCGGCAAGCTCTCCGTCAAGGAGATCCGCACCATCGTGTGGCTTGTCATCGCCATCGCGCTGTGGCTCACCGTCTCGGGCGATTACATCGGCTGGGTGACGCTTGCCATCGGCGTCTGCCTCGCCATGCCCATCATCGGCGAGGTTCTCACTCCCGCCAGCTGGAATGCTGTCGACATCAAGTCCCTCATGTTCCTGACGGCCGCCATGGCCGTGGGTTCCGTGGGCGGTGCCACCGGCATGAACGCCTGGATCGCCGATGTCGTGCTTCCCAGCTCCGTGCCCGAGAACATCTTCCTGTTCGCTCTGCTTGTCGCCGCGCTCTCCATGGTCATCCACATGTTCATGGGCTCGGTCATGGCCGTGCTCGGCGTGTGCGTGCCGGCGTTCATCAGCTTCGCGGCCGGCTCCAGCGTGAGCCCGCTTGCCGTGGCACTCATCGTCTTCACGTCTATCAACATCCACTACATCCTGCCGTTCCATAACCTGCCGATCCTTATCGGCGAGGGCAAGGACGCTGGCGGCTACACCTCCAAAGAGGCCATGCGCATGGGCATTCCCCTCACCGCGGTCGTCTTTATCGTCGTGCTGGTCGAGGCGGCCTGGTTCCACCTCTTTGGCCTGATGTAAGCGGTCGAGCGCTTGGGCTGTAAGCAGCCGAACGCTTGAGCTGCGAGTGGCCGAGCGCTCTATCTATGAGCGCCGTGGCCCCACTATGTTCCCCAGCCCGGCGGCACTTCCGCCGCCGGGCACTCTCCCGAAAGGAGCACGCTATGTCCACTACCGATGCTTCCCAGATCCACGACCTGCGCTCCGCACTCGACTTTTTGCGCGAGATGCCGGGCCAGCTGCTCGAGACCGACACCCAGGTCGACCCGGACGCCGAGGTCTCGGGTGTCTATCGTCACGTCGGCGCCGGCGGCACCGTTATGCGTCCGACCAAAGAGGGTCCGGCGATGGTCTTCAACAACGTCAAGGGCTTTGACGATGCTAAGGTCTGCATCGGCATGCTTGCCAGCCGCAAACGCGTTGCCGCCCTGCTCGACCTGGACGAGGAGCACCTGGGCCTCGAGATCGGCAAGCGCTTCGAGAACTTGATCGCGCCCGAGCAGATCGCCGAGGGTGCGCACGTCGACTGTCAGGAGGTCGTGTACAAGGCGACCGACGAGGGCTTTGACCTGCGCAGGATCGTTCCCGCTCCCACCAACACGCCCGTCGACGGCGGCCCCTACATCACCATGGGCCTCGCCTACGGCACGAGCCCCGACGGCTCCCAGTCCGACGTGACCATCCATCGCTTCTCCTGCGTCGACAAGGACAAGCTTGCCATGTGGATCACCCCGGGCAGCCGTCACCTGGGCGCGTTCTTTGACGAGTACTGCCAGCGCGGCGAGGACATGCCCATCTCCATTTCCATCGGCCTGGATCCCGCCGTGTACATGTGCTGCGGCTTCGAGGCTCCCACCACGCCGCTCGGCTTCAACGAGCTGCAGATCGCCGGCGCCCTGCGCGGCCACGCCGTCGAGCTTGCCGACTGCGTCACCGTTCCGCAGAAGTGCATCGCCAATGCCGAGTACGTGCTCGAGGGCTACCTCATGCACGACGAGACCATCAACGAGGATGTCAACGGCCACGGCTACGCCATGCCCGAGTTCCCCGGCTACACCGGCGGCGCCAAGGTCTGCCCGGTGATCAAGATCACCGCCGTCACCACGCGCGTCAATCCCATCATGGAGAGCTGCATCGGCCCTTCGCACGAGCACGTTTCCATGGCCGGTATCCCCACCGAGGCTTCCATCTACAAGATGGTCGAGACCGCTATCCCGGGTCGCCTGCTCAACGTCCACGCTGCTCCCTGCGGCGGCGGCAAGTTCGTTGCCATCATGCAGTTCAAGAAGTCGAGCAAAAATGACGAGGGCCGTCAGCGCAACGCCGCCATGCTCGCCTTCTCGGCATTCTCCGAGCTCAAGCACGTCATCCTTGTTGACGAGGACGTCGACATCTTCGATATGAGCGACGTGATGTGGGCCATGACCACGCGCTTCCAGGCCGACGTGGACCTCATCACCATCCCCGGCTGCCACTGCCACGTGCTCGATCCGTCCAACGACCCCGCGTTCGACCCCACGATCCGCGAGCACGGCATCGCCTGCAAGGCCATCTTCGACTGCACGGTTCCGTTCGACCTTAAGAAGAACTTCATCCGCTCGCAGTTCATGGAGATCGACAAGGACAAGTGGGCCAAGGAGATTGCTTTCTAGTAAGTAGCCCTACCAAGTGGTTAAGGAGTTGTCATGCCTGAGTCTTCTGTCCGTCCCCGCCGCATCGTCGTTGGCGTGTCTGGCGCCAGCGGTGCCGCGCTGGGCCTTGAGTGCCTCAAATGCCTGCGTCAGGCCGGTGCCGAGTCGGCGCTTGTCGTCACGCGCGGGGGAGAGATCACCATCGAGCAGGAGCTCGGCATGACGCTCGACGAGTTTGTCGCGCACGCCGATGTGGTCTACGACAACAAGAACATCGGCGCCGCCATCGCAAGCGGTACCTATCCGGTTGACGGTATGATCGTGGCGCCCTGCTCCATGAAGACGCTCGCCGGCATCGCGAGCGGCTACAGCGAAAACCTGTTGCTGCGCGCGGCCGACGTGCAGATGAAAGAGCAGCGCCGCCTGGTGCTCATGGCGCGCGAGACGCCCTTCAGCGCCATTCATGTCGACAACATGGCGCGCCTGGCGCGCGTACCGGGCGTCATGCTCATGCCGCCCATGCTCACGTTTTACAACGGCCCCGCCACGCTCGACGACGCGGTGCATCACATCGC
Organism: uncultured Collinsella sp.; assembly: GCA_905208345.1. Lineage (GTDB taxonomy): Bacteria > Actinomycetota > Coriobacteriia > Coriobacteriales > Coriobacteriaceae > Collinsella. The sequence continues at coordinate 5,835 of CAJLOU010000065.1, forward strand.
CGCCAAGGCGCTCGAGGCCGTCGGCGTGTCATGTGCAAACTATAAGCGCTGGTCGTAGGTGCCTTTAGGGTAGGATACGAGTAGTGTTTGAGCCCGCTGCCCCTGTGGGCGGCGGGCTTTGGTGTGTCGGGAGGACCCATGCAGACGGGCATGTATGCGATTAGCGAGATGGCGAGCTTGTTTAACGTTTCGCGCCAAACGCTCATCTACTACGACAAGATCGGCCTGTTTAAGCCCGCCGTGGTGAACGAAAAGGGCTACCGTTTCTATTCGCCCACGCAGATCCCGCTCATGCGTCTGATCTGCATGCTGCGCGACCTGGGGCTCGAACTCGACGAGATTGACCGCCTGACCTCGACGTTCGACATTGGCGAGATGACCGATCACCTGCGCTCGCGGGTGCAGGCGCTCGATGAACAGATTGCCGGGCTCAAAGCCGAGCGCGCGAGTGTGCAGGAGCGTCTGAGCTTTTACGACGAGGCGGTTTACTGGCGCGAGCGCGAGGGCAAGCCGGAGCTCAAACAGTTTGAGCGCCGCTACGTGGTCTTTGAGGAGTTTCCGGGCGATATCGAGCGCGGCCGCTCGATGCTTCACCCCACGCTCATGCGGGCGATTCTGCGCATGCGTACGTTGACGGGCACGCGCCCCATGCGCGGTTGGGGCGCCATGCTGCGTCGCGAGGCACTGCATTCCGACGACCCTATCGCCGGCGCCGGCTCCTTTGCCGTACTGCCGCGCGGTGCCGAGGAACTGCTGCCGAGCGATCCCGCCGAGCTGGCAGAGATCGGCATCGAAGTGCTGCCCGAGGGCACGTATCTGTGCATGAGCCGCTGGGGTATGCCGTACGAGCCCGAGGGCATCCGCGCCATCGTTGCCTGCATGGACGAGCACGCGCTCCAGCCCATCGGCAACGCCTTCGACTTTTGCTACCTCGATACCACGAGCTACGACGAGTCCCACCAAGAGGACTTCTGCTGCATCCAAATCCCCGTCACCCTCGCAATGTGACAAAGGGACAGTCCCTTTGTCACAGCCACGCCCATTTCTTAGAAACTTGCAAAATCTGCAAGTTTCTAAGGTAACATCTTATAAACTTGCAGATTTTGCAAGTTTCTAAGATGTTACGTCTGGCCGGGCGCTAGGGAGACCCTATGAACATCGTTCGCCGAAGCCGCTATCTTGATCGACTCATTGCTTTTCAGGATACCGACCTCATCAAAATCGTGACGGGCATACGCCGTTGCGGCAAATCCACGTTATTGGACATGATGAGGGAGCACCTGGCGCAACAGGGGGTGCCGGCAGAGCGTTTGCTGACCTTTAAGATGGAATCTCTAGAGTACGCGGGGATTACAGATTACCTGACGTTTTATCGCATGGTTCGGGAGCGCATCAACGGTGTCGATCGCCCCTATCTGTTCTTTGACGAGCTCCAGAATGTCGAGGGCTGGGAAAAGGCGGTTAACTCGCTCCGAATCGATTTGCCGTGCGATATCTATGTCACGGGCTCCAATGCCTTTTTGCTATCGAGCGAGCTTGCAACGCTTATCTCGGGCCGGTATATCGAGGTCAAGATGCAGCCGCTCACGTTTGGCGAGTATCTTGATTTTCGCTCGATTGATGCGGCCGTCGCCGAAGGGCTTGGCGAGAGGGCCGAGCTCGTTTCCAAGACGGGCGATCGCCTTAATTCAAACACCGTGCTCGAGCAGTACATAACCTATGGCGGCATGCCGTTTCTGGCTCATGACGAGCCGAGACGCGAGGCGTGCCGTGACTACATCCGCAGCCTCTATCAGACGATTGTCGCGCGCGATATCCTATTGCGCGCGACGCGTAGAGGTCGCGGAGCTATCACCAAGCGCGACGTTCTCGAGCGGCTCTGTGCGTATCTGGCAGACAACATTTCCAATCAAACCTCGGTCAACAAAATCGTAGGGACGCTCAACGAATCGGCAGGCGGTAAGACCAACGCATCGACGGTGTCGGCGTATATTGACGCTCTGGAAGAGACGTACCTGTTTACCAAGGTAAAAAGGTATGACGTCAAGGGGCGGGAGCTTCTCAAGACAGGCGGTAAATATTACATAGCCGACACGGGAATCCGCAGCTATCTTGACGGATATAGAGGCAGCGATAGCGGAAGGATGCTCGAGAACGTTATCTACAACCAGCTTGTCTTTGAAGGATACGAAGTGTTTTGCGGCCATCTGCGCGCGGGGGAAATCGACTTTGTCGCAATCGGCGAGGGATCGGACCGTAAATATATCCAGGTTACCGAACGGATCGATGCCGAGGCGACCAGAGAGCGCGAGCTGCGACCGCTCAAACTAAACACGCTGGGAAAAATCCCTGATTCGTACGAGAAGATCCTGATCGTCAGGGATGGTGAGCATCCAACAGACATCGACGGCATCAGAATCGTAGGGGCGGTCGACTTCTTGCTGAGAAACAAGATCGCCCACGGCTAAACGCAAAATGTGACAAAGGGACAGTCCCTTTGTCACATTCCGTGCGAGCTCCTGTGCCATCTGGGGGTATAAGGCTAGCAAGTGTTTATTTGCGAGGCCAAGGGGGCGCCCCGTATGGATATCGATAACTTTGAATGGTGGTATAGCGAGGGTGAGGCTCCGGACGAGGGGTGGGACGAGCCCGCGCCGCGTGACGTGTCGAGCGACGAGGACGAGATCGGCAACGCCGCCGCCGACTCGGACGCTGCCTCCGACTCGGACGCTGCCTCCGACCCCGTCGAGCCCCTGACCTTCGAACAAGCCTGGGCCCAGGCCGAGGCCGATGAGGCTAAGGCCGATGCCACGGCCACACTCGGTGAGCCGGCGGACATGTCCATCTCGCCGGCAAAGATCCCGCAGCCGCGTCACACCATCGACCCCGACAGCACGGCATCCTTCAGCATTCTCGACGTGCCCGCGCAAGGCGCCCAGGCGCCTGCGCCCACACATCGCCCCGACCTGGCTCGTGAGGAAGACGCGGGCCGCCGTTCTCCGCTCGGCCCCATCCTCATCGCCTTCATGGCCGGCGTTATCGCCTGCTCGGCAATCGGTAGCGTTTGGAGCCATGTCGAGCAGCAGCGTCAAGACGCCGCCAAGGTCGAGATGTCTGTCGAGCAATCGCTCAGCCGCACGCGCTCGGTACATGTGTCGGTCGAGGTCAAGGACGGCGCGATGTGGGACACCGCGCGTGGCGACAGCCAAATGCTCATCCACATCGTGGGGCGTACGCTCAAAGGGCAGACGATTGACGAGTATCAATACGTCAATTCCGCTGGTGACGGCATCGAGCTCAAGCCCGGCGACTACGAGCTCACCGTCGACGAACCGCCCGTCGCCACCGACGGCACGCGCTTCCGCGCCTCAAAGCGCATGGTTCCCGTGAGCTTTAACTCGCAGGCGCCCGATACGGTCGATAGCACTCCGCAGGGCGGGTTTGACCTTTACGCTATTGCTCAATAACTGCGCCTGTCGCTCAACCCCGCCGCCAAGAGTGGGACAATAGCCCTCGACACTATTGTTTACTTTTGGAGGAAGCAGCATGTCTACCGTCACTACCATCAAGCGCGGCAGCCTCACCGCGGCCATCGATTCCATGGGCGCTCAGCTCACGAGCCTTGCCCTCAACGGCAACGAGTATCTGTGGCAGGGCGACCCCGCCTTTTGGGGCAAGCATGCGCCCATCCTGTTCCCCATTGTGGGCTCGCTGCGCAACAACACGGCAACGTCTGCGGCCGGTACCTGCGAGATGCCGCGCCACGGACTCGCGCGCATTGTCGAGCACAAGCTGGTCGAGGTTTCGGAGGACGGCTCCTCGGTAACGTACGAGATTACCGATACGCCCGAGTCGCTCAAGGCGTTCCCGTTCCACTTTAAGCTCAACATGACCTATGCCTTGACCGGCGACGCCACCCTCACGCAGACCTTTGCCGTCACCAACACCGGCGACGTGGACCTGCCGTTCTCGGTGGGCGGCCACCCCGCATTTAACGTACCTGCTCCCGGTGCCGAGGACGAGGCGTTCGAGGATTACGAGCTGGCATTTACCGAGGCTTGGACCAACGAGGCCCCCATCATCACGCCCGATGGCCTCATGACGTTCGAGGGTAGCTACAAGGCTCCCGATAACTCGGACGTGCTGCCCATCACGCACCGCAGCTTCGATAACGACGCCATCATGTTCACCGATACCCCGGGCTCCACGCTCACGCTGCGCGGCCGCAAGTCGGGCCACGGCGTCAAGATCGACTTTGAGGGCTTTAAGTACATCGGCGTGTGGTCTGCCGCCAACGACGCCCCGTTTGTGGCGCTCGAGCCCTGGACCGGTCATACCACCACGGACACCGAGGACGACGTCTTTGAGCACAAGGTCAACACCATCACCTTGGCTCCCGGCGAGACGGACAAGCGCAGCTTTAGCGTTACCTTGCTCTAGAGGTTCCGCCGCTCGGTCGATGCTGCGCGCCGTCCAGAGCGATAATTTGTCATTCAAAAGGCAAGGCATAGACCTTCTGGTCATGCCTTGCCTTTTTCATGCCACTTGTTCGCTCTGGACGTCGCTCGCCGGCATTGCCAAAACATCGGCGTCCCCAATGACTACCGCGTGTCTATTAATTTTTCGAGCTTGTGCTGCGCTGCTAGTTGCTGGCGTATATCCTGTTAAGTCGTCAGCATACGATTCAACAGGGAAGGCAGATTATGCATTCTCCCCATCAACGCGACGCGCATCCACAGCCGGTATGCAGCCGTCGCATCTTTTTGGGTAGCGCTCTCGCTGCGAGCGCTTCCGTCGTCGCCGGCGCGCTCGCCGGCTGTCAGCGCCCGTCCACGCTCAAGGTGGTTCAGCCCACGACGGGCGGCGGTCGCGACGACCTGTCCGATTCCGTGATCGGCAAGGACAAGATCCGCATTGGTATGGAGGCGGCCTACGCCCCGTACAACTGGCAGGTTTCCGAAGCCAGTGAGTACACCATCCCCATCGACAACGTGCAGGGCGCCTATGCCGATGGCTACGACGTGCAGATCGCCAAGATCGTCTGCAAGGCCCTCGGTGGCGAGCCCGTTGCCGTCAAGCAGAGCTTCTCGGGCCTCATCGATTCGCTCAACAACGGCCAGATCGACCTCATCATCGCCGGTATGAGCGCCACGCCCGAGCGCGAAGAGTCCGTCGGCTTCTCCGACCCGTACTTCATTGGCTACTTTGGCCTGTTCGTAAAAGAGGGCTCGCCCTACCAAAACGCGACCAAGCTCAGCGACTTTAGCGGTGCCACGGTACTCGGCCAAAAGGACACCATGCTCGATACCGTCATCGACGAGATCCCGGGCGTTGTGCACAAGAACCCGGTTGACTCCGTCCCCACGGTGTTCTCGAATCTGCTGCAGGGCACGTGCGACGCCGTGACCTACAACACCGAGAACGAGAAGGGCTATATGGCCCAAAACCCGGGTATCGTGCCGATTCAATTTGCCGAGGGCGAGGGCTTTAAGCAGGAGGTCACGGCAAACGTCGGCTGCCGCAAGGGCTCGGATAAGCTGCTTAAGCTCATCGACAAGAC
>CAJLOU010000066.1 GCA_905208345.1 uncultured Collinsella sp.
AGGCCCGCGGCGGCCTTAAGCACACCAGCAGCGGCAAGCGCGTGGGCGTTTTTGAGTGTGACGAGCTCTACACCGTACGCGTTCTGCCCAAGCTCAAGCCGACCTACTTTGTGCTGCTCAACCTGTTCCGCGACCAGCTGGACCGCTACGGCGAGATCGACCACACCCAGGACGTCATCGCCCACGCACTGGAGCTTTCGCCGGCAACGACGCTCATCTATAACGCCGACGATCCGCTGTGCGCCTCGATCGCCGCGCGCGTCCCCAACATGAGCATCGCCTTTGGCATCGACGGCGCCACGGGCACCGAGTCCGATCGCATTAGTGACTCGCGTTTTTGCTCGCAGTGCAACGCGCCGCTGGAGTACGACTATGTGCAGTACGGCCAGCTCGGAGCCTATCATTGTCCTTCGTGCGGCTGGAGTCGTCCCGCGCTGCTCCGTCGCGTGACGGACGTTGAGCTCACCTGCAACGGCTACGGCTTTGACCTGAACTTTGGACCCGATACCGACGCACCCACAACGCACATCGCCACGCGCTACAACGGCCTGTACATGGTCTACAACGTTGCCGCCGCCTTCTTTGCGGCGCGCGAGCTGGGCGTAGACGCGGCGCATCTGCAGCCCACGCTCGATGCCTATGTCCCCGCCGGCGGACGCATGGGCCGCTGGGAGATCGCCGGCCGTACCGTCGAGGCAAACCTGGCCAAAAATCCCGTGGGCTTCGATCGCCAGATCCAGTCCATTAAAACGGCAGGCGGCAGGCTCTGTGCCTTCTTCCTGAACGACAACGACGCCGACGGTCACGATGTCTCGTGGATCTACGACGTCGACTTCGAGCGCATCGCCGATACCCCAGGGCTTGTCGCCTTTGTCGGAGGTACGCGCGCGCACGATATGCAGGTACGCCTGAAGTACGCCGGCATCGACGCCGCCATCATCTCGAATATCGAGCAGGCGATCGGCGCCGTGGCAGACGAGGAGGCTGGCGATACTTTCTACGCCGTCGCCAACTACACGGCCTTCCCACCACTGGTCAAGGAGCTCGACGAGCTTAAGGGCGCCGATGCGAGCTCGGTCACCTCCCACGCCGTAACACGCGCCAATGGCAGCGCTGTCCCCACCGATATTGCGCCGGTCGAGCTTTCGCGCCCGCTGCGCATCGTCTACCTGTATCCCGATGCCCTCAACCTCTATGGCGACGGCGGCAACGTCATCGCCCTCGAGCGCCGCTGCGCCTGGCGCGGCATTCCCGCGCGCGTGGACGAGGTCCGCATGGGCGAGACGCTCGATCTCACCGACGCCGACATCGTCATGATGGGCGGTGGCTCCGACCGCGACCAGCTGGCCGTGGCACACGAGCTGTTCGCTCAAAAAGACAAGGTCGCGGCCTATGTTGAGGATGGCGGATCGCTGCTTGCTATCTGCGGCAGCTATCAGCTGCTCGGCCGTTCGTACTATATGGGCGAGAATCGCATCGAGGGCCTGGGCGTCATTGCCGCCGAGACCGTGCGCGGCTCCGACCGCCTGATCGGCAACGTCGCCGTCAAGACCGACCTGGCACCCGAGCCCTTTGTGGGATTTGAGAACCACGGCGGCCGCACCCTGCTCGATGCAGAGGCCACGCCGCTCGGAACGTCCGTTGTCACGGGCACCGGCAACAACGGCGACGATGGCTTTGAGGGCCTCATCTACAAGGGCGTCATCGGCACGTACCTACACGGACCGGCACTGCCCAAGAACCCCGAGTTCGCCGACTGGCTCATCGCCCACGCCCTCGAGCGCCGTGGCGACGCACAGGCCGCCGCCCTGCTGCCGCTCAAACCCCTCGACGACACCTACGAGCACGCCGCCCACGACGCCGCCATGAAGCTCCTCCCCTAACGCCCCGCCACCACAAAGGGGACAGGCACCTTTGTGGTGGTTTTCCAGTTTGCCAACGATATACGCGCCGGCAAAAAAGTCTGCTATACTCTTTCCCGCTGTCCCCATCGTCTAGCGGCCAAGGACGCCACCCTTTCAAGGTGGATATCGCGGGTTCGAATCCCGCTGGGGGCACCATTTGAAACGAGAAGCCCGTTACCCCCGCGGTGACGGGCTTTTTTCTACCCCAACGCCGGGATTCGAACCCGACAGGGTGCGGAGCTGAGGAAACGCGAAGCGTTTTCCAGCGCAGCACGCAAGGAGCGGAGCGACGCAGCGAAGGCGGGCGGCGCCAGCCGCACGCGACATCCCGCTGGGGGCACCATTTAAACTGAGAAGCCCGTTATCCTCGCGGTGACGGGCTTTTTGCTACCGATATGCCGGGATTCGAACCCGACAGGGTGCGAATCCCGGCATCATCGCAAGGCCTGTGGGCAAAAAATAGCAAATATGAGTACTGTTACCATTTTAGTAACAGCAATTTCATGCCTTCAGAAGACAATTTAGACGTCAGGCGTCCTACGGCGGAAGAATTGCAGACGTTTATCGGCTAAGTACTTGGACATGTGTTGCGTAACACTTCATATTTTCAAATAAATAATGCTGCAGGACTTGTGACAGTACTCATATTTGACGTTTTTTGCCCACAACCCTTTATACCTAGGCATATCGGCGGCAAAACGGGCTTCAAAGCGTCCTTCGCAAACAAAAACCGGGGCCCGCATGATGCGGACCCCGGCTCAATACCGTGACGATATGTCAGTTACGCTCTACACGTAGAACAGGATGTCGTCGTAAGTCGGGACCGGCCAGTAGTCGGCGGCCACGATCTCCTCCATGGCATCCACGGCGGCGCGCAGCGTATCCATAGCGGGAACGACCTCGTGTGCGTACACATTGGCCTGCTCCTGGCCATCGAGGGCCTCGGCCTTCTGATGCACGGCGTCGAGCGCCTTGATGGAGTCGTTGATGGCGGTGATGCCGTTGCAGAGCTTGTTGAGCGTGTTCTGCTCGCACTGCATGGCGGCCTCAGCACCGGCGGCACGAATAGTCTCAAGGCCCTTAGCGACCTTGGTGGCATAGGCGGTAATGACCGGGCGATAGGTACGACGCGCCTCGCGAACCATCGTGGTGGCCTCGATGTTCATGAGCTTGTTGTACTTCTCGAGCTTGCAGTCGTAGCGGCACTGGGCCTCGGCCTTGGTCAGGACGCCCGTCTCCTCAAAGAGCGCGATAGCCTTATCGGAAACAAAGGCGGGCAGAGCGTCGGCCGTGGTCTTGTTGTTGGCAAGGCCGCGCTTCTCGGCCTCGATGGGCCACTCGTCGGAGTAACCGTCGCCGGAGAACAGGATGCGCTGGTGATCGGTCAGCACCTTCTTGCAGTACTCGAGCGCGGCGTCCTGGAACTTATCCTCGGGCGTACCCTCGAGTGCGTCGGCGAAGGACTTGAGCGACTTGGCCACGGCGGCATCGAGCACCAGGTTGGAGTCGGAGACGTTCTGCTCGGAGCCGCAGGCACGGAACTCGAACTTGTTGCCGGTGAAGGCGAACGGGGAGGTGCGGTTGCGGTCGGTGTTGTCCTGCATCAGCTTGGGCAGGGTATCGGCGCCCAGGTCGAGCACGCCGCGCGTGGCATGGACGGAAGCCTTGCCATCAATGATCTTCTCGACGACCTCGGTAAGCTGGTCGCCCAGGAAGATGGACATAATCGCCGGAGGAGCCTCGTTGGCGCCCAGACGATGGTCGTTGCCGGCCGAGGCAACGGAGGCACGCAGGAGCTCCTGATAGTTATCGACGGCCTCGATCACCGCGGTGAGGAAGACGATGAACTGCAGGTTGTCGAGCGGAGTGTCGCCCGGATCGAGCAGATTCTCGGACTCGGTGCCAAGCGACCAGTTGTTGTGCTTGCCCGAACCGTTGATGCCCTCGAAGGGCTTCTCGTGCAGCAGGCAGACCAAGTCGTGGCGGGAGGCGATGAGCTTCATCTTCTCCATCATGACCAGGTTCTGGTCGATAGCCTCGTTGACCTCGCCATAGACAGGGGCGAGCTCATGCTGGCAGGGAGCAACCTCGTTGTGCTTGGTCTTGGCGGGAATGCCAAGCGCCCACAGTTCATCGTCCAGGTCCTTCATATAGGCCGAGACGGTAGGGCGGATAGCGCCAAAGTAGTGCTCCTCGAGCTCCTGGCCCTTGCAGGGGGCAGCGCCAAAGAGGGTGCGGCCGGTGATGACCAGGTCCCTGCGCTTGCGGTAAGCGTCCTTCTTGATCAGGAAGTACTCCTGCTCATCGCCCACGGAAGGAACGACCTTCTTGGGGGTCTTGCCAAACAGCGCCAAAACGCGCTTAGACTCACGCGAGAGCGCGGTCATAGAGCGCAGCAGCGGGGTCTTCTTGTCCAGGGCCTCGCCTGTGTAGGAGCAGAAAGCCGTGGGGATGCACAGGACATCGTCCTTGATAAAAGCGGGGCTGGTGGGATCCCAAGCGGTGTAGCCACGGGCCTCGAAGGTGGCACGCAAGCCGCCGTTGGGGAAGCTGGAGGCGTCCGGCTCGCCCTGGATGAGGTTCTTGCCCGTAAACTTGGTAATGGCGGTGCCGTCGTGGTTGGGCTCGAGGAAGCTGTCGTGCTTCTCGGAAGTAATGCCCGAAAGCGGCTGGAACCAGTGCGCGTAGTGCGTCGCGCCCTTGGAGATGGCCCAGACCTTCATGGCGTGGGCAACGGCGTTGGCCACATCCAGGTCGAGCGGCTCACCGTCCTCGAGGGTTGCAGCAAGGCGCTTCCAAATGTCCTTGGGGAGGTAGTCCTTCATGACTTCCTCAGAGAACACCATGGTCCCGAAGCGGTCAGTAAGATCGGCCATACGGAACTCCCTTCGTATCGGCACCGCGTGAGAAGCGGTGTTGATTACTAACGAACGAGTCATAGCTTAGACTCGCCGTGTTTCCGCGACATTACCGTTATGTTGCTGTCGCGAAACCAATCAATGAGGTTACCGCATCACAGCGGCGCTGCCATCCTTAATGGCCAATCAACTGTATAAATTGCAGACCTCTCCCCGTAGTTTAAGGGTAGTCAATTTGGGATGGGGCTCTATTAACTGGTATTTCGCATCAAATACCATTCAATATAGCCCCATCCTAGATTGACCGCTCTGTTATAGGAAATGCCGATAGCAAAGCATTTTCGATTGGTATCCCCAAATAGCGAGTGAAACTCCACCGTGACACAGTGGTGCTGTAGAATCCTTACAACACATCACACTATTGCGTATCTAAAGGAGCACGATATGCGCGTCGACGAGGTTTTTAAGCAGGCAGCATCCCAGGGCACCGCACCCGTTTCGTTTGAGATGTTCCCGCCCAAGGGCGAGCTTACCCTCGACACGGCTCGCGAGGTGGCAGGCAATCTGTGCAAGCTTTCGCCGAGCTTTGTCTCGGTCACCTGCTCGGCCGGCGGCTCGGGCAACGGTGCCACCACCGCCCCCATCGCGCATATGATTACGAGCGAATTCGATACACCCTCGGTGGCACACCTTACCTGCGTGGGCCGCTCGCACGCCGATATCGGCGCCAAGATCGACGAGTATCGCACCGCCGGCGTTGAAAACATCCTGGCCCTGCGTGGTGATCTTCCCGCTGGCGCGACTGAGGACGACAAGCCCGCCTCTGACTACGCCTACGCCCGTGACCTCATCCCCGAGCTCGTCGACGCCGGCTTTTGCGTGGGAGCCGCGGCCTACCCCGAGGGCCACATTGCCTGCGAGGATCTCAACCTCTCGATCGAGCACCTCAAGCAAAAGCAAGACGCCGGCGCGAGCTTCTTTGTGACACAGCTCTTCTTTGATAACGAGTGCTTCTATCGCTTCCGCGAGCTTGCCGACAAGGCCGGCATCACCGTGCCCATTACTGCGGGCATCATGCCGTTTATGGGCAAGTCGCAGATCAGCCGCATGGTCTTTATGTGCGGCGCGTCGCTACCCTCCCCCGTCATCAAGATTCTCGCCAAGTACGAGAACGACCCCGAGAGCCTGCAGGCAGCCGGTGTAGATTATGCTGCTCGTCAGCTTTGCGACCTTAAGGAGCACGGTGCCGACGGTCTGCACCTGTACACTATGAACCGTCCTGCAATCGCCGCGACCATTATGGAGCGCCTGGGGTAATGGGAAAACCGCACGTCGATACAACCGTTGTTGAAGTGCCGGCCGACCTTGCGTCGCCGGCGCTTTACCGTATCGACGCTGCCCACCGCCCTCGTGTCGACCGTGCCGAGATGCTGCGGTATCTGGGCTACGGCGGCCAGCAGATTGAGCCCGAGCTAGCGCAGCGTATTGAGCTTGTAGTCGAGCGCCTAGAGCTGGATATCGAGCCCCGCGGCGTGCGACGCGTGTTTGCCATCGATGCCACGGGAGCCGATGAACAGGGCGACCCTTGCATTCGCTTGGTCGGCACCAACGTTGAGCTGCGCGGTCGCGATATCTATCGCCACCTCAAAGACGCCCGCTTTGCCGCACTCATGGCATGCACCCTCGGCATGGACGCCGAGCGTCGCCTGCGCACCACGGGAGCCCAGCAACCCCTGGAAGGCGCCGTGCTCGACGCCGCATGCTCTGCCTATGTGGAGGCCGCCGTCGAGCAGATGGACCAGCAGGTCAAGGCTGCAGCCGCTGCGCACGGGCTCGCCGGCAACTGGCGCTTCAGCCCCGGCTATGGCGACTGCCCGCTCTCGGCCCAGCGCTCGATCGTGGATGCACTCAACGCCACGCGCCTCATTGGACTTACCGTCACTCCCACCAGCCTGCTCATGCCCACTAAGAGCGTGACCGCAGTGATCGGTCTGTTCGACGGCGAGGTCCACGACGCCCAGAGCCGCCCCACCTGCAATATCTGCCGCATGCGCGAGCACTGCCGCTTCCGCGCCGCCCACACCACCTGCTATTCCAGCCATTAGGAGCCATCGATGTTTACTCCGCTTATCACTCATGATCTGGACGGCGCCGCGCTGGCGGCGCCCGTTGATGCTGCCCGTCGTAATGGCGCTGCATACAAGACGCGCACGATCGACGACCTTTGCATTAAGGACAATCGCCTGCGCGCCGCTATCGAGGGCACGGGACACTTGCTGTTCGACGGCGGCATGGGCACCATGCTGCAGGCGGCCGGCATGAAGGCCGGCGCCCTGCCCGAGCTGCTCAACTTTGAGGAGCCCCAGGTCATTACCGACATTCAGCGCCAATACGTCGAGGCCGGCTGCGACGTGATCACCGCCAACACCTTTGGCGCCAACGCCCACAAGCTCGACGGAGCCGCCACCGTGACAGACGTCTTTGCCGCCGCTGTCGCCTGCGCCCGTGAGGCCGGCGCCCGCTACGTCGCCGGCGACATCGGCCCCATCGGCGCCCTGCTGCGCCCCCTGGGCACCCTCAGCTTTGACGAGGCCTACGACCTCTTTGCCGAGGAGGTGCGCGCCGGCGTCGCTGCGGGTGTGGACCTCTTTATTATCGAGACTATGACCGACCTGGCCGAGATCAAGGCGGCAGTCCTCGCCTGCCGCGAGAACTCCGACCTGCCCGTCTTTGCCACCATGACCTTTGAGGAAGACGGCCGCACTTTCTTGGGCACGAGCCCTGAGGTCGCCGCCATCACCCTCGACGCCATCGGCGCCGACGTCCTTGGCATCAACTGCAGCCAGGGCCCGGCCGAGCTCCGAGGACTCGCTGCGCGTATGCTCACCGTTACCGACAAGCCCGTTATGGTGCAGGCCAATGCGGGACTGCCCCACGTGGACGATGACGGCAATACCGTCTTTGATATCCAGGCGCCCGAGTACGCCGAGGCCGTCGCCGGCATGATCGAGGACGGCGTGAGCGTCGTCGGCGGATGCTGCGGAACCACGCCCACGCACATGGCGGCACTTCGCACCCTCATCGACAACCACACGCCCAGCCCGCGTCACCGCAAGCCCAGCATGTCGGTCACGAGCGCCCAAACGGTCGTGGATCTTCCCTGCGACGGCCACAAGATCGCCGTCATCGGCGAGCGCATCAACCCCACCGGCAAAAAGCGCCTGCAGCAGGCCCTGCGCGACGGCGATCTGGACTACGTGGTGAGCCAGGGCATCAGCCAGCAGGAGCAGGGTGCCGATATCCTGGACGTCAACGTGGGTCTGCCCGAAATCGACGAGGTCAAGATTATCCAACAGGCCACCGAGCAGCTCCAAGGCTCCACGCTGCTGCCGCTGCAGATCGACTCCACCGATCCCGCCGCTGTCGAGGCCGCCGTACGCCGCTATGCCGGCAAGCCCATCATCAACTCCGTCAACGGCAAGCAGCAGATCATGGATGAGATCTTCCCGCTGGTCGCCCACTATGGAACCAACGTCGTCGGCCTTACGCTCGACGAAGGCGGCATCCCCGATACCGCCGAGGCCCGCTTTGCCATCGCCGAGCGCATCGTGGCCGAGGCTGCCCGCTACGGCATCGGACCGGACCGCATCCTCATCGACTGCCTGGTCATGACCGCCTCGACCAACCAGCGCCAGGCCGAGCAGATCCTGCGCGCCATGTCCCTGTGCAAGGAGCGTCTGGGCGTCAAATGCGCGCTCGGCGTGTCGAACATCAGCTTTGGCCTGCCTGCCCGCCCGCTACTGGGCTCGGTCTTTTTGGCTGCCGCTTTTGGCGCAGGTCTCGATGCCCCCATCATGAACCCAGGCTCCAAGCGCTTTATGGATACCGTCTACAGCTATCGCGTCCTGAGCGTTGAGGACGAGGGCTCGACCGGATACATCGAGCGCTACGCCGGCTGGACCGATCCGTATAAGATCGCCGCAAACCCGGCAGCAGCTCAGGCCGCATCGAGTGATGCCGCGCCTGCCGCGGGCACCGCCGGCACCGACGGCAACGACGACCCGATTCGTCGCATGGTCGTCTCGGGCCGCAAAGGCGAGATCGCTGCTGAGACCGAGCGTCTGCTGGCAGACCACGACGCCATGGACCTCATCAACAATCACTTTATCCCCGCCCTCGACGAGGTCGGCGTCCTCTTTGACCAGGGCAAGTTCTTCCTGCCGCAACTCATGGCCTCGGCCGAGGCCGCACGCGTGGGCTTTGACACCATCAAGCGCCTGATGCCCGCCGGCGAGATCGCCGACAAGGGCAAGATCTGCGTGGCCACCGTCAAGGGCGACATCCACGACATCGGTAAGAACATCGTCAAAATGCTGCTCGACAACTACGGCTACACCGTCTTTGATCTGGGTCGCGACGTCGACCCGAAGGAGGTGCTCAGGACCGTACAGGAGCGCGACATCAAGCTCGTCGGCCTCTCGGCGCTTATGACTACCACAGTCGTCGCCATGGAGGAGACCATCAAGCTGCTTCATACCGAGGTGCCGGGCGTCAAGATCATCGTAGGTGGCGCCGTGCTCACTCCCGAATACGCCAAGCAGATCGGCGCGGACTACTACGCCAAGGATGCCGCCGAAAGCGCGCGCATCGCCGAAGAGGTCTTTGGGCAGTAACACAACGGAAACAACCGAGCACCAAAACGTGCCGCATGCGCCACTTGGCATGTGCGGCACGTTAGAATAGAAAAGACTATGCTCGTTTTGGCAGATAGGAGCGCAAGGATGGCGATCACGCCCGCAGAAATCGCGGAAACCCGCGGCATGGTTGAGGAGCAGAACCTCGACATCAGGACCATCACCATGGGTGTTTCGCTCATGGGTTGCGGTGACGAGAACCTCGACCGCATGTGCACGAAGATCTACGACCACGTGACGCACACGGCTGAGCATCTGGTCGAGACCGCCGAGAACCTCGAGCGCGAGTACGGTATCCCCATCGTCAACAAGCGCGTTTCCGTCACCCCGGTGGCGCAGATCGCCGCGTGCTGCAAGGATGAGGACCTCACCCCCATCGCGCATGCCCTCGACCGCGCGGCTGAGACGCTCGGCATCGACTACCTGGGCGGCTTCTCCGCGCTCGTCCAGAAGGGCATCGGCGACGCCGACCGCCGCGTCATCCAGTCCATCCCCCAGGCGCTCGCCACCACGAGCCGCGTCTGCTCCAGCGTCAACGTCGCCAGCCTGCGCGCCGGTATCAACATGGACGCCGTGCTCATGGCCGCCCAGACCATCATCGATGCCGCTAAACTCACGGCCGACCAGGATTCCGTTGGCGCCTCCAAGTTCGTCTGCTTCGCCAATATGGTCGAGGACTCCCCGTTTATGGCGGGCGCTGTCCACGGCGGTGGCGAGGCCGACGCCGTCATCAACGTTGGCGTCTCGGGCCCCGGCGTTATGGCCGCGGCTCTGGAGACGCTGCCCGATTCCGCATCGATGATGGAAGTCGCCGAAAAGATCAAGCAGACCGCCTTTAAGATCACCCGCGCCGGCGAGCTCATGAGCCGCGAGGCCGCCCATCGTCTGGGTGTCGAGAAGGGCATTGTCGACCTGTCGCTGGCTCCCACGCCTGCCATCGGCGACTCCGTTGCCCGCATCCTCGAGATCATCGGTGTTGGCACCTGCGGTGGCCCGGGCACGACCTGCGCGCTCGCCATGCTCAACGATGCCGTCAAGAAGGGCGGCGTCATGGCCAGCTCCAGCGTGGGCGGTCTCTCGGGCGCCTTTATCCCCGTGTCCGAGGACGCCGGCATGATCGCCGCCGTCGAAGCCGGCGCGCTTTCGCTCGAGAAGCTCGAGGCCATGACCTGCGTGTGCTCCGTTGGCCTGGACATGATCGCCATCCCCGGCGACACCCCGGTCGAGACCATCGCCGGCATCATCGCCGACGAGATGGCCATCGGCGTCATCAACAACAAGACCACGGCCGTGCGCGTGATCCCTGCCATCGGCAAGGGCGTGGGCGACTGCGTCGAGTACGGCGGCCTGTTCGGCCGTGCACCCATTATGCCGGTGAACCCCAACGCCGGCACCGTGCTTGCCCACCGCGGTGGTCGATTCCCGGCGCCGCTGAACTCGCTGAAGAACTAGCTAGGGATACGGGCGAGGAGCCCCGCTGCCCGGCGGCAGGCATATAAGGTCGCCTGCTCGGACAGTCCTGGCTC
>CAJLOU010000067.1 GCA_905208345.1 uncultured Collinsella sp.
GCACGGGATAACTTTTCGCTCGGTCAGGTCCTGCGCAAGACGAAAGCCACATTAAGTGGCTTTCTTTGCGTGCGGAATCTACGAAAAGTTATCCCGTGCCGCCCGGCCAGGCCCTAGGTTTACTTACCTGCCGCCTAGATGGCGTCTTGGCGTCTAGATACTTGGCTGAATTTTTTGGAATGAAGGGGGCTCCTTGTTGGCAAGGAGCCCCCTTCTGCTTTTGGCTACTTTGGTGTTGTTGGTACGTCTTTATTTGGCATCGGCCCAGGTTATGCCGGTGCTGGCTTCAGCGATTAGGGGGACGCGGAGGTCTACTACGTGCTCCATGACGTCGCGGACCATGGTGGTTAGGCGCTCGACTTCGTCGACGGGGCACTCAAAGTCCAGTTCATCGTGTACCTGCAGAATCATGTGGGCGGCAAAGCCCTCTTCTTCCAGGCGGCGGCTTACGCGGGCCATGGCGATCTTGATGATGTCGGCCGCGGTGCCCTGCATGGGGTGGTTCATGGCCGTGCGCTCGCCAAAGCCACGGAGCTGCGGATTTTTGGCCTTGAGCTCCGGAATATGACGACGGCGGCCGTACATGGTCTCGGCGTAGCCCGTCTGCTTGGCGCGTGCCACCACGTTGTCGAGGAACGTGCGCACGCCCGGGTAGGCCTCGTAGTAGCGGTCGATCATGTCGCGTGCCTCGGCCATCGAGATATGCAGCGACTGCGACAGGCCGTAGGCCTGCTGGCCATACACGATGCCAAAGTTCACGGCCTTGGCGCGACTGCGCAGGTCGGGCGTTACCTCGGACACCGGCACACCGAACACGCGCGCCGCCGTCTCGGCATGGAAGTCCTCGCCCTCGTTAAAGGCGCGCACCAAGTGCTCGTCACCTGAGAGATGCGCCAGCAGACGCAGCTCGATCTGCGAGTAGTCCACCGCCAAAAAGACGCTTCCCTCGCCTGCCGAAAACGCCGTCTTGACGGTACGACCCAGCTCCGAGCGCGTCGGGATGTTCTGCAGGTTCGGGTCGCTCGAGGACAGACGCCCCGTTGCCGTGATGGTCTGGTTGTACGTAGTGTGTACGCGACCGTCACCACGGCGTAGCGGGCCCAGCGTGTCCAGATAGGTGGACTTGATCTTAGACTTCTCACGCCAGTCCAAGATCAGACGCACGATTTCGTGGTCACGCGCAAGGTCGCTCAGCACCTTGGCGTTGGTCGAATAATAGCCGCGCTTAGTCTTCTTGAGGCCCTTGGTCGGAAGCCCCATCACATCAAAGAGCACGTGCGACAGCTGCATGGGACTGCCAATATTAAAGGTCTCGTCACCCGCCAGGTCGCGAATACTGCGCTCAACCTCGGTAATCTGGGTCGCCAGACCCTCGGACAGACTGTGCAGACGGTCGGGGTCCACGAGCATGCCCGCGCGCTCCATCTTGGCAAGTACCGGAACGAGCGGCATCTCGATGCCATCGAACACGTTGGCGGCATTCTCACGGGCCATGCACTCGCGCAACGGTGCCACGAGCGCCAGCGTCAGAGCCGCAGTACGGGCGGCAGGCGCCGGAGCGTCCTCACCGGCACCCTCTGCGCCGCGCGCCGCAGGCAGCGCCATCTGCAGATACGTATCGGCAAGATATGCCTCATCGAACTCGGAGCGATCGGAATCCAGCAGATAGGCAGCGACCACGGTATCGAAGATACGCGTGGAATCGGTAGCGAGCGGATCCATGAGCTCGGGCTCAGAAGAATCGACGGGCGAAAGCTCGTGCAACAGCGCCTTCATATCCGGGCTCGCCACGCGACCCTCCATAAACAGACGCGCGAGCACGCCGGCAATCACGCCGTGAACGAAGTTGAAGCCCTCAACCTCAGCCGCCGCACAGCTGTCGCCCTCCTCGAGCGCGAACAGGCCCTTGGACGTCGCCAACCACAGCGTGCGCGTCAGTCCAAAGAGCGCGCCCTCTTCCTTGTCGTCGTCCACCACGGCGGCGACCCACTCGCCGGCATCAATCGCGCGGGAGACCTCAGCCGCAACGGCACCAAGCGCGTCGGCATCGCCGGCGGCTGCGCGAACCATAGCAGGTATCTCAAACACACTGGAGGCAGCAGCCCCGCCCTCGCCGCCGATCAGCGCCAAGAAACGGTTCTGCATGGCGGTGATACCAAGCGTACCCAGCGCCGCGGAAACCTCATCGGCAGAAAACGCCGGGAAGGACGTCGCCTCAAAGTCGAGCTCGACGGGCGCATCGGTGCGAATTGTCGCAACCTTGCGGCTCAGTAGTGCG
The DNA here is from genome assembly GCA_905208345.1 of uncultured Collinsella sp. Lineage (GTDB taxonomy): Bacteria > Actinomycetota > Coriobacteriia > Coriobacteriales > Coriobacteriaceae > Collinsella. Next base: position 2,279 of record CAJLOU010000067.1, read on the forward strand.
TCATCGATGTGTGCACGCAGGTTCTCGCCCATCTTGCCCTTGACCTCGTCGGCGTGTGCGATAACCTCGTCCAGGCTACCGTACTGCGCAATGAGCGCGCTCGCCTTTTTGGGGCCGATGCCCGGCACGCCGGGGATGTTATCGGACGTGTCGCCCTTCAGACCATAAAAGTCGGGCACGAGCGCCGGCGTGATGCCGTGATACAGATCGTCCACGCTCTCGGGCGTCATGATCGCCACGTCGGACAGGCCCTTGCGGGTCGAGACCACGTTGACGTGCTCGGTCACGAGCTGATACATATCGCGATCACCGGTCACCAGCAGCATGTCACAGCCGGCCTGCTCGCCCAGGCGCGCCATAGTACCCAGGATATCGTCGCCTTCCCAGCCCTCGGACTGCAGAATCGGCACGTTGAGTGCGACGAGCAGCTCCTTGATCATAGGAAACTGCGCATGCAGATCGGGGTCCATGGGCGGGCGCTGCGCCTTATACTGCGGCAGCATCTCCATGCGCACGCGCGGCTTGCCCTTATCAAACGCCACAACAACGCCGTCGGGGTTAAAGGCGTCGATCATCTTAAGAAACATGTTCAGAAAGCCAAAAATCGCGTTGGTGGGGCGACCGTCCGGCGCGTTCATGGTCGGCGGCACGGCGTGGAAGGCGCGGTGCATGAGCGAGTTGCCGTCGATGACGGCAAAGGTACGGCGCTTGTCAGACATATTGAATACCTCGCTTTGGGCTGGGCACGGTTTGCTCACACCAGTTTACACGCTCCCCGCCCCGCGGCCACCGCACATCAGGCTTCCCTGCCGCCGTGAGCCCGCGCGTGATACGATGGCTCACGGTACATCAACCAGCACGATCGATCCGAAAGGAGCCTGCGTCATGGAGCGTCCCTGCGCATGGAAAAAGTACACGCCACAGCAAGTCGAGGAGCTCGAGGAGCTTTGCCGCGGCTATAAGCAGTTTTTGAGCGAGAACAAGACCGAGCGCCTGTGCGTCAAGACCGGTATCAAGATGGCCGAGGAGGCGGGCTACGTCAATCTGGAGACCGTGATCGCCGAGGGCCGCGCGCTCAAGGCAGGCGACAAGGTGTACGCCGCCAACCACGGCAAGGACCTTATGCTCGTCAACCTGGGCACCGCCCCGCTCGAGCGGGGCTTTAACATCCTGGGCGCCCACGTGGACTCGCCGCGCCTGGACCTTAAGCAGAACCCCGCTTTCGAGGCCGGCGACATGGCCTATCTCGACACGCACTACTATGGCGGCGTCAAGAGCTACCACTGGGTCGCTTCCCCGCTCGCACTCGTAGGCGTCATCTGCAAAAAGGACGGCACCACCGTCGACATCAACATCGGCGACAAGGCGGACGACCCGGTCTTTACCATCTCCGACCTGCTGATCCACCTCTCGAGCGAGCAGATGGCCAAGCCCGCCAAGGATGCCGTCGATGCCGAGATCCTCGACGTGATCGTGGGCGGCCGCCCCGTCAAGTTTGACGAGGACGACAAGGACGCTCCCAAGGAGCCCGTCAAGCAGATGTTCCTGGATATCCTCAAGGAGCAGTACGACGTCGAGGAGGAGGACTTCCTCTCCGCCGAGATTGAGGTCGTGCCCGCCGGCCCCGCCCGCGACATGGGCCTCGACCGCTCCATGATTCTGGGCTATGGCCACGACGATCGCGTCTGCGCCTATCCGTCCATGCTCGCCCAGATCAACGTCGCCAACGTGGAGCGCACGAGCATCACACTCATCGTAGACAAGGAGGAGATCGGTTCCGTGGGCGCCACCGGCATGACGAGCCGCTTCTTCGAGAACACCGTCGCCGAGATCATGACGCTTGCCGGCGAGGATAGCCCGCTGGCCCTGCGCCGTGCACTCGCCCACAGCCGCATGCTCTCCTCCGACGTGTCCGCCGGCTTCGACCCGGGCTACGCCGGCAAGTTCGAAACCAAGAACGCAGCCTTCATGGGTCGCGGCCTGTGCTTTAACAAGTACACGGGCAGCCGCGGCAAGGGCGGTTCAAACGACGCCGACGCCGAGTACGTGGCCCTCGTCCGCGACATCATGGACGAGGCCGGCGTGGACTTCCAGACCTGCGAGCTCGGTCGCGTCAACGCGGGCGGCGGCGGCACCATCGCCTACATCATGGCCAAGTACGGCATGAACGTCATCGACTCCGGCGTTGCCGTCCTGTCCATGCATGCCCTGTGGGAGGTCGCCAACAAGGCCGACATCTACGAGGCATATCGCGGCTACGAGGCCTTCCTCGAGCGAGCCTAACCAGCCCTTCATCAGTTGCGGTGAAATACGGATTCATCAGGCCTTCCAACGGGGAAAGCGGTCTGTATTTCACCGCAACTTTTTTAGCGGGAGGAGGATTCCGTGCTACAGGTCGTCATTTCGCCCGCCAAACAGATGCGGACAGCTCAAGATGCCTTTGACGTTTTGGGCATACCGCCTTTTGCACATCAGACGGCCCGGCTCCATCAGGCACTGCTGGGCATCGAACGCGAGGATGGCGCAGCAGGTCTTCAGGCCCTTTGGAACGTGAGCGACAGGCTGCTTACAACGTGCCTGGATACGCTTCACGAATTTATGCCCGCCCTGAGCGATGCCGACCTCGCCGATCCCGATATCGCGCGCCGAATCTCCCCCGCCGTCATGTCCTACCACGGCATCCAATACCAAAGCATGGCGCCCGAGGTCATGGATGCTGCACAGCTCGACTGGCTGCAAAACCATCTCTGGATCCTCTCCGGATTGTACGGATGTGTGCGGCCTTTCCATGGCGTTGAGCCCTATCGGCTCGAAATGGGAGCCAAGCTCGCCGTCAACAACGCCCGTGACCTCTATGCGTTTTGGGGCGACAAACTTGCATGCGCCATTGCGCCGACCGGCTCCAACACCACGGTCGTCAACCTTGCCAGCGCGGAGTACGCCAAGGCCGTTCTACCCCATCTCGCAGGCGACGCCACAACCGTCACTTGTCTCTTTGGCGAAGGTGTCCGCAACGGCAAGCCCATCCAGCGCTCGACCGCCAGCAAAAAGGCGCGCGGCTCCATGGTGCGCTGGATGGCAGAAAACAAGCTCGAGGACGCCGCCGGTCTTACCGAGTTCAACATCGGCTATCGCCACGCCCCCGAGATCTCATACCCAGGCACCCTCGTGTTCATCAACGAACAGATGCTCTAGACCCGCCACCCAAAACTGACCCGCTCAGCCTTCTCTATATAACTTGCGGTGGAATAGTTCCTATTTGAGCCTTTTATCGCACAATCAGGAACTATTCCACCGCAACTTTTATGAATTGGCTGGCTAGGCTCGACACCTATTCTGCTAGACCGTCGGCCTTTGCAATCCCGCTTGTCGAACCGTCCTGATAGATAATCTTGACGTGCTCAACCTCGGAAACCGCAACACCCGTCGGAGGCTCCAGACGCCATTCCGTCAGGGCGATATCCATGGTCGTGGGCACATCTCCTTGATCTTTGAGCTTCACCGTCAGCGTTTTGAGCGCCGCGTCAAACGTCACGCGTTCGATTTCTTCGCCCGGAATGGACCCACCACTCAGCTGCAACTGCACAAACTCATCGCGCGGGTACCAATAATCGCCCGGAATGGCGAGCGTATTGGCATTACCGCCAGTACTCCTCACCGTCATAATCGGTAGGCTATCATCAGCCTCGAACTCCCATGCAGCGCCGCCGCGACCACCAAACGTCCAGATACAACAGGCAATCACCATCACGACAAGGATCGCAAAACCAATCGCGACAAGGCCATGGTGCGCACGGCCCTCCTCGGCCGATACGTCCCATTGCATCTCTCGATATAGATGCTTGTCTTCCATGTTCGCCTCCCCACGGGCATGCTCATCGCGTCAATCGTACCCATTCGAGCTATACTTGAGCCCACCACATAAACGGGGAGCTTGCAGGACAAGACGGCAGGCTGAGACTGGGCGCGCCCGCCCTGACCCGCAAACCTGATATGGGTAATGCCAACGAAGGGAGCCGTGCCAATGAGCACACAGACCGAGCCCAAGCTCGTCACGCAAATCGACTTCGCCCGCGCTGGGCAGATCACACCTCAGATGAAAGAGGTCGCCGAGCGCGAGCATCGCGACCCCGAGTACATCCGCGAGCGCGTGGCAGACGGCCGCATCGCCATTCCCGCCAACATCGTGCATATCAAAAAGGGCATGCGCGCCTTTGGTGTCGGCGAGGGCCTGTCCACCAAGGTCAACGTGAACTTGGGCATCTCGGGCGACAAGGCCGATGCCGCCGAGGAATGGAAGAAGGTCAAGATTGCCGAGGACTTTGGCGCCGACGCCATCATGGACCTCTCCAACTCGGGCAAGACGCGCCAGTTCCGCCAGCAGCTCATCGACGAGACGCCGCTTATGGTGGGCACCGTCCCCATGTACGACGCCATCGGCTACATGGAAAAGCCGCTGGTCAAGCTCACCAAGGACGACCTGCTCGAGGTCGTTCGCGCGCACGCCGAGGACGGCGTGGACTTCATGACCATCCACTGCGGCATCAACAAGTCGGTCATCAAGACCTTTAAGGAGACCGGCCGCCTCATGAACATCGTCAGCCGCGGCGGCTCGCTGCTGTTTGGCTGGATGGAAGTCACCGGCAACGAAAACCCCTTCTACGAGTTCTACGACGAGGTGCTCGAGATCTGCCACGAGTACGACGTGACGATCTCGCTCGGCGATTCCTGCCGCCCGGGCTGTCTCTACGACTCAAACGATGCCACCGAGACCGCCGAGATGATCGAGCTGGGCAAGCTGTGCAAGCGCGCTTGGGCCGCCGGCGTCCAGGTTATGGTCGAGGGACCGGGTCACATGGCGCTCGACGAGATCGCCGCCAACATGAAGCTGCAGAAGCGCCTGTGCCATAATGCGCCGTTCTATGTGCTGGGGCCGCTGGTGACCGATATCGGCGTGGGCTACGACCACATCACCGCCGCCATCGGTGGCGCCATCTCGGCGAGCTCCGGCGCCGACTTCCTGTGCTACGTGACACCCGCTGAGCACCTGTGCCTGCCCAACGCCCAGGACGTGCTCGATGGCCTCATGGCCACCAAGATCGCCGCACACGCCGCCGATATCGCCAAGAAGGTGCCGCACGCCCGCGATCTGGACGACAAGATGGGCCAGGCACGCCGCAAGCTCGACTGGGACGCCATGTGGAAGTGCGCCCTCGATCCCGTCACCGGCAAGAAGCGCTACGAGGAGTCCCCTGCCGCCACCGAGGGCACCTGTACCATGTGCGGCAAGATGTGCGCCGTCCGCACCGTCAACAAGGTATTCGAGGGCACGACGATCGACCTTGGCATGGAGGACTAGACTCCTCGCTGCGATCGCTTCTAGCGGCGAGCCGGCGCCCCTCAATTGTTGACGTGTGAACATTTGCTTACATTTGCGTAAAGATTGCATCGCCCGCCCGGGTTCGACATAGAGTCGGCCCGGGCATCTTTATAATGCTGGCTTAAAGACCCATTTGAATCCGACCGAACAAGGGAGCGAACATGGATCGCAGTAAGGTACCCGCCGTCCTGTCCATCGCAGGATCAGATTCCAGCGGTGGTGCCGGCATTCAGGCCGACATCAAGACCATCACGGCGCACCGCCTGTATGCCGAGACGGCCATCACCGCTATCACCGCACAGAACACCCTGGGCGTCACCGCCGTACAGAACATCTCCCCGGATATTGTCGCCGCGCAAATCGATGCCGTTTTTGACGATATCCGACCCAGCGCCGTCAAGATCGGCATGGTTTCCTCTGCCGAGATTATCGAGGTTATCGCCGACCGCCTGAGCGCTTGGGACGCAAAAAATATCGTCGTCGACCCCGTCATGGTCGCCACCTCGGGCGCTCGTCTGATCGCAGAGGACGCTGCCGAAGCGCTTACACGCCGCCTGTTCCCGCTGGCGACCGTCATCACGCCCAATATTCCCGAGGCCATGGCACTGCTCGATTACGAGGTCGATTCCGAGCGCACGCAGCAAAATGCAGCCATGCTTCTCACCCGCCGCTTTGGCTGCGCGTCTCTCGTTAAGGGAGGGCATTTTGTCAACGAGGCCAACGATGTGCTAGCAGAGCCCGCACCGCTCGATGACGAGGGCAACCATCTGGGCGATCCGCTCACCACGTGGTTCCGTCACAAGCGTATCGACACCAATAACACGCACGGCACCGGCTGCACGCTCTCGTCCGCCATCGCCTGTGCGCTGGCCCAGGGTATGGATCTTGCCGATGCCGTCAACGCCGGCAAGGCCTACCTAACGGGCGCCCTCGCCGCCGGCCTTGACATGGGCAAAGGCTCCGGCCCTGTCAACCACATGTGGCAGTACTAAATAGCCAGCAACCTGCCAAAAAGGGACAGGTTTATTTTGGCAGGTTTTATCTGGGCAAACGTCAAAACCGTCACAAGGACACCTTTGTGGCGGTTCCTGCAAATATCTCGATCTGTAACAATAACTCGGCGAAATCGACCCTAGATGTTACAGATCGAGACAAACGACCGATATCGACCTAAATAATCTCAATCTGTAACATCTAGCCCGTTTTCGGCCTTACAACTGTTACAGATCGAGACAAAGCAACGAAACAAGCCACCGCAAGGGGAACTTCTGTGGTGGCTTGGAATCGCACTACTCACCGAGCATCTCTTGGAGCTTGGCTGCCACGGCGTGACCCAGGCTCTCGTGGCTTTCGGGCATCATATGCAGATAGTCGATATCGCCCGGCTCGGCAAACTCGGCGGCATTCAAAAAGTCGCAGCCAAACTGCTCGGCCACGTGCGCATAGTACTCGCCAAAATGTTCAGATGCCTCAACGGAATGTTCGTCAAAGTCGGTCATATACACATCAGCGATCTGTGGCTTGATCTTGATAGGAGCCATCAGCAGAATACGCGGGCAGGGTGCGGCATTGGTCCAGGGAAATGCGCGCACCGCGCGAATCAGTGCCATGGTGCCACGGGCAATATCGGAGGCCGTCACACCAAAGACCGTCTTGCAATCGTTAGTTCCCAGCATAATAACGATCGCATCCAGCGGCTTATGGGCCTCGAGCAGCATCGGCAGCGCGCGGATGCCGTTAAGATTGGTATCCAGATGACACATGTCGTCGCGTACCGTCGTGCGGCCGTTGAGGCCTTCTTCAATTACATGCCAGCCCTCGCCTAAGTCACGTTGGGCCACGCCGCACCAGCGCACATCCTGCGCATAGCGCACCGCGGTGCCGTCGCGCATGCCCGCCGGATCGTAACCATAGGTGTTGCTGTCGCCAAAGCATAGAACGTTTTTCATCGTAAGCCCCTCGCTCAGTAAAAAGCCGACGGAAGCAGCCCTCCCGCCGGCTCGGCATGTCGCATCACGCGCACCGTTTACAGGTACTTGTGCCAGTCGTCGTCATCCTCATCGTCCTCGGCAGCGGCCTGAGCCTGCTCGGCGGCACGGGCGGCCGCGGCGCGGGCAGCAACCTGAGCATAGGACTCCTCGTTACGCTCGGGGAAGCTTGCCAGCACGTGCTCAAACTTGGCGAAGTCCTCATCCCAGCGCGTAGAAGGCACGGCAAAGAACACCTGCTTGACCTTAAAGTCGCCCGATGCGAGCTCCTCGCGGAAGAGCTCTGCCACGGCCTCGGCATCAAAGCCGTTATTGTCGCAGCCCCAAGCACCCAGCACGAGCTTCTCGCGACCCAGCTCATCGCAGATGGCAAGGACAAAGCGGATACGATCGCGCAGGGCATCCAACAGGGCGTCGTCACTCACGCGGTACTCCTGGCGGGCGCGCTTGACGTTGGGTGCGGCGGCAACGATCACATCGGCGTATGCGTGCACGTGGTTGCGGTCGAAGCGCACGGCGGGCACCACCAGCGCACGATTGCGGTAAAGCTCGCAGTTGATGTTGCGGCGACGGTTCTCGCCGTACCACTTGCGCTGTTTGTCGAGCACATTGTACAGGTACGAATCGGCGCAGAGCGTCGCCTCCTGGCCCAGGTAGCCCTGGATATAGCCGCCACCCGGATTGGTGAACGAGGCAAAGGCAAGCACGGCCATATCGCAGAACTGCGCATAGCCGCGGCCGTTATCGAGGATTGCCTGCGTGGCGGAGGCATCAAGCACAGTGACCTCGGGCAGGACCGGAGCAGCCTCCTCCGCGGGCGCGGACTCGGCTTCATCAGCCGACTCGGTGAACTCGGGTGCCACCTCGGACTCGGCCGCAGCCTCCATCTCGGCAGTCTCCACCTCGGCAGCGTCGGCCTCCACAACCTCGGCAACCGGCTCCTCGGCAGCCGCAGCCTTCTGGGCCCTGGCCTTCATCGCCGCGACAAAACCGGCAGGCATACCATCGAACTCGCACACGCCGGCAAGCGAACGCTCGATGTCCTTGGCGCAGGCCTCGGACACAGCCACCACATGGCGCTCGGCGGCCTTGGCACGCGCCTCGCGCTTGGGATTGGGCTGACCCGCTCGGTTAGACCTGCGGTTACGGTTCCTGTTGTCGACATCTGCCATACGTGGCCACCTTTCCTGTCGCTGCCGCTATCGGCTTTTTCCCATTCATCATACCCCGCCGCGCACAAAAAAGACGGCCCCGAAGGACCGCCTTTCGTATCGTTTTACCGTGTCCGGCAGGAAGCGTCGCAATGCCGCGCTTTAATCGCGACG
>CAJLOU010000068.1 GCA_905208345.1 uncultured Collinsella sp.
AATTCAAGAATTCAATAAGCAGCGGTGTGAGAGAGCGCCGCATTACACGTAACTAGGAGCGTGGTTACACAATGCAGGAGGCATGGGAAGGCTTCAAGGAAGGCATCTGGACGGGAGAGGTTGACGTCCGAGACTTCATCCAGAAGAACTACACCCCCTACGAGGGCGACGAGTCGTTCCTCGCCGGCCCGACCGAGCGTACCAAGGAGCTGTGGGGCGAGGTTCTCGACCTGCTGCTTAAGGAGCGCGAGCAGGGCGGTGTCCTCGATATGGACACCAAGACCGTCACGGGTATCGTGAGCCACCCCGCTGGCTACATCGATAACGCCCACCGCGAGAAGGAGACCATTGTTGGCCTCCAGACCGACAAGCCGCTCAAGCGCGCTCTGCACGTCAACGGTGGTATCCGCATCGCTTGCCAGGCCGCCAGCCAGCACGGCTACAAGGTCGACGAGAACGTTGTCGAGCGCTACACCTTCGAGCGCAAGACCCACAACGCCGGCGTCTTCGATGTCTACACCCCCGAGATGCGCGCCTGCCGTTCGGCTCACATCATCACCGGTCTGCCCGATGGCTATGGCCGCGGCCGTATCATCGGCGACTACCGTCGTGTCGCCCTGTACGGTGTCGACTACCTGATCAAGGACAAGGAGGCCCAGAAGGCTTCCACCCCGACGGTCATGACCGCCGACAACATCCGCGACCGTGAGGAGCTGCAGGAGCAGATCCGCGCCCTCGGCGAGCTCAAGATGATGGCCGAGACCTATGGTTTCGATATTTCCAACCCTGCTACCAACACGCAGGAGGCCATCCAGTGGATGTACTTCGCCTACCTCGCTGCCGTCAAGGAGCAGAACGGCGCCGCTATGTCCATCGGCCGTACCTCTACGTTCATCGACATCTACGCTGAGCGCGACCTTGCCAACGGTACCTTCACCGAGGAGCAGATCCAGGAGTTCGTGGATCACTTCATCATGAAGCTCCGCATGGTCAAGTTTGCCCGTACCCCCGAGTACCAGGCCCTGTTCACCGGCGACCCGCAGTGGGTCACCGAGTCCATCGGCGGCATGGGTGTTGACGGCCGTACGCTCGTTACCAAGATGAGCTACCGCTACCTGCACACGCTCGAGAACATGGGTACCAGCCCCGAGCCCAACATGACCGTTCTGTGGTCGACCCGTCTGCCCGAGAACTTCAAGAAGTTCTGCGCCAAGACTTCTGTCGCCAGCTCCTCGATCCAGTACGAGAACGACGACCTCATGCGCGTTTACCACGGCGACGACTACGGCATCGCCTGCTGCGTGTCCTCCATGCGCATCGGCAAGGAGATGCAGTTCTTCGGCGCCCGCGCCAACCTGGCCAAGTGCCTGCTGTACGCACTCAACGGCGGTGTTGACGAGGTCTCCAAGAAGCAGGTCGGCCCCAAGTACCGCGCCGTCGAGGGCGATACGCTCGATTACGACGACGTTGTGGCCAAGTACAACGACATGATGAAGTGGCTCGCTGGCGTGTACGTCAACTCGCTGAACATCATTCACTACATGCACGACAAGTATTGCTACGAGCGCATCCAGATGGCTCTGCACGACAAGCACGTGCATCGTTGGTTCGCTACGGGCATCGCTGGCCTTTCCGTCGTGGCTGACTCCCTGTCCGCCATCAAGTACGCTAAGGTTCACCCCGTCCGCGACGAGAATGGCATCATCGTCGACTTCGAGACCGAGGGCGAGTTCCCCAAGTACGGTAACGACGACGACCGCGTCGACCAGATCGCTCACGACGTCGTGCACCAGTTCATGGAGTACATCCGCATGAACGACACCTACCGCAACTCTGTGCCCACGACCTCGGTTCTGACCATTACCTCCAACGTCGTGTACGGCAAGAAGACCGGTTCCACGCCTGACGGCCGCAAGGCTGGCCAGCCGTTCGCCCCGGGCGCTAACCCCATGCACAAGCGCGATAGCCACGGCGCCATCGCTTCGCTGTCTTCGGTTTCCAAGCTCCCGTTCCGCGATGCTCAGGACGGCATCTCCAACACCTTCTCCATCATCCCGAGTGCGCTCGGCAAGGAGGACCAGGTGTTCTTTGGCGATATCGACCTTGATCAGCTGGGCGAGTAACTATCGTTAGTGCTATACTAACAATAACGATTACTGATTAGCGCGCCGGTTTCGGCCGGCGCCTATTAATCGAAGGAGACACATTATGAAGGTTTCTGAAGTTTCCGAGACTCAGGCCGATAACCTGGTCCACATGCTCGACGCTTACGCCGAGAAGGGTGGCCACCACCTGAACATCAACGTCTTCAACCGTGAGACGCTGCTCGACGCTCAGGCTCACCCCGAGAAGTATCCGCAGCTGACCATCCGCGTTTCCGGCTATGCCGTGAACTTCCACACGCTCACCAAGGAGCAGCAGGACGAGGTCATTTCGCGTACCTTCCACAACAAGTTCTAAAGGGGTTTAACTCCCGCAGGATCGCCGGGCCGTCTTGGGTTACTTTCCAAAACGTCCTCGGACATGCAAAGGGCTCCGCTGCGCGCTTCGCGCGGCGGAGCCCTTTGCGTCCTGCGGGATGTTTTGGAAAATAACCCAAAACCGGCCATGTGGGGTCCTTTGGAGTCACCCTTTAGGCGGAACTCTCCTAATTATTTGGATGAGTCGTTTACTTACTTGTACTGTTACCGTCATCCCGCTGTTGTTGGGGTATGCTTTGTTCGTATGTAAACGTATGACATGTTGATGGGGGAGGGTGCTATGGCTCGCGAGAGTGCTCGTTCTAAGGATACGGCTAAGCCTGGCATCAAGGAAGTTGCGGCGGTGGCGGGGGTTTCGCCTACTACGGTATCTCGTGTGCTTAATAATCGTGGCTATATTAGCCAAGAGACCCGCGATAAGGTCCATGCCGCGATGAAGCGCATCAACTATACGCCCAACGATATCGCTCGTGCCATGCTCAACGGTCGCCTGAATCTTATCGGTATGATCGTCCCCTATGTCAGCAGTCCGTTTCATGCCCAAGTGGTTCAAGTCATTGAGCATACCCTGGCCGAAAACGGTTTTAAGATGCTGCTGTGCAATAGCGCCAATCGACCCGAGCTTGAGCGCTCTTATATCGACATGCTTCGACGCAATATGGTTGATGGCGTCATCGTCAACTCGCTTAATATCGGTGCCGAGGCGTATGCCGAGATGGGCTTGAGTCTGGTTGGTATCGACTGCGACCTTGGCGAAGCCTCTGTTCAGATTGCGAGCGACAGCTATAGCATCGGCGAACTTGCCACGCGTCGCCTGATCGATGACGGATGTTCACGCATCCTGTGCCTGCGCAGCAATAGCCGCATGCGCATGCCTGCCAATAAGCGTACCGATGCCTACCTTGATGTTGTTGAGCAGGCCGGTTTGCCCGCGCTTGTCCGTGAGGTCGAGTTCGTTAAGCCCGACGACGAAAAGAGTGCGGTCGTTGCGAAGATCCTCGATGAGAACCCCGATATTGACGGCATCTTTGCGGGAGACGACACGATGGCGGCTATCTGTCTTAACGTGATGAAGCAGCGCGGCTTGAGCGCTCCGGGCGATATTAAGGTCGTGGGCGCGGATGGTGCCCGCCGCACTATGACGTTTATGCCTGACTTAACAACCGTTCGCCAAGATATCGATCGCATCGGAGAGCTCGCGGCGCAATCCATCATTGCTCTTATTAACGGCGAAAAGCCCGAATCGAATATCAAGCTCCCCGTTGAACTCATTGAGGGTAAAACCGCGTAGTTCATCCCGTGCCAAAAGAATTCCTCAAACACCTCTGATGACCGTTCGCCGGCATATGTCAACCGTTTGCCGACGACTGGAACTGCGAAAAGACGTATTGGTGTGAAAACGTTTGACATATGAAAACGATTGACATATCTTGCAGTTGTACCGAGTTAGTATCTCGTGAGAAAGGAAGTCTCGGATGCACAAGGTGTATTACCAGCCTGAGGGAATTTGGGTAGGCGACATCATGCCGTACGGCGAGGACGGCACGTTCTATCTCTATCATCAGCGTGACACGCGAAACCCCGGACCTTTCGGAGAGCCGTTTGGCTGGGCACTCGCGACAACCAAGGACTTCGTCAATTACAAAGACTTTGGCGAGAGCCTTGAGCGTGGCGGCGACGAGGAAGTCGACCAGTATGTTTATGCCGGCACGGTGTTTAAGGTGGGCGACAAGTACCATGCGCTCTACACTGGTTGCAATCGCGATAAGGTCAAGGCACGCTTGATGAAGCAGGTTCTTCTTCACGCAACGAGTGACGACGCCGTCAAGTGGGAGAAGAACATCGCCGAGACGCTGCTTCCGCCCCAGGAGGGTTACGATGACCGCAACTGGCGCGATCCCTTTGTGCTTTGGGATGAGGAGAACGAAGAGTACATGCTCATCCTCGGCACGCGCGTGGGCGAGGACAAGCGTCTGATGACCGGTCGTCTGGTCAAGTTCACCTCCAAGGACCTGGATACCTGGGAGTTCCAGGGCGACTGGTGGAATCCGGGCCTGTACACCATGTTCGAGATGCCTGATCTCTTTAAGATGGGCGACTGGTGGTATCTGGTGTTCTCCGAGTACAGTGATGGCAACAAGACCCGTTACCGCATGTCTCGCTCTATCAACGGTCCTTGGATCACTCCTGCGGACGATTCCTTCGATGGCCGCGCGTACTATGCCGCGCGTACCGCATTTGACGGCGAGCGCCGCGTTCTCTTTGGTTGGGTTCCTACGCGTGACGAGGGCGGTGACCCCAGCTCTTACCTGTGGGGTGGCACCTTTATGCCTCTCGAGATCGTTCAGCGTGTTGACGGAACGCTCGGCACCAAGCTTCCTGACAGCATGCTTGGCGCCTTTGGCGAGGCTAAGGCAGTCGAGGCCTTTGAGCTCTCCTGCGAGTCGGGCAAGGTCGAGCAGGTGCTCGCCGCAGATGCCGGCTCCACCTACTTGCTCGATGCCGACATTGAGCTCGGCGGTAACGCTGCCGGCTTCTCGGTCAAGTTCGCCGAGGACGCCGAGACCGGTCTTGCCTATGAGTTCCGCGCCAACCTGCGCGAGGGCAAGCTCGAGTTCACGCCGGCTCCCCAGTACCCGTGGTTCCAGGTCAACAACATGGGCCTCGAGCGTCCGTTGTTCTTTAAGGGCGAGGGCACTCACCATGTGCGTCTGATCGTCGACGACGACATCGCGACCATCTTTGTCGATGACGTTGCGCTCAACGCTCGCTTCTGCAAAAAGCAGGGCCAGGGTGTGGCGCTTACCGTCACCGACGGTGCGCTCAAGTGCGCAAACGCAACGATCGCGTCTCTGTAGCGGCAACGAACCGTTTTATGATTTAGAAAAGGAATGGAGAGGAACATGGACTACAAGGCAGTGTCCCAGCAAGTCGTCGACAACGTCGGCGGACTGGAGAACATCGAAGGCGCCACGCATTGCGTGACCCGTCTGCGTCTGGTGCTCAAGGATACGAGCAAATACAACAAGGCCGAGCTCGAGAACATCGATGGCGTCAAGGGCGTGCTGTACAACAGCGGCCAGCTCATGATCATCTTCGGTACCGGTACCGTCAACAAGGTTTACGATGAGTTTATGGCTCTGACGGGCGTTAAGGAGATCAGCGCTTCCGAGGTCAAGGGCGCCGAGGCGGACAAGAAGGGCAAGTTCTTCTCGGTCCTCAAGGTATTCTCGGACATCTTTATCCCCATCATTCCCGCCTTCGTCGGCGCTGCAATCATCATCGGCCTTAAGTCGCTGATCGTTGCCAACGGCCTCTTTGGCATGGAGGGCAGCCTCGCCGATCACAGCGAGTTCCTCAAGAACCTCGCAAGCTTCTTTGCCATTATCGCCACCACGTTCGACTACCTGCCTGTCCTGGTTATGTACAGCGCGGTCAAGCGTTTTGGCGGTAACCCGATCCTGGGCATCCTCGTCGGTATCGTCATGGTTCACCCGAGCCTTATGAACCGCAACACGTTCGTTATGGACCCGACGGGTGCTGAGTACTGGAACTTTGGTCCGCTCTCCATTCCCATGGTTGCTTTCCAGGGCGGCGTGTTCCCTGCAATTCTGACCGCCTGGTTTATGGCCAAGGTCGAAAAGATTGCCCAGAAGTACATCCCCGAGGTCGTTTCGTTCGTCTTTGTCCCGACCGTTACCCTGATTCTTGCTAACGTCGCCCTGTTCACCGTGTTCGGCCCGCTCGGTAACCTGATCGGTGACGTCCTCGCCGGCGTAATCGATATCCTGTACAACAGGATGGGCGTCTTTGGTGCCTTTGTCTTCGCCGCGTTCCTGCAGCCGCTCGTCGTTACCGGTACGCATCAGTTCATCCAGGGTATCGAGGCAAACCTTGTTGCCACGACTGGCTTCAACTACATCCAGGCCATCTGGTCGGTTTCCATCATCGCCCAGGGCGGCGGCGCCATCGGTATGTACCTCATTCACAAGAAGCACTCCAAAGAGCGCAACATCTGCATGTCGTCCTTTATCCCGACGCTGGTCGGAATCTCCGAGCCCGCTATCTTTGCTGCAAACATGCGCTATTCGATCATTCCGTTCATCTGCGCATGCATCGGTGCAGGCTGCGGCGGTGCCTTCGTCAAGCTCTTTGAGGTGCGCGCTATCGGTCAGGGTCTGACCGGCGTGCTTGGCCTGCTCATCGTCACGCCCGAGACTCTCGTGTGGTATGTGGCTGGCAATCTCATCGCCTTTATCGTGCCGATCGTCTTGATCTTTGCCTACAACAAGGCAAAGGGCGTTCCGACCACCGATGAAGAGGGCGCTGGCGCTGGCTTCGACGTTAGCTTCTAGTTGAGCCGTTCAGCGTAACGTGCGGATAAGTCCATTTGAGGAGGGGCGTTCGGCTCGTGTGAGTCGAGCGTCCTTCCCTATAGACGAGAAGGCCAATGGCGATGTTTAATCAAAAAAATAAGGTGACACGCGCGGACTATGAGCAGTGGCGAGCCGGACAGGATGAGACGGCGGCTCGCATCGCGTCCGACCCCGATAGACTCCTGTTCCATGTGGAGCCTGAGCTTGGCTGGCTCAACGACCCCAACGGTTTGGTGCAGATTGGTGATACGTATCACATCTATCACCAATACGATCCGTTCGATGCTGCGCATGGCGGTCCAGTGCTTTGGAATCATCTGACGACAAAGGATTTTGTGACGTACGAGAATCACGGCCCCGCGCTGTTCCCCGATTCCGATTTGGATTCGAACGGAGCGTATTCTGGTTCTGCCTTTGTACGTGATGGCAAGATTCACTACTTCTATACCGGCAACGTCAAGCATTTTGATCGCGATGATTACGACTACGTGTTGACGGGTCGTGAGCAAAACCAGATTCATATGGTTGCGGAGAACCCCGACGAATTGGGCGAGAAGCGCATAGCTGTTGGACCGGTCGATTACCCCGACGATATCGGTACGCACGTGCGCGACCCCAAGATCCTTGAGCACGATGGTATCTACTACATGGTTCTGGGCGCTCGTACGAAAGACGACCGCGGCTGCGTGCTTGTCTATACCTCGCGCGATCTAGAGGACTGGAACTATGCGACGCGTATTGAGCTGGACGAGAACTTTGGCTTTATGTGGGAGTGCCCCGATCTGTTTGAGCTCGATGGTGAGCTTGTTCTCGTTTGCTGTCCGCAGGGTGTGCCTGCCGATGGTTGGCGTTACCGCAATCCGCATCAGTGCGTGTGGTTCCCCATCGAGGCCGATTGGGAGGCACCGAGCTTTAAAATCGACGGGCAGGGCATGCCCCCGATGGTCGATGCCGGTTTTGATTTCTATGCTCCGCAGTCCTTTGAGGATGCTGCAGGCCGGCGTTTGATGATCGGATGGTCGGGTTGCCCCGATGCGACGGCGGAAAACCCGACGGTGGCGCGCGGGTGGCAGTGCGCGTTGACGGTGCCGCGAGAGCTGAGCATGCGCGATGGTAAGCTCTGCCAGCAGCCGGCGCACGAGATTGAGAGGATGCGCGGCGACTGCGTTCGCGCGACAGGCGGTGAAACCGTTGAGGAGCCGGGCCGCCTGTTTGATCTTGTGGTTTCCTGTGAGGGCACCAAGATGGTCGAGCTCGAAATCCGCAAGGGTGTCTTTGTGCGCTATGCAGGCGGGATGCTTACCCTCGACATGGGTGACGAAGGCTATGGGCGCGATCAGAGGTCGATCGAGCTCAGCGAGCTTCGCGACCTGCGCGTGCTTTCGGACACTACGATTGTCGAGATTTTTGCAAATGGCGGCGAGGCGGCACTTACGAGCCGTACCTATTCGCCGGCGGTTTCGGCGATGGGGTTGCATGCCGAGGGTGCGGCATCGATGAATTTCTACCGCCTCGTGCATTAACCGTGCATGGGGCACGATTGGACTTGCTGGGCGAAATGAATCGCAGTTGCCGCGGCCAACTACCGTTTATCGCGTATAGCGACCGTTTGCGGAGTAAGTAACACTTAGTAATAAACCGTGTAGAATCTCAGGTTAGCACGGAGTTTTCCAGGGAGACGCTGTCCTTTGTTGTGCGCAAGGGGCGGCGTCTCTTTGGCGCTTGGACGCCGTTGTGCAACAGTGCGGCGGCGCGTGCCATGTATTGAAAAGCCAATGTCGAGATGGGTCGTGATAAGAATGGGCAAGTACGTAATCGTGGTTGAGTCTGGGTCGGATGTGACGCCGGAGCTCTGCGAGCGCTACGGCATCGTGCGCGTGCCCATGCATGTCACGATTGGTGACGAGACCGTCGAGGACGGCTCCATCGATCCACTCGAGATTTACTCGCGCTGCAACGAGTTTGGCGTAATGCCCAAGACCAGCGGCTGCGCGCCTGCAGATTTTGCGCACGTATATGACCGTATCCATGCCGAGCAGCCCGATGCGACCATTCTGCATCTTGCGTACTCCGAAGTCACGACTTGCTCGCATCAGTCCTCCAAGATTGCGGCTAAGGGCCGCGACTACGTATTCTCCATGGATACGCGTTTTGTCTCGGTGGGCCAGTCGATCGTTGCCGTCGAGACCGCCAAATACATCGAGGCTCACCCCGACGCCACCGTCGACGAGATCTTTGCATTTACGAACTCCGTCATGGACCGCGTGCTGCTGGGCTTTGTTCCTACCGACCTGGCCTTTCTTAAGGCGGGCGGTCGTCTGTCCAACGTCGCGTTCCTTGGCGCCCACCTGCTCAAGATTAAGCCCTGCATTGAAGTAACGGGCGGTAAGTTTGTGGCGACCAAGAAGTTCCGCGGCTCTATGCTCAAGTGCGCCCGCGCCTTTATTGACCACATGGTTGCGAAGGGCGAGATTGACTACTCGCACATTGGCCTGGCGTATTCGGTAGGCCTTTCCCAGGAGCTGCGCGACGACATGGAAGTCTATGCGCACGACCTGGGCTTTAAGGACGTTACCTGGACTCAGGTCGGTGGCGTCATCTCGAGCCATTGCGGCCCGACCGCCTTCGGTGCGGTGCTCACGCTTAAAGCGTAAGGCCTGGCGTCTATCGATTTCTATTGCCTCGGCGGCGTGCGGGTTGCGACAACCTTCCCGCCGCTCTTGCGTGGGGCCAAATAGAACAACCCAATTGTCCGCTAAACCGTTTCGCCATCATGCATATGGGCTAGAATGACTCTGGCATTTATGTAGCTAAAACCAATGAGAGGCAAGGTAGCGGGAATGGCTGAGATGACGCTCGAGGGTGTGGACGCTCGTCCCGAGGACTCTGCGTTTGCCCTGGGCCGCGTGCATTCGATTGAGACGATGGGAACGGTCGATGGACCCGGCATCCGCTTTGTGGTGTTTGTTCAGGGCTGCCCCATGCGCTGTGCGTATTGCCACAACCCCGATACCTGGTCGGTTAACGGCGGCACCATGGTGACCGTCGAGCACCTGATGGACGAGTTCCAGAGCAACCATGAGTTTTACCGCAGCGGTGGCATTACGGTGTCCGGCGGCGAGCCGCTCCTACAGCCTGAGTTTTTGGCCGACCTGTTCTGTGCCATGCACAACAACCCCGATGGTCGCGTGCATACCTGCTTGGATAGCTGTGGCTATGCGTTCGATCCCGCGCATCCCGAGAAGTTCGATGCCGTACTCAACGAGACCGATATGGTGCTGCTCGACATTAAGCACGCCGATCCCGTCGAGCATAAAAAGCTGACCGGTTGTGATCCCGCACGCATCCTGGCGTTTGGCGATGAGCTTGCACGTCGCAAGATTAAGGTCGTTATCCGCCACGTGGTGGTGCCGGGCATTACCGACACGGTGGAGGAATGCGAGAAGCTTGGTTGCCTGATCGCTCCATGGCACAACGTGGTGGGTTTGGAGATGCTGCCGTATCACACGATGGGTGTCGTCAAGTACGAGCAACTGGGCATTCCCTATAAGCTTGAGGGCGTGCCCCAGATGGATACCGCGCGCATGCCCGAGTTGCGCAATGCCGTCATGACGGGCATGAAAAAGCGCCGCGCGGAGCTCAAAAACGCTATCGGATAGCATGCCATTTTCGTTCCCCAAGGGCACTCATTGGGGACAGACTTAAATGAGTGCCCCTGGGCACCTAGTTGATTGCTAAAGAGCCCCGTCCTTAAAAGACTGCTCTCTGGGTTGCGGTGAGATGCGCAACAGAATCGTGCCATTTGGATAAATACGCTTGTGGTTTCTTTAAAGACACCTTAAACGCCGCTGAATATCTTTGGAAAGAAATGCCTGCTCGGTATCATACTGCTCGTATATAAACGGTGGCAGTCAGGAGACCACGTGCGAAACATCGCATCGCGGGACGAGTATGTGCCGCAGCATGGCAGCAGATATAAGACGAAGGGCACGTCTTCGCGTGGCCTTCCGGCGCTCGCATCCGCGTGAGGAAGATTGCCGCCATTGGGATGCTAACGTCGGCGGTTATTATCCTCGGAATTACCG
>CAJLOU010000069.1 GCA_905208345.1 uncultured Collinsella sp.
TAAGGAACGAATTGGTGACGCATTCCTTGAATTCAAGATCTTTGGATTCTTGCATCGTGTTGCTCCGTTTCGCTTCAATTTGACGTGAGAAATGACACGTAAAATTTTACACGTCATTTTGCATGTCAAAAATATGACACGAAAAAATTTGCGTGTCATTTTGCGTGTCAAAGTGACGTGAAATGACACGCAAACGTGGACGCAGTGACGTTCTGCGGGCAAACGAAGTTTGCGGGCCTGTGATTTGGCTGAGCTGGCACACCGGATTCTCTCGCATAGCCGAACGGGCTTTCGGTGTCATATCAGCACCAAATGATACCGAAAGCCCGTTCGTGATACCGAAAACTTGAGGCTGTGCTCCATAGCTGATTGGATAGTTTGGATTCCACCATCCGATTGTCTCGATCTGTAACAGTTAGGGGAGAAAAGCTCATCTAGATGTTACAGATCGAGATTTTCTGCCTGGCCGATTCCGTTTGTCTAAATCTGTAACGGATAGGGGTGAAATAGTCGTCTAGATGTTACAGATTGAGATTGAATGGATTGGCCTGCGCGTTCGTCTCGATCTGTAACAGGTAGGCGGCCAATACCGGATTTAGTGTTACAGATTTAGATCTTTCGGCCCGGGCGGGCCCGTTCATCTCAATCTGTAACAGTAAGGACCGAAAACCCCTGCTAGATGTTACAGATTGAGACAAACGGCCCGCTCAGGTCCGAGCCAAAAAAAAGCCGCATGCGAACCCGTGGAGGGATTCGCATGCGGCCGACAGGGGGTATGCGGCAAAAGTTAGGCCATGAGCAGGCCGGTCTCCGAGACGTTCTTGTACCAGTACGCGCTCGCCTTGGGATAGCGCTTCTGGGTCTCAAAGTCGATGTAGAACAGGCCATAGCGCTTGTTATAGCCGTTGGTCCAGGAGAACTGGTCCTGCAGCGACCACACAAAGTAGCCGTCGACGTTCACGCCGCCGTCAATCGCCTTGAGGATCCACGCGAGATGCTGACGCATGTAGTCGATGCGAGGGGCGTCGTCGATAAAGCCGTCCTCGAAGTCGTCCTTATAGCCCATACCGTTCTCGGTGATGTAGATCTTCTTGTAGTTGGGGTAATCGTTCTTAATGCGCAGCAGCAGGTCGTACAGGCCCTCGGGATAGATGATCCAGTCCCAATCGGTGGTGGGAACGCCTTCGCGCACGCATGACTCACCAACGCCCTTGAGGAACCAGCGCGAGGAGCCCTTGTCGCCGGTGCCATTGTGGTTGATGTCGTTTTCGCCCTCGGCAGCACGCAGGAACTGGCACTTGTAGGTGTTGACGCCCAGGCAATCGTTGTAGGGGAGCGCGGCGGTCAGCGCGGCGATGTCCTCGTCGCGGATGTCGAGCTCGCCGCCGGCGATATGGGCCAGCTTGGTCGCAGCCTCCAAGGTATCAGCTGCATAGTGGCCGCGGAAGGTGGCGTCGAGTACCCAGCGGTTGTTGATGACATCGGCCATGCGAGCTGCCTCGCAGTCGGCAGCGCTGTTGGGATCGAGGGGATACTTGGGCTCCAGGTTCTGGACAATGCCGATCTCGCCCTCAAAGCCGCCCTCATGGAAGGCGACGACAGCCTTGGCGTGGGCCACCATCATGTTGTGCATGAGCTGGAAGGCCTTGTCCAGGCGATACTTCTCGCCGTGCGGCCAGTTGCCGACGATAAAGCTGCCCTCGGCGGTCGCGGGAATCTCGTTAAAGGTGAACCAGTGCTTGACCTCGGTGAACTCGGCAAAGCAGAACTTGGCGTACTCGACAAAGGCGTCGATCGTCGTGCGCGTCAGGAAGCCCTCGCCGCCGTTCTGGTAAAAGGCCTCGGGCGTATCGAAGTGATCGAGCGTGACATAGGGGATAACGCCAGCTTTGTTGCAGGTGGCGAAAAGCTCGTGATAGAAGGCAACACCCTCGGGGTTGATCTCGCCGGTGCCACTGGGGAAGATACGGCTCCAAGCGATGGAGACGCGGATACCGTTGATGCCGAAGCGCTGGCACAGGTCGATATCGACCGGGTACTTGTTGTAGAAATCGCTTGCGGGATCGGGGGAGAAGCGACCCTGGGCTGCCAGGAAATCGTCCCAGGGCACTTTGCCCTTGCCGTGCGTACGGGTCTCGCCCTCAACCTGGTAAGCAGCGGTGGCGCCGCCAAACACAAAGCCGTCGGGGAACTGCATGGGGTTGGTCATGAGTCATCCTTTCTGTGGGATACGAATAGGGAGAGGTGCCCGAACCGGGAATCCGGGCACCAACAGAGGGAGGAACTAGTCGAGGTTCTCGCGGAGCCACTTGATGGCGCCAGCGGGGTCGCGAGTAAGGTCGATATATTCCTTACCGCGCGGGGCGAGCAGCTTAATGCCCAGGCGATCGGTGTCGGCCTTCATGTCGTTGTAGTAGCTACGGACCTGCGGGGCAAGCACGATAACGTCGTACTGATCCATGATGGCAGTGTGCTGGCCATAGGCGCCTGCGGAGGAAGCGATGTTCTCTCCGGTCTGCGCAGCACCTTCCTTGATGGCGTTGGCAAGCATGGCAGAGGTGCCGGCGCCGGCGCACAGGACGAGGACCTTCAGGCCGTCGACATCCTTCTTAGCGGATGCGTCGGCGGCGGGCTCGGGCTGATCGGCGACAGGCTTGCTGTCGGCGGCAGCGGCGGTCGGCTCGACGGAAGCGGTGGCCTGCTCAACTGCGGGCGCAGAGGCGTTGGCGGCGATGGTGGCAGCACCATCGGACTCGAGACCCAGCTCGGCGGCGCGCTCGGCCTCCTGGTCGCAGAGCAGCTTATCGTATGCCTTCAAGAACGGTAGGTAGATGATGGCGTCCAGCAAGATGATGATCGCGACAAATACCAGGGCGATAAGCTGGAAGTTCGTGGTGATGAAGATGCCGATGGGGGCAGGGGTAGCCCAAGGCACCACGAAGGAGAAGCCGTTCATGCCCACGTTGTCGATAAAGAACTTGGCAACACTCACGTTGACGCAGCCGGCGGCAACAAAGGGGATGAGCATGTAGGGGTTAAGGATCATCGGCGCGCCAAAGAGCAGCGGTTCGTTGACAGCGAAGGCAACAGGAACAATCGAGGCCTTACCGACGGCTTTGAGCTGCTTGGACTTCATAAAGAGAATCAGCAGAAGCGGCACGATGAACGTGGCGCCGGTGCCGCCGAACTCACCCACGAGCGACATGTTGAAGGTGAGGGAATGGGCGGGGTGACCACCGGCCAGCAGAACCTGCAGGTTCTCGGCCTGGTTGGCAAGACGGATGGGGTCGATGCCCGGCTGGACGATCGAGGGGCCGTGGACGCCGATGAACCAGAAGAACGCGGTGGCTGCCTGGATAAGGATAAGGCCAGGATAGGTTTCTGCGGCGGTAAAGAGCGGGGAGAGCAGTTTGATAAGCAGCTCGGAGAACGGAACGCCCATGAGGTTGCGCACGACGACATCGATAATGCCGCAGATGATGACGGCGCCGCCAAAGGGGATGATGTCGCGGAAGTTCTGAGCGATGGCGCCCGGAACCTCCTTGGGCAGCTTAATGGTCAGATCGCGCGAGACGCAGAATTTGTAGACCCACACGGTAATGAACGCGGCGATATAGGCCGAGAACAGACCGCGCGTACCCATGCTGGTGCAATCGAAGACCGAAAGCTCGGAGCCGTTGAACTTGGTGGTGAACTGCGTAACAGCGAGCAGCAGCATGCTGCACTGGGCGGCCACCATGGTGGAGCCGTCGTTGAGCACCTTGCCGGCGGGCATGCGACGGTTCATGGATGCCGTGAAGTTCTTGGCAGTGGTGCCGGCAACCATGATGCCCATGACACCCATGGTGAAGTTGTACAGCTTGTTGCACCAGTCGATGAGCGGCTGGGGCAGCGTGATGCCGACCACGCCGGGAAGCGTGGCGATCAGCAGAAAGATCGAAGAGGTGAGGACGATGGGCATGCACCCAAGGAATCCGTCCTTAATAGCCTGGAGGTAGATGTTCCTCGAGATCTTCTCAAAGAACGGCTGATGCTTTTCGAGCATCTTTACGATGGCGTCCATAAAGCTCCTTTGCTACTTGATGCGCGATGCATGTGGATGGAACTGGTCGTCGATGGATGGTCAGGACTGCCCGGAAACCTTCCTGTTTAAGGAAGGCATTGCGAAATGACAACGTTGTCATTTCGTTAATGACAACGTAAGACATTTTTGGAAGAGCAACAAGGATATACGGGTGAGTGGTCGATATTGTCCGGTAAACGGTTGATTTATCAGTCAGGCAGGTAGTATATGCTAGAACACAAAAAACAAGCGATAGAGAACCGAGCGGAGAAGCAGTGGCAACGATGGACAAGAAAAATGTCTCGATGAACGATGTGGCAGTTGCCGCGGGTGTTTCTCTCAAGACGGTTTCGCGTGTGATCAACGAGCCCGATAGCGTGCGAGAGTCGACACGCGATAAGGTTCATTCGGCCATGGAGGCGCTCGGGTTTCGAGCCAACTTTGCCGCGCGTTCGCTCAAGTTGGGCCGTTACGGGTGCATCGGCGTCGTGCTGTTCCACTTGTCGGGCGGTGCCGTGGACATGATCGACGGTATCGCCGATGCCGCCGAAGAGCGAGGCTTTGCTCTTACGATGATCAAAAAGCGGGCGGGGGAGAAGATGACCCTTGCCGAAGCGGCGCGTAGGATGTCGCAGCTCCCCGTCGACGGCATGATTTTCAACCTGCGCCAGATGGTCGATGACTTTGATACCTTTGAGGCGCCGAAAGACCTCAAGACGGTGATTATCACACCGATGGAACATCCTACCTGCTCTACCGTCAGTGACGACCAAGAGGGCGGCGCGCGCATGGCGTGCGAGTACTTCTTGAACCACGGGCACAAGAACGTGTACTTCGTCTCTGGTAAGAAAGAGTCACTGTCGAGCCAGTGCCGTATGAAAGGTTGGCGAGCGGCACTCGAGGCACGTGGCATTGAGCCGCCCGAGCCTCTGCAAGGCGATTGGAATGCGGATAGCGGCTATGCCGCGGGCCTTGTGCTTGCCGATAAACCCGATTGCACGGCGGTCCTCGCTGCTAACGACTGCATGGCCAACGGCGTGATGATGGCTCTGCGTGACAGAGGGCTCAGGGTGCCCGACGACGTGTCCGTGATCGGCTTTGACGACGAACTCTACAAGACGATTCCCAACTCGATTCTGACGTCGGTGAAGTTCCGTCACCGCGAACTGGGCGTCCGTGCGCTTAACGAGGTCGTCGCAGGTCTGGAAGCCCCGAGCTCCAGAAGCCGTACGCTCGTCTCGGGTGTGTTGGTCGAGCGCGCGAGCGTGCGGGATTTGCGGGCGTAGACGTGCTCGGCCTGCTCGTCTAAGTCTGTAACAGGTGGGACCCGAAAACTCGGCTAGATGTTACAGATTTAGACAATTCGGCCCGGCTTATTCCGTTTGTCTCGATCTGTAACAGTTAGGAGTGAAATGACCAGCCAGGTGTTACAGATCTAGATTGATTGGATTGACCCATCTGTTTGTCTCGATCTGTAACATCTAAGCGGTCAAAAACGGTCTACATGTTACAGATTGAGATTTTTGGCTTGGCCTGTGCGTTCACCTCGATCCGTAACAGCTGGGACCCAAAAACTCGGCTAGATGTTACAGATTGAGATGAACAGGAGGACGGGTGCGGTCTAAACAAAATGGCCCGCGCATCACACATCGATGCACGGGCCATTTATTGTCTGCAAGCGGCAGGTGGTGTCAGCGTCTTATGCCTCGAGGTTTTCCTCGATCCAGGCGACGGCACCCTTGGGATCCTTAGTGAGGTCGATGTACTGTTTGCCCTTGGGCGACAGCAGCGTGATGCCCAGGCGGTCGGTGTCGGCCTTCATCTCGTTGTAATAGGTGCGAACCTGCGGAGCCAGGACGATGACGTTGTACTGGTCCATGATGGCGTAGTGGCTGCCGTAGGCACCGGCGTTGGCGGTAATGTCGATGCCCAGCTCGTCGGCGCCTTCCTTAAGCGCGTTGGCGAGCAGTGCAGAGGTGCCGGCGCCAGCGCACAGAACCAGAACCCTCAGATCCTTGCCCTTAAGGGCGGACGGAGCTGCGGAGGCCTCAGTGGCAGAAGCGGTCTCGACAACAGGAGCCTCAACGGCGGGGGCGGCAGCGGTCTTGACGGCCTTGGTCTCCTCGGCCTCTTCTTCGGCCAGGGTCTCGGCCTCCTGCTTGCACAGGACGTTGTCGTAGGCCTTGCAGAACGGGTAGTAGATCAAGAAGTCAACGACCAGCAGGACGACAACCAGGACCAGAGAGATCGGCTGGAAGTTGGTGTCGATGAAGGTGCCGATCGGTCCGGGGAGTGCCCACGGCATGGCATAGATAAAGCCGTTCATGCCCAAAAAGTCGATGAAGAACTTACCAATGAGGACGTTGGCCACGGGGGCAAACAGGAACGGGATCAGGAAGTACGGGTTGAGGATGATGGGCGCGGCGAACAGCAGCGGCTCGTTGACGGCGAACATCACGGGCACGACAGAGGCTTTGCCGACGGCCTTGAGCTGCTTGGAGCGCATAAAGAGCAGGAAGATAATCGGGACAATGAACGTGGCGCCGGTGCCGCCGAGTTCGCCGATGTAGTTACCGAAGTTTTCGGTCAGGGCGAGGGCGGGGTGACCGCCGGCCTGCAGCGTGGCGAGGTTGGTAGTGATGTTGCCAAACAGCGCGGCGTTGAGGGCAGGCTTAACGACCGAGGGGCCGTGGATGCCCATGAACCAGAACAGAGGGATCATGAACCAGATGAGGGCGAGGCCGGCGTAGGAATCGGCAGCGGCGAACAGCGGGCTCACCAGCGTGGAGATGACGTTGGCAAACGGGACGGCCAAGCAGGTGCGGCAGATAACGTCGATGACGGCGACAAACAGGATGGAGAAGCTGAAGGCGAAGATGTCGCGGAAGTTCTGGGCGATGGCGCCGGGGACTTCTTTGGGCAGCTTGATGGTGATGTCTCGCTTAATGCAGAAGGCATAGATGTTGACCGTGGCAAATGCGGCGACAAAGGAGCTCAGCAGGCCCTTGGTGCCCATGTTGTCGGTAAAGAACACCGAGACATCGGCGCCGTCGATCTTGGCACTCGTCTGGGTAACGGCCAAGATGAGCATAGCGCACATGGCGGCGACCATGGTGCTCGTGGCGTTGATGGCCTTGCCGGCAGGCATGCGGCGGTTCTTGGAGCCGGTCAGCGCGCTTGCGGTGGTGCCGGCGACCATGATGCCCACGACGCCCATCGTGAAGTTGTAAACCTTGTTGCAGAAGTTCACGACGTCGACGTTCCACCAGTCGGGCAGCGTAAAGCCGCCGACCGTGGCGACAACGCCCGGCAGGGTCGAAATAAGCAGGAAGACAGAAGAAGACAGGATGATGGGCATTGCTGCCAAAAAGCCGTCTTTAATGGCCTGAAGGTAGATGTTCTTAGAGACCTTGTCGAAGTACGGCTGACCTTTCTCCAAGAACTTAACGATCGATTCCATAGTTCACGCTCCTCTTTGCATGAAATCTTAATGGCATGGACGTTGAAAACCTATATGGTCTCCCGCTTGCTAAAAGCCCGGGTGCAGGCGGGGCCGGTCCCAGGGGGAGAGAGGGGGGCGGCTGGGTTTGTATCGCATAGGGCCGCTCCCTTCTCGGGGGAAAGCGAGGCGATGCGCTACTGCGCGTCCGCCATAGTGTCGGCGAGCTCCTTGTACCAGAGTGCCGACTGCTTGATGTAGCGTTTTTGCGTGTCGAAGTCGATGTAGAACAGGCCGTAGCGCTTGTTATAGCCATTGGCCCACGAGAACTGGTCCTGCAGGCTCCAGATAAAGTAGCCCTGGACGTCGACGCCCTCGGCGCGCGCCTGGAGTACCTTCTCCATGTGCTGGTCGACAAAGTCGATGCGCTCGGGATCGGCGACGATGCCGTTTGCGTCGGGCTCGGGGTCCTTGTGGCCCAGGCCGTTTTCGGTGATATAGATGACGGGGAGGTTGGGATAGGTGGCGCTGATGTGCTTGAGCGTGTCGTAGAGGCCTTGCGGGTAGATGAGCCAATCCCAGTCGGTGGTGGGGATACCCGGCATATCGACCTGCTGCCCGACGCCCTTAAACTTAAAGCACGAGGTGCCCTTGTCTCCGGTGCCGTTAAAGCTGTTGGTTGACTCGCCATCGTAGGCGGCGATAAACGCCGACTGATAGTAGTTGAGGCCGAACATATCGTTGCGGGGCGCCGCCTTGGCGAGCTCCTCCATGTCGCTGTCCTCAACCGTAAGTGTGGCGTTGTTGGCACGCAGAATCTCGTTGATGAGTGAGAGGGTGCGCGCGGAGTAGTGACCCAGGAAGGCGCCGTCCATGATGAAGTCGGTGTAGAAGGCGTTGTACAGGTCGGCGGCGTGCTGGTCGGCGGGCGAGTCGGTGGCAGGATATGCCGGCGTCAGGACGTTGACCATGCCAATGCGTCCGCCCAGGTGCTCGGTCTCGTCAAGATCCTTATACAGGTTGACGGCGCGGGCGTGGGCAACGAGCTCGTTGTGCTGGCTCTGGATGCCGCTCGTCACATCAAAGTAATGGTTGGGCGGGAAGTTGCCTTGGATGTATTGGGAGTGCGAGAGGCTGATGAGCTCGTTGATGGTGAACCAATTCTTGACCTCGCGGAACTCGCGGAAGCAGAACTCGGCATAGCGCACATAGGCGTCGACGGTCTTGCGGTTGAGCCAGTCGCCCTGGTTGAACAGGGCGGCGGGGGAGTCAAAGTGATGCAGGGACACATAGGGCTCGACGCCATACTTTTTGCAGCAGGCGAACAGCTCGTGGTAGTGCTTAACGCCCTCGGCGAGGGGTTCGGCATCGTCGCCGTTGGGGAAGATGCGGGTCCAGGCGATGGACACACGAATGGCGTTGAGTCCATGCTCGGCAGAAAGGCGGATATCCTCCTCGTAGCGGTTGTAGAAATCACTGGCCGGGTCGGGCAAAAAGCGACCCTGGGCGACAAGGTAATCGTCCCACATGGTCTTACCCTTGCCTGCCACCTTCGTGGAACCTTCCGTTTGGTACGCGGCGGTTGCGGCGCCCCAAACAAAGCCCTTCGGCAGCTGCTGTACGCGGTTTAGCAAAGACATATGCATACACCCTCTCGTCTCGCTGTTCGATATTGTGCGTTTGCGCTCAGGAGGCTCCCTGGTTAGCGTTCAGCGGTGAAAAAGCCCGATAAACACTATCTTAAAATGATTAGAACCAAAATGAGCACGTGAACATTTGACAATGAGCACGTTAACATCCGGCTGGGATGTATAGAAACAAAACAACTTCAAACAGCCGCGAACGGTTGTATTTGTTCGGTAAGCGGTTTTGATTGACAGAAGTTTTCATGTTGTGGTATATGGCTCGGGTATCATGAGCACGTTATCAATGTATGTACGATGCGCCATGGGCGCGGGGAATAGTTGGGAAGC
Organism: uncultured Collinsella sp.; assembly: GCA_905208345.1. Classification (GTDB taxonomy): domain Bacteria; phylum Actinomycetota; class Coriobacteriia; order Coriobacteriales; family Coriobacteriaceae; genus Collinsella. Next base: position 9,476 of record CAJLOU010000069.1, read on the forward strand.
AGGTTAGCGTGGAAGGCATGGATCAGCAGACAAGGAATGGTCGTTCGGCGAGCGCGGCAGAGGTTGCGGCGCTCGCTGGCGTGAGCCGCCAGACTGTGTCTCGCGTGGTCAACGGTATGCCCAACGTGACGGAAAAGACGCGCAAGCGTGTGCTGGCCGCCATGGAAGAGCTGGGCTTTCGTCCCAATTTTGCTGGAGCGGCGTTGCGCGGCGGGTCGTATCGTTCTATTGGCCTGTGCATGTACAACATCACACGTGTCGGTAACCTGGCGACGCTCGAGGGTATCATGCAAGCGGCGCGCGAGCACGATTTTGCCGTCACTATGATCGAGATGGGCGGCGACAAGCCCTATGCACTTGCCGATGCCTCGCGCCGCATGGTCGAGCGACCCGTCGACGGCATGATTCTCAACATGAACCGCATGGCTCCCGATTTTGAGGAGTTTGTTCCCCAGCCGGGAGTGCGAACGGTCATCCTGTCCATGTATGCGCATCCGCGCTGCACGACGATCGACTCCGACCAGTATGGTTCGTGCGAGCTGTTGACCAATTATCTGCTGGAACATGGTCACTCGAATATGCGGTTTGTGGCGGGTCCGGAAAACTCGATTTCCTCGCGTTTTCGTGAGGCCGGTTGGCGCGATACGCTGGGTCGTGCTCATGTCGATGCCGCTCCGATGCTGCGCGGCGATTGGAGTGCGGACAGTGGGTACGCCATGGGCGAGCGGATTGCGGCCGAGGTGCTTGCCGGCGGGTCGCAGGCGCCGACTGCCGTGCTTGCGGCAAATGACCAGATGGCGCTGGGCGTTATCGCCGCGCTCGAGAACGCGGGCCTGTCCGTGCCCGACGACGTGAGCGTGGTTGGTATCGACGACGCACTCGAGGGACTTGTTCCTCACAATCGGCTGACGACGCTGCGATTTGATTTGCGCGGTGTCGGTAAGCTTGCGTTTGAGGCGGCGATTGGAGAGAGCTCGTCTATCGAGGCGATTCATGTGCCGAGCACGCTGGTCGAACGCTCGACTGTTAGGGACATACGGGGTTAGGTCCTACTCCGTTTGTCTCGATTTGTAACAGGTAGACGGTCAAAAGCGGGCTACGTGTTACAGATTTAGATTCTTCGGAAAGAGCAATCCTGTTCGTCTCAATCTGCAACAGCTAGGACCCAAAAACTCGGCCAAATGTTACAGATCGAGACAGACGGCTTTCGACCCGCCCAAAAAAGGCCGGGGGCGGCGCGCCGTGTGACGTGCCGCCCCCGGCTGAGAAATGGGGACAGGTTATGTGGGCAGGCGACCCCGCCAGCCGCTAGTCCAGACGACGGGTCTGCGCCACGTGCTTATACCAGTAGGCGCTTGCCTTGGGCGTGCGCTTCTGGGTTTCAAAGTCAACGTAGAAGAAGCCGTAACGCTTGT
>CAJLOU010000070.1 GCA_905208345.1 uncultured Collinsella sp.
TGATGCTCACCATCTTTGGCACCGTTGTCTTGAGGGTGATCTGGGTGTTTGCGATCATGCCCTTCGATCCGTCGCTCGAGCATCTACTGCTGGTTTACCCCGTAACCTGGCTCATCACCGCAACCATGTTCACCATCTACCACCACAGCGGCAACTGGCTAGGTCGCGCCACCGCCTAGCTCATCCGTCAGATACCCCTGATAAGTTGCGGTGAAATAGTTCCTGAAAAGCCCTTGCGGACCGTCAAACAAGTACTATTCCACCGCAACTTCCTTATGAGCTGTAGGTGTTGGCGGAAAACGAATCAATTAGTATTCGATGCCTTGGCGGGCTAGGAGGCCTTCGTCGAAGTAGTGTTTGATGGGACGTATTTCGGTGACTAAGTCCGCGAGGTCGGCCAACGGCAGCAGCCCGCGGCCGGTGAGCACGAGTTCCGTGGTGGCGGGCTTTATCGCAATCAGTTCCTCGACATCCTCTCGCGCCCCAAAGCAGCCGTCGTCTTGCCCTTGCCGTCGCCTGTATAGATTTGAACCTTGCCGACTTACAGTGATGCCATCTCTGTCCTTTCGTGCCCGGCGTCGGTTTATCGCCGTCCGGGTTGGGTATTCTAGAAAGCATTATCAACCCCAGTAGATGGAGTTCAAGCAGATGGAGATGGATGACAACAAACGTAGACGGAATATGATTCTCTACGTGCTCATCGCCTTCGTCGTCTACCTCGTGCTCTCGACCGTTCTGTTCCCCAACATCGGTCACACGCAGCAGATTACGAAGACCGATTACTCGACGTTTGTCAAAGCGCTCGATAAGAAGAGCGTCGACAAGGTCGAGTACAACACGGACGATTACTCGATTTATTACACCAAGAAGGGCGAGGACGAGAACATCGCCTACAAGACGACCGGTGTGCCGAATGACGCGGGCTTTACCGATCGCGTGCTTGAGTCTGGCGCTTCGCTGGAGTCGGTCGTTCCCGATAAAAACTCGGGTTTGATGACCTACTACCTGCTCACACTCATTCTTCCCATGGCGATTTTCTTCCTCATCGGTTGGTGGCTCAACCGCCGCATGAAGAAGGCTATGGGCGATGACGGCCCGTCGATGAACTTTGGCGGCGGCGGTTTTGGCGGCGGCGGACTGGGTAAGTCCGGCGCGCGCGTGATCGCCTCCAAGGACGTGGGCGTGACCTTTAAGGACGTCGCCGGTCAGGAAGAGGCCAAGGAGTCTCTCAAGGAGGTCGTCGACTTTCTGGAGAAGCCGCAGCGCTACGAGGAGATCGGCGCCAAGCTGCCGCGTGGTGCTCTCCTTGTTGGCCCTCCGGGTACCGGTAAGACCCTGCTTGCCAAGGCTGTTGCCGGCGAGGCCGGTGTTCCGTTCTTTAGCATTTCGGGCTCTGAGTTCGTTGAGATGTTTGTCGGTCGCGGCGCTGCTAAGGTTCGTGACCTGTTTAAGCAGGCCAAGGAAAAGGCACCGTGTATCGTCTTTATCGATGAGATCGATACCATCGGTAAGAAGCGCGATGGCGGCGGCTTTAGCGGTAACGACGAGCGCGAGCAGACGCTCAATCAGTTGCTGACCGAGATGGATGGCTTCGATAACCATAAGGGTATCGTTGTCCTTGCCGCAACCAACCGCCCCGACAGTCTCGATCCCGCTCTACTGCGCCCCGGTCGTTTTGACCGCCGCATCCCCGTCGAGCTGCCCGATCTGACCGGCCGCAAGAACATCCTCGAGCTGCATGCCAAGAGCGTGAAGACCGAGCCGCCGATCGACCTGACCGCGATTGCCCGCGCCACGCCCGGTGCCTCGGGCGCCGACCTGGCCAATATCATCAACGAGGGCGCCCTGCGCGCCGTTCGCGAAGGTCGCAAGCGTGCAACCCAGGACGACTTCGAGGAGTCGGTGGAGGTCGTCATTGCCGGCCAACAGCGTAAGTCCACGGTGCTTTCCGACCACGAGAAGCAGGTCGTTTCCTACCATGAGATCGGCCATGCCATTGTTGCCGCTCGCCAGAAGGGCTCTGCGCCGGTCACGAAGATCACCATCGTTCCGCGCACGAGCGGTGCCCTGGGCTACACCATGCAGGTCGAGGAGGACGAGCGCTTCCTGACCACGCGCCAGGAGGTCCTGGATAAGCTCGCCGTCTACTGCGGTGGTCGCGCGGCCGAGGAGCTCATCTTTGGCGAGATGACGACCGGCGCCGCCAACGATATCGAGCAGGCCACCAAGCTCGCCCGTAATATGGTGACGCGCTTTGGTATGTCCGACGAGTTTGGCATGATGGCGCTCGGTACCGTGCAGAACGCGTATCTCAATCAGGACACGTCGCTCACCTGCGCCCCCGGTACGGCCGAGCGTGTGGACGCGATTGTCGCCAAGCTGATCGAGGATGCGCACGACCGCGCTTTGCAGATTCTGAAGGAGAACAAGTTTAAGCTCCACGAGCTGGCTCGTTATCTGTATAAGAAGGAGACCATCACGGGCGAGGAGTTCATGAACCTCCTCACGCGCGAGAATCCGCTGATGCCCAAGCAACAGTAATACTAGTTGCGCAGTGTCAATCGCCCCATTTGAGTGTCCATCTCAAATGGGGCGTTTTGCGTGGGGAGTGTTGTATATGAAGATCGTGGTGAGCGCCTGCTTGATGGGCGAGAGCTGCAAGTATAACGGGCTCGATAACTACCACCGCGCGTTGGTCGAGGCTTGCGAGCGCACGGGGACCGAGGTCCTCCTCGTGTGCCCCGAGGTCTTTGGCGGCCTGCCCACGCCGCGCAAGCCGTCCGAGATTGTGAACGGCGAGGTTCGTACCTGCGAGGGCATCTCGGTTGATCGCGAATTTCGCCTGGGTGCCCAACGTGCGCTCGATATGTGCGAGCAGGCGGGCGGCCCGTCCGAGATTGCTGCGTGCGTCTTGCAGGACCGCAGTCCCTCGTGCGGCGCGGGTCGCATCTACGACGGTACCTTTAGCGGTACGCTCACCGCGGGCAACGGCGTCTTCGTTGATCTGTTGCTGCGTCACGGCTATCGCGTTATACCAGCTAGCGAGTTCGACCCCAGCATGCTGGAGCAATAAAAAACCACCACAAGGGCACTGCTCCCTTGTGGTGGTTTTGGGCTAGGCCTAGAGCGTGTGGCCGTAGGCGTTGGCGGCCTTGATGGCGGCGGCGAACTTTTCGTCGGTGAAGGGCTCCGGGTTGCCTTGCTTCCACTCGTTGGTGGCGTGTGCGTATTCGCACAGGGCAGGGATGTCGGCCTCGGAAAGTCCGACCTGCTCAAGCGTTACGGGCAGGCCCATCTGCTTGTTAAAGGCGGCGTAGCGTTCAAGGCTCTCGGTATCGCCCGTATAGGCAAACAGCACGAGCACGCCCAGGCTCACGACCTCACCGTGCAGATAGGTTCCCTCGCGCGGAATGCTGCACGTCGCATTGTAGAACGCGTGCGCCACGCTCGAGTTGTAGTAGTAATCGTTTTGGTTGGTCAGGTTCGAGACATAGCCCGTGTTGACCACGATGTCGAGCGCGATCTGCTTGACGGCCTCGCTCGACAGATTCCGGCGCACGTCCTCAAGACCCTGGACGCCATAAGTAAACAGAGGCTCGGAGCAGGTGTGGGCGAGTGCCAGGCCAAGGCCGGCGGTGTGCTCCAGGTTGCCGGCGCTCGTGGCGTACTCGACCTCGGGCTGCTTGGACAGGGCGTCGCCCACGCCGGCCCAAAAGTACTCCGCCGGAGCTTCGGCGATAATCTTGGGGTTGATGAAGATATGCGCAGGTCGGTTGGGGTACGAATATCCCTCGAGCGAGCCGTCGTCGTTGTACACGACGGCAATGGCGGTCGCGGCCGAGCAGTTGGAACAGATCGTCGGGACGGTGAAGACGATCTTCTTGAGCTCGATGGCTGCGGTCTTCACGGTGTCGAGTGCCTTGCCGCCGCCACAGGCGATAAGCACGTCTGCCTGCTGGCAAGCGGGGGAGTTCACGACCTTGGCGATATTGGCGCGCGTGCTGTTGGTGCCGTAGACGCGCGTCTCCAGAATCTCGACGTCGGTGCCTGCCAGCGCAGCCTCGATGCCCGGCAGCGCCGCAGCCAGGGCTCGCTTGCCGCCGATGATGGCGACCTTGGTCGTTCCGTACTCTGCCAGCGCGGCGGGCAACTCGGTAAAACAATCCTCGCCAACGGTGTAGTCGCTCATTCCAATCGTGCGCATAGCAACCTTCTTTCGTTCGATAAAGTGCTTTCAGGTATTTTGCTCCAAGAGAAGGTCCACAGCCGCGAGAAATTTCGAACGTATAAAACCAGTGTTGAGGGTTTTTCGCCGGCGCGGAACGTGCTAGCATACTCCGCATAAGCGTTGATGGGGACGAGTAGTCGGCCGTCCGCATGCCACAGAGAGCGGGGAGCGCTGAGAACCCGTGCATGCGACCGATGAAAATCACCCCGGAGCTGCGGTCCCAACGGACGTGCCGCGCAGGCACGTCTTAGTAGATATCGCCGAGATGGTCGTCGATACAGGCCAGCCGAGTAACGGATGCGAGCGCGCGAATACGCGGGCGAGGGCATCTAAGCTGGGTGGTTAAACGAAGAGCTTTTGCGGGCATACAGCCCGTTTTTGTGGCGCTTCGTCCCAGCTTGTAGGGACGGGCGCTTTTTTGGTGCCCAACGGGCGTGCGCGCCCACGACATGAAAGGGGTACCGTGGCAAACGAGTACAAGCAGACGATGAATCTGCCCAAAACCGGTTTTCCCATGCGTGCCGGTCTTTCCAAGTCCGAGCCCAAGCGACTCAAGGACTGGCAGGACAACAAGGTCTACGAGCAGGTTCTGAAGAAGAACGAGGGTCACAAGAAGTTCGTGCTGCACGACGGCCCTCCGTACGCCAACGGCCCGATCCACATCGGCCACGCCATGAACAAGATCTCCAAGGACATGATCAACCGCTACTGGATGATGCAGGGCTATGAGGTTCCCTATGTTCCCGGTTGGGACTGCCATGGCCAGCCGATCGAGCATAAGGTCGAGGAGAAGCTCGGCACCGAGAAGTTCAACCAGACCTCCACGGCTAAGATCCGTGAGCTTTGCAATAAGTTCGCTGTCGAGAACATCGAGCTGCAGAAGGCCGGCTTCCGTCGCCTGGGCGTGCTCGGCGATTGGGACAACCCCTATCTGACGCTCTATCACCAGCATGACGCCGCCGACATCGAGGTTTTCAAGGCCATGTTCGACAAGGGCATGATCTATCGCGGTCACAAGCCCGTCCACTGGTGCAAGCACTGCCATACCGCACTTGCTGAGGCCGAGATTGAGTACTCCGACGAGACGAGCCCGTCCATCTTCGTGCGCTTTGAGATGACCTCCAAGCCCGTCGGCCTCGAGAACTTCGACGGCCCGGTTGACTTTATCATCTGGACGACCACGCCGTGGACCATCCCCTCCGACCAGGCAGTTTCTCTCAAGCCCGGTGCCGCCTACGTCGCCGTTGAGCACGACGACCGCGCCGAGGTCATGCTCGAGGACCTGGCTCCCAAGTGCTGCGAGGAGTTTGGCTGGGAGTACACCCCGGTTGTGGTCGACGGCAAGCCCTATGTGGTTCCCGCCGAGACCTTCCATCACATTCACTATAAGCAGCCGATCTTTGACGGTGTTGAGGGCGTGGCACTGTTGGCCGATTACGTCGGTGTCGATGACGGTACCGGTATCGTCCACAACTCGCCCGGTCACGGCGTCGACGACTACTTTGCCTGCCTCAAGGAGGGCATCACCGACATTTGCATGCCGGTCGATGACGACGGCAAGTTCTACACCGGCGAGGAGTTTGGCACCGGCGGCCCCTTCAGCGGCATGGATACCGACGAGGCCAACCCGCACATCATCGAGTTCCTGCGCGAGCGCGGCACCCTGGTCCTCGAGAAGAAGATCACGCACAGCTATCCGCACTGCTGGCGCTGCAAGCACCCGGTGCTCTTCCGTGCTACCGACCAGTGGTTTGTCTCGATGGACAAGACCGGCTTGCGCGAGCAGGCTGGCAAAGAGGTCCGCGAGAACGTCAAGTGGTATCCGGCCCATGCCGCCAACCGCATTGGCGCCATGGTCGAGCAGCGTCCCGACTGGTGCATCAGCCGCCAGCGCAACTGGGGCGTGCCTATCCCCAGCTACACTTGCGCCGACTGCGGCGAGAAGGTCATGAACGATGCCACGCTCGACGCCGTCATCAAGCTCTTCCACGAGAAGGGCTCCGACGCCTGGTTCACCGACGCTCCCGAGAGCTACCTGGGTGAGGCCTGCGTCTGCCCCAAGTGTGGCGGCCATCACCTCAAGGCCGATAAGGACATCCTCGACGTGTGGTGGGATTCCGGCGTGTCCTGGAAGGCCGTCTGCGAGTATCGCCCCGAGCTTGAGTACCCGGCTGACGTGTATCTCGAGGGCTCCGACCAGCATCGCGGTTGGTTCCAGAGCTCGCTGCTCACTTCGGTGGGCGCCAACGGCCATGCTCCCTACAAGGCGGTCGTCTCGCAGGGCTTCACGCTCGACGGCCAGGGCCGCAAGATGTCCAAGTCGCTCGGCAACGTCATCGACCCCAATAAGGTCTGTGACGAGATGGGCGCCGACATCATCCGCCTGTGGGTTGCTTCCGTTGACACCAGCTCCGACGTGTCCATCGACCACGAGATTCTTGCCCGTACGTCCGATGCCTACCGTCGTTTCCGCAACACGCTGCGCTTCCTGCTTTCCGAGCTCGAGGGCCAGTTTGAGCCTGAGACCGACGGTGTCGCCTTTGCCGACCTGCTGCCGCTCGACAAGCTCATGGTTGCCCGTCTGACCCAGGTTCAGGCCGAGGTCGACGACGCTTACTCTTGCTACGAGTTCCCGCGCGCTTACCGTGCGCTTTATGACTTCGTGGTTACCGAGCTTTCCAACGTGTACCTCGACGCCCTGAAGGACCGCCTGTACTGCGACAAGCCTGGCTCGCTCGAGCGCCGCAGCGCCCAGACCGTGCTGGCCGAGCTCTTCTCGATGCTCATGCGCGATCTGCAGCCGATTTTGTCCTACACCGTCGACGAGGCCATGGCCTACGCGCCCGCCGGCTGCGTCGACCACCAGAAGTACGCCGCGCTGCTCGATTGGTATAAGTCGCCTATCACGGTCGACGAGGCCAATGAGTTTGAGGGCGTGCTCGAGGCTTCACTCGAGCTCCGTAGCGCCGTGACCAAGGCCCTTGAGGATGCCCGCTCCGTCGGCACCTTCACTAAGAGCCAGCAGGTCCGCGTCAAGGCGGTCGTTCCCGCCGAGATGTACGCGCTGCTGACCGGCGACAAGGCGGTCGACCTGGCCGAGTTCTACATCGTTTCCGATGTTGAGCTGACCCAGGGCGAGGAGCTCTCCGTTGCCATCGAGGCTGCCGAGGGCGAGTGCTGCGACCGTTGCTGGAATTACCGCACCACCGTCGGCGAGTACAACGGTCACGCACATATCTGCAAGCGCTGCGCTGACGCGCTGTAGGTTACGGCGTTCGTAGAACGCCGTAACCTACCGACGCTGCAAACGCTCCTAAGCGGCAATCTGACGTTCAATCGTCGGTCGCGTACCAAAGTACGCTTCCCTCCTCTTTCACGTCACCTTGCTCGCTTAGGGACGTTTTCGCTGTTGGTGACGGCAACGCGGCTTTTCCATTGTTGGAACTAGAGCCTTCTCTTTCGACCTGTGCTCTTAGTCGAAAGCTATTTAGCGACATTCCGTTATTCGGAATGTCGCTTTTGTTTTGTGCTGGTTATTTCGCTTGCGTTGGTGGATATGTCGTGCGCTCTGCGTATGGCAATATAAGATGGTTAATTGCGTTCAACGGAATTCGATTGTTCTGAGGGTAGGGGATTTCTTTGGGTCGTTCTGCGGATATGACGCCGCCTTTGCGTTGGCGGTTGGGTGTTGCTGGTGGCGTGGCGTTGGTTGTGCTGCTTGTTGACCAGTTGACCAAGCTTGCGGTTCGGGCCGTGGGCGATGCGCTGCATGTGACTGTCATCCCCGGTGTGATCGACTTTATGTTTGTCCGCAATATCGGCGCTGCCTTTAGTATGGGTGAGGGGCATGGCATCGCGTTTGCCGTGCTGGCGTTGGCGGTCATTATCGCTATTGCCGTGTACCTCGTTCGTGCGCCCCGGCTCGCCCATCTTGAGGTTGTGGGCATGGCGATGGTTGCGGGCGGTGCTATCGGCAACGCTATCGATCGTTTGGCCTTTGGCTTCGTGACCGATTTTATTGCCACCACCTTCATCGACTTCCCCGTCTTCAATGTGGCCGATATTGGCATTACCTTGGGCGTCGTGCTCGCCCTCTTCGGCTACATGTTCTTGAGCCCTGCGGCCCGCGAGGTCGATGCGACCGCCGAGCTCAACGCCCGTGACGAGGCCCGTGCCAAGCGCAAGGCCCAGCAGCGTGGGGAGCGTGCCCGCAAGATTCGCGAAAGGAATGAGCGCTAATGGCCGACATCCATATTCTTGTTGCCGACGATGCCGCTGGTCAGCGCCTTGATGCCTATCTGGGCGCCAACGACGGCTGCCCCACGCGCTCTGCCTGCGCGCATCTGATCGAGGGAGGCGCCGTTGCCGTCAATGGCGAGACCTGCCTGTCCAAAAAGTATGCCGTGCGCGCCGGCGATCGTATTTCGGTCGATTTGCCCGAGCTGCACGATCCCACCGATGTGATTCCCGAGGCCATCCCGCTCGACATTCGCTATGAGGACGACTACCTTATCGTGCTCTCCAAGCAGCGCGGCCTGGTGTGCCATCCTGCACATGGTCATGAGAGCGGTACGCTCGCGAATGCCCTGGTCTATCACTGCGGTATCGACCATCTGGGCACCGTGCAGGGCGAGGACCGCCCCGGCATCGTGCATCGTTTGGATCGCGATACCTCGGGTCTCATGCTTGCGGCAAAGGACGACGACACCCAGCGCGCGCTCCAAAATCTCATCCGCACGCGTACGCTCGATCGTCGTTATATCACGCTCGTTCACGGTCATATCGCTATGGATGAGGGCACCATCAATACCGGCATTGCGCGTTCTACGCGCGACCGTGTCAAGATGGCGGTTTCGGACGACCCTTTCGCGCGCCAGGCCATTACGACCTTTAAGGTCCTCGAGCGCTTCGATTCCACGCGTTTTGACGACGGCTATACGCTCGTCGAGTGCCATCTGTTTACGGGCCGCACACATCAGATTCGTGTGCATATGCGCCATATCAACCACGCCTGCGTGGGCGATCCACTCTACGGCAAGTGCGATGCACGCGCCGATCAGGGTCTGACCAGGCAATTCCTTCATTCCTGGCGCGTCGCATTCGACCATCCCGTGACGGGGGAGCGCATCGAGTGCCGCGACGAGCTGCCGTGGGATCTCGTCGCGGTTCTTGACGACCTGGCCCCGCATTCGCTCGGCCGCACCGCTGCCGGCGACGAAATCGTCCCGCAGCTCGGTCTTCTCGAATCCTAACCAGTATTAGGTGGTTTCTTGAACTCGGTTAGCCTGCGGTAAGATATAAGGTTGTTTACGTAACGCGTTCCTGGGAGCCTGCATGCTCGCCTTTTTACAAACTAACACGCCCATCGTGATCTTCAACCAGATTGTCGTCACGTTGCTCACGGTCTGCTTCCTCTACCAGGTGGTCTTTTTTGTCATCGGCGCTCTTCGGGGCGAGGTCGCACCTCCCAAGGCCAAAAAACTCCACCGGTATGCCTTCTTTATCGCGGCGCATAACGAGGAGGCCGTTATCGCCAATCTTGTTCGCTCCATCAAGGACCAGGATTATCCGTCCGAGCTCATCGAGGTCTTTGTGGTCGCCGATGCCTGTACCGATAACACGGCACAGCTCGCGCGCGAGGCCGGTGCCATTGTTTACGAGCGCAACGACCTGGCCCGCAAGGGCAAGAGCTGGGTCATGGACTATGGTTTCGATCGCATTCTCAACGAGTATCCCGACACGTTTGAGGGCTACTTTATCTTCGATGCCGACAATGTTATCTCCCGCGATTACGTCTCCAAGATGAATGATGCCTTTGACCAGGGTTTCCATGTGGTCACGAGCTACCGCAACTCTAAGAACTTCGGCAGTTCGTGGATTTCGTCTGCCAACGCCACCTGGTATCTGCGTGAGGCCCGCTTCCTCAACAACGCGCGTAATATCTGCAAGACGTCCTGCGCTGTCTCGGGTTCGGGTTACCTTATTTCGGCGAGCGTGATCGAGGGCATGCACGGTTGGCAGTTCCATACGCTGACCGAGGATATCCAGTTCACCACGTTCTGCGCCATTCACGGCATTCGCATTGGCTATGCGCCGGCGGAGTTCTTTGATGAGCAGCCGGTGACGTTTAAGGCTTCCTGGAAGCAGCGTATGCGCTGGACTAAGGGCTTCTACCAGGTCTTTTTTACCTACGGCAAGCACCTGGTCAAATCGACGTTCCGCTATCATCGCTTTGCCGCATATGACATGTTTATGACCATCGCTCCGGGCATGCTGCTGTCCCTGATCTCCATGCTCGCCAACGCGACCTTCCTCATCGTGGGCGGGCTTTCGCACGGCTTCTTGGCCACCGAGGTCGAGATGCAAGCTTGTGCCGCTTCGCTCATCATGACCTTCGCGATGATGTACCAGACCTTCTTTATCCTGGCACTGCTCACGACCATCTTTGAGTACAAGCATATTCACTGCGCGCAAAAGTGGCGTTTGGTGACCAACCTGTTTACCTTCCCGATCTTTATGTTCAGCTATATCCCCATCACGGTGGCGGCCCTGTTCCTAAAGGTCGACTGGGTCCCGACGCAGCACGCCGTCAACGTTACCCTCGACGAGGTCA
>CAJLOU010000071.1 GCA_905208345.1 uncultured Collinsella sp.
CCGTCATGTTGAAACTCGGCCTCGATAAAAAAGCTCGGCTCAACACCCGTCACGTGTCCGCCGGCATCGAGCACGCTATCGGCGAGCGCGCCCATCAGGCCCGATTTGGACCCGCCGTATACCAGCGCGTGTCCGTTGGCGCCAATCCAGTTGCCCAGATCCTGTACCGCGGGCAGAAATGCCGGGTCATTGCCAGTGTTGGCACCCAGGTACACGGTGATGTTCATATTTGTCCCCCTGTTGTGGCGCACGACGTTCGTCTTAGCGCTGGCGTCGACGATACTCGCGCACGCGGCGTGACAGATCGGCGAGCTCGTCGCGATCGAGCTCTTCCAAATGCTCAAGATCGTCCATAAAACGAGCCATGGTGTCCTTTTGACGCATCTTGATAAGCGTATTGCAGTAGTTCACCGCCACGCCCGTGAGCATGGCGATGTAGAAGATGCTGATAACGCTCAAGACGACGGTAATGGCGCGGGCAACCGGTGTCTCGGCCGGAATGTCACCAAAGCCGATGGTCGAGACCGTCTCAAAGCTAAACCACAGGCCATCGCCAAACGTGAGGGTCGTGGGCTCGGACAGCCAGACGGCCGTCGAGCACAGCAAGTAAAAGACGAGGAATAGCTCCGTAATGCGCACGAAGCCCGCCTGGCGTAACACGTCAGCAAGCGTCCTGAGCTTTTTCATCGCGACCCCTTCCACGGACAACCAATCACGTTCGCTCGGTATTGTCCCACAACCGTCAGTTAGGGACGTTCCTTTTGTGCCGGCAGAAAGGGACTGTCCCCAACTGCCGGGCGGAACCGTTTAGCGGTGCCGCTGCCGGCTGGGCAGGCTGAGCTGGTATCCTTATGCGATAATGTCTCGATTCGTTAGGATTGCATGTGAGAGCTGCCACTGTCCTTCGTTCAGTTATATGTCGCACCCTGGCCGCCGCGCTTACCGCGCTCGCCGTACTGAGCGCCGTCGCGCCCGCCCCTGTCTTTGCCGCCGACTCCGATCAGCAGGTCAAAACGGTCCGCGTCGGCTGGCTCGTCAACAACGAGGGCTTCCAGGACGGCACCCCCGGCGAGCGTCTCTCGGGATGGGGTTACGAGTACCTCCAGACTCTGTCGTACTACACGCCCGGCTGGCGGTACGAATACGTCTCCGGCACCTTCACCGAGCTTATGGACATGCTCGAGGCAGGCGAAATCGACCTCATGCCCAACATCTCCTACTCCGAGGAACGCGCCCAAAAGCTGCTCTTTTCCTCGAACCCCGAGGGCACCGAGCGCTACTTCATCTACGCCAAGCCCGATCGAGACGATCTGGCCAAGGGTGACCCCCAAGCGCTCCAAGGCCTTACCATCGGCTGCAACCCCGGCGTTATGCAAACCTTCGTTGGCCAGCAGTGGCTCGCCAACGAAGGCATTACCTGCACCTATAAAGAAATCGACACTGGCGGTACCCTCTTTGACGCGCTCGCAAACAACGAGGTCGATGCCATCATCATGAACGACACGACCTCGTCGCCCAGCGCCTCCCCCATGTTTTACATTGGTTCGAGCGACTACTTTTTTGCCGTCCCCAAAAGCCGCTCCGACCTGATGGACGACATCAATGCCGCCATGTCGGCAATCGCCCGCGTCAACCCACGCTATATCGACGAAGTCAAATCTAACTACTCGGCCCAAAACAGCGGTTCATCATCGCTCAACGGCCCCGAACGTTCCTGGCTCAAAGCAAATGACAACACCATCACGCTCGGCTACATTACGGGCAAACTCCCCTACTGCAACGAAGACGAAGACGGCAAAATGGAAGGCTCGCTCGCATCGCTTGCGACGACGCTGCACGATAAATTTGGCATTACGGTCAAAACCGTCCCCTTTGATAGCTACAAGATGATGTCAAAGGCCCTGTCAAAGGGAAGCATAGACGTTGCGCTGCCGGTATACCGAGATTACTGGTTTGCCGAGCAAACAGGCGTTGCGCAGTCGGTATCGTTGGGGACCATATCCCTCACCGCCATCCACACCGGCAGCGACCTGAACAAAGACCTTCAGAACATCGCCTGTACCAAATCATCATTTGTCAACAAAAATGCACTTGAAAATCTGTTCCCCACAGCGACCGTGACCGAATACCAATCCGACAATGAAGCGTTCGACGCTCTCAGGAAGGGAACGGCGCGCTGCATCCTCGCTCCCAGTTCACGTGTAAAAACTATCGGCGACCGTCATGATCTCAAGGACTACGAGACGGTCGAGCTCCCTGACACCTGTGAGCTCTCGTGCTGGATTTCGCGCGGAAAGCCCGAGCTGCTGGGAATCATCAACAAGGGCATCATCAATGCCGGAGAATCGCTCTCCGCAAGCAATTACTCCTCCACGTCGTACACGACCCAGGAATCAGACACGCTTCAATTCCTTTTTCGCAACCGCACCGCCATTGCCGCTACCCTCATCGGTATGTTGTCGGTCGGCATCGTGCTGCTCATCTGGGCGCTCGTGCGCGCTCGAACCGAGCGCAAAAAAGCCGACGCTGCCAACGCCGCTAAGACGGCATTCCTCACGCGCATGAGCCACGACATCTGTACGCCGCTCAACGGTATCCTGGGCCTTATCGAAATCGAGGAATTGAAGGAAGGCGATATCAAGGTCGCCCGCGAGAGCCGTGCCAAGGCGCGCGTTGCCGCCAATCACCTGCTCTCGCTGATCAACGACATCCTCGAGATGGGCAAAATCGAAGACCGCAAGCTAACACTGGAGCATGCGCCTTTTAACCTCAAAGAGCTCTGTGACAATACGCTGGTTCTGTGCAAGCTCCGCGCGTCCAGTAACGGCATCACCATGCAGGACAATAGTCTGCCGTACGCCACGGGGCCATACATGATCGGCAGTCCCACCCATATCCGACAGATCATGATCAACCTGTTAGACAACAGCATTAAGTACAACAAGCACGGCGGCTCCGTCACCTTTAGTTCAAAGACCAAGCCACTCGATAACGGGCGCGCGCTCTTTTGCTTTAGCGTTTCGGATACCGGCATTGGCATGACTCCCAAGTTTTTAAAGCATATCTATGAGCCGTTTGCCCAAGAAGGTGACGATACGCGCAGCAAGTTCCAAGGAACCGGCATGGGCATGCCAATCGTCAAGTCGCTTATTGAACTGATGGGCGGCACCATCGAAGTCACCAGTGAGCTCCATGTGGGCACCTCGTTCTACGTGGAGATTCCGCTCGATATCGACGAGAATCCCCAGGCGCGGGCGAATACGGTTGAGAGTGCGCCCGACTGCTCGCTCGCCGACATGAACGTGCTGCTCGCCGAAGACAACGAATTGAATGCCGAGATTACCCAGACGCTGCTAGAATCCGAGGGCGTCGTGGTCACCCGCGCCGCCAACGGCAACGAGGTCGTCGATCTGTACCTGTCGCATCCCGCCGGCAGCTTCGATGCGATCCTGATGGACATTATGATGCCGGGCATGGACGGCTATGAGGCAACCCGCACGATTCGTCTGAGCGAGAAGGTCGATGCAGCCGATATCCCCATCATCGCGCTCACCGCCAATGCCTTTGCCGAGGACGCCAAGGCGGCACACGATGCCGGCATGAACGCCCATCTGTCCAAACCACTCGACTTTAACAAGCTCAAAAACATACTCGCCCGCATCAAGAAAAACGGATCCGTTTCGCTATAGTTTTTGCAGCAACCACGCACGACCAGAAAGGAAGCCAACGATGTTTAGGCCCTTACGTCGAAAGAAACGCGCCATCACCGACGAGGAAGCGCGCAAACTGCTCGCCACCTGCAAGCGCGGCGTCTTTGCCGTCAACGGCGACGATGGCTACCCGTACGCCATTCCCGTCAACTACTTCTTTGACGCCGAGCACGACAAGATTTATTTCCATGGCGCCAAGGCCGGCCACAAGGTCGATTCACTCAAGCGCGATGACAAGGTCTGCTTTACCGTTTACGGCAACGAGTGGTACCAGGACGGCGACTGGGCTCCCTACGTTATGAGCACCGTGGTCTTTGGCCGCTGTCGCCTGGCGAATGACACCCCCGCGTTTATCGAGGACAAAGTCCGCCAGCTCGCCCTTAAGTACTACCCTTCTGCCGAAGAAGTCGAAGAGGAAATCGCCAAAGACATCAAGGGCGTCCAGCTTTACGAGATTTCGATTGAGCATCTTTGCGGTAAGCAGATTCAAGAAAAGTAAGCCTCAAGAACAGGCGTCACAAATGGCAATATGGCCCGGTTCCAACCCACCTTGGAACCGGGCCATATGCTTATGAAGCGTCGGCGGCTATGTGCGCAAGCGCCTCAACGAGCTCCTGCGAGCTCACGGGTTTACTCAGGTGCGCGTCCATGCCCGCCTCGCGCGAGAGCCTGCGATCGTCCGCGAAAGCATTGGCGCTCAATCGCGATGATCGGCGTGGTCGTCGCATCCTCGCGATTGAGCGCTCGGATTTGGCGCGTGGCCTCGAGGCCATCGATACCGGGCATCATGATGTCCATAAGCACCACGTCGAACTCATACGGTGCGCTGGCGGCAAACGCCTCGACGGCAGACTCGCCATCCTTGGCATGCGTCACGATGGCACCGGCACGATCGAGCGTAAACTGCGCGATCTCGGCATTCAGGTCGTTATCCTCGACCAGCAAAACGTGCAGACCTTGGAGCGCATTGCCGACGCCCGCATCCACGCGAACGACCTGAGGAATCTCGGAGCGCTTACACTTCTTAAACGGCAGACGAATGGTAAAGGTCGTCCCCTGCCCTAAGGCGCTCATAAAGCTCATGGTTCCGCCCATAAGCTCGACCAGCTGCTTGGCAATGGAAGCGCCCAGGCCGGTTCCCGACGAAGCGCCTTCCACCTGCTGCTCCTCACGGCTAAACGGCTCATAGAGGTGCTGCTGGAACTCCTCGCTCATGCCGATGCCGTTATCGGCAATCGTGTACTCATAGACGGGGACGCCGTCCACCGGCTCCACCTCGCGACACACCAGACAAACGTAGCCGCCCTGCCGATTGTATTTGACGGCATTGCCGGCAATATTGACCAGCAAACGCTTGAGGTGCGTCACGCTTACTCGGGCATAGGGATGCTCAAGGCCCTGTTGGTCGCAGACGATCGTCACAAAGCGTTCTTCGGCCTGACGCTCGAGAATATCGCGCACCTCATTATTGAGCGCCACCAAGTTGGTGGGCACGGGGTCCAGGTCGACCTGGCCGCTCTCCAGGCGGCTCATATCGAGCGCCTCGTTCGCAAGATCGAGCAGCAGCCCCGATGCCGTCCAGATCTTTGAGCGGCACTCGGTCTGCTTTTGCAAATCCTCCGCATTAGCGTCGCCCACCTCGACCATACCGCGGATGCCGTTAATGGGCGTACGCAGGTCATGGCTCATGCGGCGCAGGAACTCTGTCTTTGCGGAGTTGGCGGACGAGGCCTCGCGCGCAGCTTTTGCCAACTTGTCGCCGTAATCGCGCTCCTGCTGCAGCAGATCCGTCAGGTGCCTGCGATCGGCGCGGCGGCGCACCATCACCACTGCGGCAATAGCGCCGCCATACAGCACCAACAAGCTTGCGACAACAGCGGCAACTGCCTCGAAATAATGCTGCGCCGGAGCATACGTGTACACGTAAAACTCTCGCGCTTTGCCATACGAGCCCAGATACCACTCACCCCCGACGTTAACCAGTCGGACCTCGCCAGCCGGGCAGCGTTCCTTAATACCGTCGACTATGAGTGAATCCGTCGCAGGCAACTCAAACACGCCCAATACGGTGGGCTCGACAGCATTGGTCGCAACAACCTTGCCGTCGTTTTCGATCACGATATCGCCGCTGTCGATGGTCTCGTAGCCATCGAGCAAGCCCTGCAGCTTGAGCGTGTTGCTCGCAACCGCCTTGGCGCTCTGGTGCCTCACCGCGACAACGATACCGTCACCGTCCTGACGGGCGACGCAACCAATGTCCGCGACCGAATCGTCCGCAAGTGTGATGCGAGCGGTATAAGACTTGAGCGGATAGCTCGCCACTTCCAGCACGGGTGCTTCTTTGAGATACGTTGCGAGTGACTCGTAGTTCACATCATCCGTCGAAGCCTCTGCCACCAGGTTACCCGACGCGTCCATCACGATGAGCGCGCTCACGTTAAACTGGTCAGTATATTGCTCCAGCGTGACACCATCCGCTGAGCCGTCGCGCTCCATGTCGCGCGCCGCCTCGCCGGCAATCTCCATAACGCGGATTAAGTTTTTTGTCGCGTAGGCGCTGTTGAACGCATCATAGGAAAGGCTCTGCGTCGCCACGTAGTCGACGACGTCCGCAAAACGCTTCTCGGCTTGGGCCGTCGTGTAACCGTAGCTCATCATGCCGGCAACAACCGAGAGCGCTATCCCCAGCAGAGCGACAAGGAGCCATGCCCCTGCCGAACGATTGCCCCGCTCCTGAGCAGCGTGGTCGGGCGCATCGATCATGACAGGCCCTCCATATTCAAAAATGGCGAAGGGTCATCGAAGTACTTTGACACCAGGCGTTCCATGGTGCCATCGGCAAGCATTTCTTGGTAGGCATGAGTGAGCTTGACGTCGATGCCACGCGTATCGTTGATATCGAAAGCGGTGCCCAAACCGACCTCTAGCAGCGGCTCATCCAAAATGCGATATGTCACACCATAGTCTTTTTCGTAGGTGAGGAACGAGGACTCATGCGCGGCGATAGCGTCGACCAGGCCCTCGACGAGCGCCGGGTTCAGGTATGAACCGTCCGAAAAGCTGTAGAGTTCCTTGATCTGCGGAACGTTTTCATTTATGCGATTGAGCAAAATGTCCTCGGGCTTGGTGGTGGACTGAACCGCCACGATCTTATCCTCAAGATCGGCAAGCGTGTAGATATCGCTCTGGGGATCGACCGCGACCACCTGGCGGCTCGCAAGGTACGGGCCGGCCCAACGATATTCGTTTTCGCGACCCGTCATACTAAAGCTGCCCATGACACAATCGAGTTCGCCGCTCGCCAGCAGCTCCTTCTTCTTTTCCCAGTCGATCAGCTGGTATTTTGGCTTGTAACCAATGCGAGCCAAAGCCTCGGTCAATATCTCGACATCCAGGCCAACGATATCGCCGTACTCGTCGGTATACACAAACGGTGGATAGAGGTCGCTTCCGACGTTGAGCGTCTTGAGGTCGTCGTCTTTGACTTGCGAGGCGTCCAGACCTTCTAATGCAGACGTCGAGGCGCCGTTACTCGACCCAGAGCAACCGGCTATCACCATGCCAAATACACCCACCATCGCGAGCGCAAGTAATAACGTTATGGCAATCGAGCGGCTGGGTCTTTTCATCGAGTTCCTGACAGTCCTGCGTGTTGGCGGCAATGGGCTAATAATAGCAGGTAGCATACGGAAGCAACCCAATGATTACGAACGCCTAACCATATGGGGCCTTCTGCCCGATCCGACCGAAAGGCCCCTATACACAGAGAACGTTTGCTATGCATTAAAAACGTAACGATCCAGGCGGTCGCACGCCTCCTTTACGCGCGAAAGCGGCAGCGCCAGATTCACGCGAATGTGGCAGGGACCATGGAACGGACGGCCGTCCTGATAGCCCACGCCCACGCGCGCACCCTCGTCGAGCAACCATTGAATGTTGCGACCGTGTGCACGGCACCACTCCGTGCAGTCCAGGAACACCATATAGGTGCCCTGCGGGCGCGAATAGGTCACGCCCTTAAAATGCTCGTCAACGTAATCGCAGAAGTAGTCGACGTTGCCCTTGATGACCTCGTTGAGCTCGTCCACCCACTCGTAGCCCTGCGGCTGGTAGGCGCCGATGAGCGCATGCATCGAGAGGACATTCATCTCGTTGTAGTGGGTCTTGTTGGACACGGCGCACACGCGGTCGCGCAGCGTCTCGTTGTAGATGATATGGTAGCTGCCAACCAGGCCCGCCAGGTTAAAAGTCTTGCTGGGCGCATAAAGGGCGACCGTGCGCATGCGGGCGTCCTCGCTCACCGACTGCGTCGGAATATGCTTGTGTCCCGGCAGGATGATATCGGACCAAATCTCGTCCGAAATCACCACGCAATCGTGCTGGCGATAAATGTCCATGGCGCGCTCGATCTCGTCGCGCTCCCATACGCGGCCGCAGGGATTGTGCGGCGAGCAGAACACCGCGGCATGGATGTGGTTTTGGGCGAGTTTGCGCTCCATGTCCTCAAAGTCCATGCGCCACACGCCCTGGTCGTCGAGCTTAAGCGGGCTGTGGACAATACGATAGCCCGCGGCCTCGATGGACTTGGTAAAGCCGATGTAGGTGGGGCTATGGACCAGCACCGCATCGCCCGGCTGGACATACGCGCGCAGCGTCGACACGACACCGCCCAGCACGCCGTTTTCGTAGCCGATATGCTCCGGCGCCAAGTCCTCAACGCCGTTGCGACGGCTCTGCCATTCGATGATGCGGTCGAAGTACTCGGGGCGCGGATTGAAATAGCCAAGCATGGGGTGCTGGGCACGCTGAATGATGTGCTCCTGGACCGTGGGCACCGTGGCAAAATTCATGTCGGCCACCCACATGGGAATGCGGTCGAAGCCCTCGTCGGGTGCGTTCGGAGCCATACCGGGGATCTCACCCCAAGAGTCAACGGCGATGGAGTCCATGCCGTGGCGGTCGATAAGCGAGCTAAAGTCGTATTTCATGCTGAGCTCCCGTGCAAAGTGATTGTTTTGGTAGGCGTTATTGTCCACCAGCGTGGGCGGTTTTGGCGCGGAGTTTGGCGCTTAATTTGACGGGTGCGGACGAATGGCTGGTTAGTCTTGTGCGTCGTTGACGGCGACTACGGTTAGCTGGGTTTCGTCGACCGTAAACGATATGTCGAGCCCGGCGTAGGCCAGGTGATAGACGCGGTTTGGCTCGTGCTTGCTGCCCGCGCGGCGCGGATCTTGGCAAAGGACCTCGACCAAGCCGGGGAGCTTTGCGGGCGGGACCATATCCTGCAGCGCTTGTGGAAACTCAACATCGAGCTCTTGCCACGGAGCACCCTCAATCCAGCCGCCGGTCGCATCCGGGTGGCAGTCCGCAAACGGGATGTAGGGCTTGATATCGTAGATGGGCGTGCCGTCGCGCAGATCGGCCCCCAGCACATGGATGATGGGGCCGTCGTCGGTAAGCTCCACGCGGTCGAGCTTAACGCAGGTGAGCCCGATGGGATTAGGGCGAAACGGACTGCGCGTGGCAAAGACACCCACGCGCTCGGCTCCGCCCAGACGCGGCGGACGCACGGTCTTCGACCACTTGACGTTGGTGCCAGACCTGTCCTGCGGCTTGGCATCGGCAGCTATGTCGTTTGCCGTGCCGCCGGGCGTTCCGTTTTCGAAGCGCCACAACAGCCATAGGTGAGAGAAGGAGTCCAGGCCCTCAACCGCTGCATTGGAGGCAAATTCCGGCTCAAAGACGATTCGTCCCTGTAGATGAGGCGCCAAAAAGCTGTTGCGCGGAATGCCGAACTTCTGTGGCAGGTCGGTATGTATGTGTGCGATAGGTTCCATGCCGGTCATTGTACGGCATGGAGGTGTGGGGCGTTGCGCGCAATTCTTCGCCGCGGTCCCCGTCGTGCAACCAACGGTTGCTTGGAAGGGCACCTGCGGCCGCTTATGCTTAAGCCATCAACCAGCAGAAAGGAGCCGCTATGGCCTTTGCAGAAAAGCTCATCGCCGTCCGTCGCGCCCATCACCTTACCCAGGAGCAGCTCGCCGCCAAGCTCTTCGTCACACGCCAGGCCATCAGCCGTTGGGAACGCGGCGAGGTCACCCCGGGCATCGACATGATGAAGCTCATCGCCGCCGTAACCGGCGAGCCCCTGTCTCATCTGCTCGAAATGCCCGAGCACTATTGCCAGAGCTGCGGCATGATACTCACGCCCAACGACTGCGGCACCGATGCCACGGGCGCCACGACCGACCATTACTGCAAGTGGTGCTACGACCACGGCAAGTACACCTACGACACCACCATGGAGGCAATGATCGAGGATTGTGCCCCGCGGCTGGCGCAAAACACCGGCATGTCGCTCGACGAAGCTGTCTCGCTCATGGGCGCCGTCCTGCCGCAACTGGAGCGCTGGCGCACCGTACAGGAAAACGAGGAGCGCTACGGCGCCGAAGCGCGGGCGCGCTATGGCGATGAGGCTATCGATGCAGCAAACGAAACGTTACTGGACATGGATCCTCAGACATGGAACGACATGAAGGAACTTGAACGCGCTGTTCTGGGCCAGCTTTCGATTGCCATGGGCGACGGCGATGCGGATGGAAGCGAGGCTCGCAAGCTTGTCGCGATGCATCGTCGTTGGATTGGTCTCAACTGGGGACGCGAACCCCAGGACGAAGCACACCTGGGCCTCGCCCACGGCTATCTTGCCGATCAGCGCTTTATCGACTACTACGACAAGCCCTGCGGCACCGGAGCCACGGCGTTTCTGGTACAGGCCATCGAGTCGTCGTTGACGCGCGCATAGACCGCGGCGGCTTTGGGTATTTCAATCAAAACCTCAACCGATTGGAGACCTATGGCTACTGATCATGAGCTCGAGCTGTACGTTATGACCGGCTGCCCGTATTGCATAAAGGTCAAGCACTTTTTGGCCGATAACGGCGTGACCATTCCCGAGCGCAATATCTCGACCGATACCGAAGCCGAGCAGACGCTCATCGCCGTCGGCGGAAAACGCCAGGTTCCCTGTCTGTTCATCGACGGCAAACCACTCTACGAATCGA
>CAJLOU010000072.1 GCA_905208345.1 uncultured Collinsella sp.
CCTGAGCTCCATGTTGGTCATGCCGTCGTAGCCCGCCGCGACCCAGCGGTAGATCGTCGACGGCGACAGGTCCACCGGCCCTCCGTTGCATGCGGCCATCTGCTCGGGCGAGAGCCCCCGGCGCAGGCAGTCCCTGATGGCCTCCAGCCTGGCCGCCGCGGCCGGCTCGTCGGCGTCGATCCCGCGCCTGGACGAGACGAGCACCGAGTCGGCGCACAGCTGCGCGGCGCGGGCCTCGTAGAAGACGTGCGGGCGGCGCTTGCAGCCCATCGCGCGGTAGCGGCCGCACCCGTTGCAGCAGCGCGGCCACGCCGCCAGGCGCGGGCAGGCCGACGACAGGTCGGTGTCGGCGCCCACGCGCTCGCCGCGCCTGGGCTTCGGCGCCGTCACGAACCTGTGCGACGCCACCTCGGCGCTCACCGTCGAGGGCGACCTGCCCAGCTCCCTCGCGATCTCCCTGCACGAGGCCCTGCGCTCCAGCATCCTCTGGACCGTGTCCCGCTCGTGCCTCGTGAGCCTTCCGTAGGCCCTCGGGGCCGCTTTCGCGGAACCCTTCTTCCTCTTTCCGGACATGCCGTCCTCCGATCTTCCGGGGCCGGCCGGTCCGGCCCTCAGGGTATCGGGTTCCCACATTCATCCGTACATGTACGGATGAATGTGGGAGGTGTTCGGATGAAGTCGATAATCAAGGTGCGAAAAATGACTGCAAATCGGTCACGCATGATTTTGCTTTTGCCCTGGGCTGGTTGTAGAATCAAAAAGCTTAAACGAACTACTTGTGCAGCTTGCGCGAAAGCTCGGGCTGCGGCTGGGGGGGGATGCGCCCGTGCAGGGTCCTTTCGGTCATATTGCGTCGATGCGCCGCACCTTTATGATGTTGGCAGCGGCCTTATGCGTGTTCGTTATGGCCGGGGGGGGGTTGCCCTCGCGCGCGTACGGTGACGATGGCAACCTTATAACAAACCCAAACTTTCTTAACCAAGCTACTGGCTGGTCGACGACCTCTCCGAATGAGAGAATCGGCGAGACGATGAAGCTCGAGCTTTCCACGCAGCTCCTCAAGCCCCAAACGAACACCAAACAAGCTAACGGCAATCACTTTGCGCTTGCGTGGAATTTTAGGCCACAGGGCACCAATCTTTATTTTGAACCTGGATCAACCTACACCACCTTTTCCACCCAGAGCGGCGCCACGTACGAGTGGGGCCTAAACCATCGCGCCGCAACCGACCACGACGTGCTGATGCTCACGATGGGTCCTCAACAGGAGAATCTGTCGATTAACAGCGCAGGCCAAGACCAGCTTATGCAGCTGCGGGCTTGGCTTAAGGCGCAGGTCAAGATGCCCCAGGGAAATACCGTTGAGCAGTACACCGTTTACAGCGATCCCTTTGCTGCAAACGGCGGATTTGCTGGTAACAGTGCTGATGGATCCCACTTTTCGTTTGAACAGAGCGACGGTCGCATCGCGCTTTCTGTGTGGCTCGTAAGCTCTAACGGACAGGGTTGGTTCTCCTTTGGCACCAACAGCACGCATTATTATCGAGATCTTCCCGAGGAAGACGATGAGTTTGCCTATCAGGCTGACTATACCGCAGCGTCCGACAAAACGATGCTTGCGCTGACTTGCTACGATTCAAATCTTACGGGGGAGAACGAACAATACCGGGAGTGGTTTGGTAATCTGGTCAACGACGTTCACGTGGAAAAGCAGGGCACACGCGACATCTATAGCGACTTTGCCAAGGTGTATTGGGAAAATTCGTCCGAGACCATGACAACGCTCACAAACTATGCGTTCTCGACCTCGAATCTTAAGAACGAGAATACGAACATTGCTAACGGCAGCTTTGAAGAGGATATACATCTAGGGAACCAGAGGCCCAGCAAGTTTACGTTGTGCTCGCCCCATTGGCGTACGACCGAGACGGACCATCGTATCGAGATCGTTGCCAAGAACGACTACTATATCGACCCAGTTGGGCATTCTGTTACGTTTACGCCCTCCGATGGTGACTATGCAGCCGAGCTCAACGCACACGAGGCGAGTTCGCTCTACCAATATGTGACGACCGAGCCGGGAAAACAGTACGAGTGGGGGCTCGACCACCGCGGCCGCTCGGGTCGAGACGCCATGGCCCTTATCATCGGTCCGCGACAAGAAAACGAGCCGTACAAGGACAATCAAAAGGCACTCGATCAGTACCAGCAAATTGTTCAATGGATTCAAATGAGCGTCGACAACTATGTCGGCTTGGATGTGGTCAATTTTTCCCAATCGGGCTGCAGCAAAAAGATCATCCTGTATTCAACCAAGTTTGACAAAGTGGGCGGATTTGCCAATGCGTCCAGCGGAAGCGCGTTCTCATGGACGGCCGATGCGGAGCATACCGAAAAATGGTGCGTATGGATCATGGCGTCCGAAAACGACGCGTGGGCTTCCTACGGTTCCAACGCGCTCGAGCAGAGCAAAAAGGTTGACTACGACTATACCTACACCATTCCGGATGGCCAAAACCAGAGCGTCTTTGCTTTTGTGGCCTACAACACGGCCAACGGGAGCAATTCGACCGGCAACTTCCTCGACAATATCTCGTTTAGGGAGTTCTATCGCATCGAGACATACACGACGCCCAACGGAAGCGGAACGTATTTTTATAACGCCAATACCAAGACGGCGGACTTTACCTATGCCAAAAACTACGTAGGTAAACAGGAGAAGAACTCCTACTTTATGGTCGATGCCAAACGCGATGACGGGGCAGTCTTTATCGGTGCTTTTGTCAACGGCGAGTTCTATTCCGCAGACGACGACGCACATTGGACCAGATTGGAAGATGGTACCTATCGCTTTGAGGTCGACAAGGTCACAAAGCACTACAAAGTGCACCTCGTGTTTTCCAAGGCAGGCGTTCAATACGATGTGAACGGCGGCAAAGCGTATCACTACGATCCGTACAATGAGTCCACGGGCGATTTCGTACAGCTTTCTGGCGCTGGAGCGAGCTATACCTCCCATGCTGCCGTTGGACAAAACGACGACTGGAAGTTTATGGGCTGGGAGTACGCGGGCTCGGGAAAAGCCGTTCGCTTCGATGCCAAACACACGGTGACCCATACAGCTCCCGAGGGCACCACGGATTCCGGCACTCTTACCATTAAGGGCAAGAAGGTCAATCCGGATACCGGTGCTGTGGGCGATGCGGTAACCGTCGAAAACATTCCCGAGAGCCAGGGCGCGACGTTCGTGGCGCAATGGAAGTATCGTCAGGCCTTTGTTGCCCAGCTTAAAAATGCCGATGGCACGTGGAGCAACGTAACGACGGGCGGCACGGTCAGCTCCAAGCTTAAGGGGGCAAAGGGCTCCATCGATGCCGGGGATGGCTCGGGCAAGGACGAGGACGCGTACAAAAAATCGGGCGTTGCCTACTTTGTGGATGACGGCACGTTTGTGGAGGCGGTGGCCGCTCCCAAGGAGGGCTATCACTTTGAGGGTTGGTACGACCTATCGAATCCGGACGCCCCGGAGCTGCTGTCGTCTTCACCCACCTATACGTACAACGTAAAAGATCGCCATACGGGATGCGTATACGCACGATTCACCCCGCGCACCTACACACTCAAGGTTTCCAAGAGCGTTACGGGCAATATGGGCGACAAGCGTGCCTACTTTAAGATGACGGCGACCTTTACGGGCCTCAAGGCTGGTCAGACCTACGCCATCGAGTATTCGGATGCGTCTGCCCAAGGCAGCCATGCGCTCGTGGCGCGACCGAATGATCGGGCCGAGACCGTGGAAAACAAGACGGCCTTTACGGCCGATGGCCAGGGCAAGGCGACCGTGCCGTTTGCCGTTAAGGACGGCCTGACCGTTTCGATTAAGGCGCTGGATTACAACGCGGTCTATACCGTGAGCGAAGACGATTATTCGTCGTTGGGGTACCACGCCGAGCTTACGGGTGCGAGCGGCACGCTCAACGGTCCGCGTGTGACCGTTGCCGTTGAAGCTAAGGCCACCAATTCCCGACAGGTCGCGGTGCCTACGGGTATTACGCGCAACCCCATCTATGCCCTGGCGATTTTGGCCGCCGGCGTGCTGTTGGCTACGGGCATGGTTGCGCTGCGTTTACGCCGCGGCTCCAAGAGGGGCGGGCGCCTATGAGAAGACATGGCGCCAGCAATGCTGGTGATGGGCCAGCCGCACGAGCGGCCCCGCAGGGAAGACCCCGGGGCTCGCGGTATTCGGCCGCGTCGAACGTGAGGTTGGGCGCCCATGCGGCGCCAGATCTGGGAGAAGCGGACGACCGGCGCGATATCGTGGGTTTTCTGGCGCGCTTGGCATTTTTTGTCGTGACGCTCTGGCTGCTCTTTGGCGTGGTCTTGGGCGTGGGTGCAGTCACGACTGGCGAGATGGCCCCGCGTATCTGTTCGGGTGACGTCATGCTCTACTGGAGGTTCAGCCAGAGCTTCAACGAGGGTGACGTGGTGGTATACACCGCGGATGGCGCAGAGCGCCTAGGCCGCGTGGTTGCCCGTCCCGGTGATGAGGTCACGATTACCGAGGAAGGCGAGCTCATGGTTAACGGGGCTGTTGTTGTGGAAAGCGACATCACCACGCCGACGCCGCGCTATGAGTCTGCTGTGGACTATCCCGTGCGCCTGGGAACGGATGAGTTCTTTGTACTGGCAGATTTGCGTGAGGGCGGCCACGACAGCCGCCTGTACGGGCCGATTGCCCGCTCGCAGATCAAGGGCAACGTGATCAGCGTGCTGCGCAGGTCGAACCTGTAGGCACGGAGATTGGTTTTATTAAGGGCATATGCCCGAGAGGAAGGATACAACATGAAAACTGGAAAGAGACGACTGACAGCATTTGCAGTTGTGGCTGCCACGATGCTGCTGGCTTTGGTGGGAGTTGTCGCGCCCGCGTGGGCGGAGGACAGTGCCGCTCAACCGCATCTGCCGGTAAAAGACAACAAGGTTACGATCACCTCGACGCTTACCATGAATGAGAATGCCGTGGTGCCTAATGCGACGTTTAACTATTCGATTGCGCCGGCGGATGAGGAGAGTGAGCTTACGAGCACGAGCGGTATGCCCGTTTATGCTGGAGTGACAGACGCCGTCACGCTTTCGCCGACTTCCGTTAATTTTTCCAACAAAGGCCTTACAAGCACAGAGAATACCGGTGAGAAAACTAAGACAATAACCGCCAAACTGAGTGCCGAAATTAAAACCTCTCTGTTCAAGGCTCCGGGTATCTATCGATATAAAATTACGCAGACGCCGTCAGGGCTGGACGGTCTCAACGTTACATACAAGGAGCTCTTCCTGGATGTTTACGTAGAAAACGAAGAGAATGGCGGTTCGGGCTATGTTGTTAAGGGCTGTATTCTTAGAACAGAAGCAGGCTCGGGCGAGAAGACCGCAGGTTTTTTGAACAAATATGTCACCCATAAGCTGACCATCACAAAGGTCGTCAAGGGCAACCAAGGTGACAAGAATAAGGACTTTAATTTTACCTTCACGATTAAAGGCGCTGACGGGGAGAGCTATGAGTACGCCACTGTGAAAAACGGTGCCACCACCATGAGCCAAACTCCAGCTACGTCGGGAACTGCGGTTACCGTAAGCCTTAAGCATGGGGAATCCGTCATCGTTTACGGTCTCTCATCGGAGGATAAATTCGCCGTAACTGAGGCGGATTATCATGGCGACGGTTATAAGACGTCGTACAAGATTGGTGATGGCACCAATTCGACAGAAGGTAGCTCTATTGTCGAGGAAGCTATCGGTGCTTACGACACCACGGTGATCTTTACCAACACCAAGGATGTTACCGTTCCGACCGATGTTATTCGGACGGTCGTTCCCTATGCGGCAATCGTCGCGTTTGCTGCCGTGATGGGCGTGGTCTTCTTCCGTCCTCGTCGTAATCGTCGTTAAAACAGCGAGGATTACAGCCGATGGAGCTTAAACGCATAGCTCGGCTGGCGAGAGCCGGCGACCGCGTGCTTACGTGGTTTGCCGGCTTTCTCGTGCTGCTCATGCTGCTGTACGGGGGCTATTCGCTGTGGGATACAAACAACGTTATGAACGGCGGGTTCATCAGCGATGAGCTGCTGCACTACAAACCCGCCGGGACCAACGATTGCGCACGCCTGCAGGATCTGATGGCCAAAAATCCCGACGTTGTCGGATGGGTCACCATCGATGGCACCAACATCGATTATCCCTTCGTTCAGGGAAAAGATAACCAGGAATACCTCAACAAAAACGTGTTGGGGGAGTCCGCGGTTTCGGGAGCGGTGTTTTTGGATACGCGCAACAGCCGCGCGATGACCGATCCCTACAATCTGCTCTATGCGCACCACATGGATAACGGTGCGATGTTTGGCGATGTCGATCGGTTTCTAGACAGGGGCTTCTTTGACCTGCACCGCACGGGCACGCTCTACACAAAGGATGGGGCGTTCCGGCTGCGCATCGTTGCCGTGTGCTCGTTTGCTGCGAGTGATGACATTATCTTTGGGCCGGGAAACCTGGACCAGGCCTCGATGCAGACGCTGCTCACGCATATCTCGCAGACGGCGGTGCATGCGGACATGGATGACGTTGGCCCTGATTCGCGCATCATCGCTCTTTCTACCTGCAGTGATAAAACAAACGGGCGCCGAGCACTTATAGCAGAGGTCTTGTAGCTCATTGAATATTCCGATTAAGCTGCGCCCCATAGGCTGCATCAAGTTTGAGGCTCTCGGTCCATCATGGTAGAGTTGTCCGCGCGTGAATTTCGGCACACTGCGCGCTATCTGAGCTTTTACCGTTTGGAGGAGTGAGCTTGTGAATGCTTCTGTCGCCAAGAAGGCCAGCCAGGCGGTGCGCCTTCTGATGATGGCGCTCACGGCAGTTCTTATCTTTTTCTTCATCAATGTCATGTTGCTCGTCTCCGACATCCAGGGCACGGCGCGCGTGGTCAACTACGCCGGTCTGGTGCGCGGCACCACGCAGCGAATCGTTAAGCTCGAGGATGCAGGCCAGCCACAAGACGACCTGCTCAAGGCCGTTGATTCATACATTAGTGGTTTGCGCTACGGAAGCGACGACCTCAATCTCGTCCGTCTCGATGACGATGAGTATCAGGCAAAGATGACCGAGCTCGCGAGCTATTTTGACAAGCTTCGCACCGAGATTGCCCGTGTGCGCGAAGTCGGCTACGAGAACACCGACATCATCGCCATGAGCGAGGAGTTCTTTGGCATTTGTGACGATGCCACGAGGCTTGCGGAGGACTACTCCCAGGAGAAGGCCACGGCGCTCAATCGCCTTGAGGGTTTGGTGATTATCGACATCGTGGGCCTGGTGGCGACCTTTGCGGTCGAACTTGCTCGCGCGGTGCGCACTGCCGCGCTCAACCGCGAGCTGCAGAGCAAAGTCTATCTCGATGAAGCCACGGGACTGCCCAACAAGAACAAGTGCGAGGAAATCATGGGGCAGGGGCATCCCGTTTCCGCCGAAGCGCCTGTTGCGCTGTGTGTTTTCGATCTTAACAATCTGCATACGGTCAATAACAGCTTTGGCCACGAGAAGGGTGACGAGTACATCCGTTCTTTTGCCCAGCAGCTGGGGTGCGTGGCGTCCGAGACCTGCTTTGTGGGCCGCGACGGCGGCGATGAGTTTATCGCGGTGCTGTGGGATGCCGATCGAGCTGCCGTGGAATCCTGTCTCGCTCGGATTCGTGCGAACGTGAGCGAGTATTCCGAGGCTCACCCCGACATGCCTATCAGCTACGCGGTGGGCTATGCGCTTTCTAGTGATTATGATGAACCGCCCACGATGCGCGAGCTCTTTTCCCAAGCCGACAAAAACATGTACATCGACAAGAACCGCGTAAAGACAGCCGAGGCAGCTGGGCCGCAACGCGAGGAGCGGTAAGCCTGTAACAGAGGGCATAGAAAAGCCTCCGCAGCCCGTGTGGCTGCGGAGGCTTTATTCGTTGCGGCGCATTGTGTTTGGGTCGCTGAGATGAGTCGATTTGCCCCGAAAGAGGAGGGCATTGACCTTAGGGTCATGCCCGACGAATGAGCGGCAAATCGGCCGTCTCGGCGGGCCGAACTACTCCAGCTCAAACGCACCCGTGTACAGCTGGTAGTAATACCCGCGCTTGGCGATCAGCTCGTCGTGGTTGCCACGCTCGATGATGCGGCCGTGGTCCAGACAGATGATCGCATCGGAGTTGCGCACGGTGGACAGGCGGTGCGCGATGACAAACGTCGTGCGGCCTTCCATGAGCTTGTCCATGCCGGCCTGCACGATGGCCTCGGTGCGGGTGTCGATGGAGCTCGTGGCCTCGTCCAGAATCATTGCCGGCGGATCGGCGACGGCGGCGCGTGCGATCGAGATCAGCTGGCGCTGGCCCTGCGACAGCTGGGCGCCGTTGCCGGTGAGCATGGTGTCGTAGCCGTCGGGCAGGCGGGTGATAAAGTCGTCCGCGCCCGCGAGCCTGGCCGCCGCGATGCACTCCTCGTCGGTGGCGTCCAGGTTGCCGTAGCGGATGTTATCCATCACGGTGCCGGTGAACAGGTTCACGTCCTGCAGCACCACGCCCAGTGAGCGGCGCAGATCGGCCTTGCGGATCTTGTTGACGTTGATGCCGTCGTAGCGGATCTTGCCGTCGGCGATGTCATAGAAGCGGTTGATGAGGTTGGTGATGGTCGTCTTGCCGGCACCGGTGGCGCCGACAAATGCGACCTTCTGGCCCGGCTTGGCAAACACAGACACGCCGTGCAGCACCTCGTGGTCGGGCGTGTAGCCAAAGTCGACGTTGTCCATGACCAGGTCACCGCGCAGCGGCACGTACTCGATCTCGCCGGTTGCGCGGTGCGGATGTTTCCATGCCCACATGCCGGTGTGGTGGTCGGCCTCCTCGAGCTGCCAGGTATCGGGGTTCACCTGCGCGTTGACGAGCGTCACATAGCCTTCGTCGGCCTCGGGCTCCTCGTCGATGAGCTCAAAGATACGGTCGGCGCCGGCGAGGCCCATGACCACGGCGTTGATCTGCTGCGAGATCTGACCGATCTGTCCGCAGAACTGCTTGGTCATGTTGAGGAACGGCACCACGACGGCGATGGACAGCGCCATGCCCGAGATGCTCAGGTTGGGCACGCCCAGCGCCAGGAAAATGCCGCCTGCCAGTGCGACCAGCACGTAGAGCAGGTTGCCCAGGTTCATAAGGATGGGCATGAGGATGTTGGCGTACATGTTGGCCTTCTGCGAGACCTCGAAGAGCTTTTCGTTGCGCTCGTCAAAATCGGCCTCGGCGGCAGACTCGTGGCAGAATGCCTTGACGACCTTCTGGCCGTTCATGACTTCCTCGATGTGGCCCTCGACCACGCCGAGCTCGGTCTGCTGCGCAATAAAGAAGCGCGCGGAGTTGGAGCCGAGCAGCTTGGTCATAAAGGTCATAAAGGCGACGCCGGCAATAATGACCAAGCACATCCACACGCTGTAGTACAGCATGATAAAGAACACCGTGACGATGACGATGACCGTCATGAGCAGGTTGGGCAGCGACTGGCTGATCATCTGGCGCAGCGTGTCGATGTCATTGGTGTAGTGGCTCATGATGTCGCCGCGCTGGTGCGTGTCGAAGTAGCGGATCGGCAGGTCCTGCATGCGGTTGAACATCTTCTCGCGCAGCTTCTCCAGCGAGCCCTGCGTGACGATGGCCATGGCGCGGTTCCAGAAGAGCGAGGACAGGATGCCGATGCCGTAGATGCAGGCGAGGGTGGTCACGAGCTGTGCGATCTTGGGCTGCGCGGCTCCCCAATCGCCCGACTGCCACGATTCGCTAATAATCTGCAGGGCGCTCTGAAGGAAGGTCGCGCCGATGGAGTTGATGATGGCGCAGAGCACCACGCCGGCGACGACGAGGGGCAAAAGCACGGGGTAAAAGCCAAAGAGCGTCTTGATGAGGCGCGACATGGTGCCGCCCTTGCGGTTGCGTACGCGCTCGGCGGTAGTGGCCTTACTCATGTGCCTCGCCTCCTTCCTGGGTCTGGGCTTGCGATGCAGATGCCTCGGTGCCGGCTGCAGCGGTCTCGCCCGCGTCCTCGCCCTCGGCGCTCATCTTGTTCTGCGAGGTAAAGGTCTCGCGGTAGATCTCGCTCGTCTTGAGCAGCTCGTCGTGGTTGCCGATGTCCTTGATGCGGCCGCCCTCCATGACGATGATGCGATCGGCATCCTGCACGGAGCTAATGCGCTGGGCGATGATGAGCTTGGTCGTGTTGGGCAGATAACTCGCCAGGCCCTCGCGGATCTTGGCGTCGGTCTTGGTGTCGACGGCGCTCGTGGAGTCATCCAGGATCAAGATCTTGGGGCGACGCAGCAGGGCACGCGCAATGCACAGGCGCTGCTTCTGGCCGCCGGAAACGTTGGAGCCGCCCTGCTCAATCCAGGTGTCGTAGCCCTTGGGGAAGCCGTCGACAAACTCGTCGGCGCAGGCCAGATGTGCTGCCTCGCGGACTTCCTCGTCGGTGGCGTTCGGGTCGCCCCAGCGCAGGTTTTCGGCGATGGTGCCGCTAAACAGCACGTTTTTCTGCAGCACCATGGCTACCTGGTGGCGCAGCGCGTCCAGATCGTAGTTGCGTACGTTCACGCCGCCGACGCGCACGGTGCCCTCGGTGACATCGTACAGGCGGGCGATCAGATTCACGAGCGTGGACTTGGCCGAGCCGGTGCCGCCGATGATGCCGATGGTCTCGCCG
>CAJLOU010000073.1 GCA_905208345.1 uncultured Collinsella sp.
GCAGACAACTGACCGTGCCACGCCAACCACCCAGGAGCGGACACCATCCATGAACCAGATACTTCTCTTTATCGGCCTCGTCATTATTCTGTGCCTGACCATCAAACCCGTCGGAAAAAAGCTCCCCTTTCCCACCCTGCTCATCTTTATCGCGCTGGGCATGCTGCTGGGCGTCAACGGTCCGGCGCACATCGACTTTAGCGACTATGCGCTCACCGAAACCGTCTGCAGCACGGCGCTGCTGTTCATCATGTTCTACGGCGGCTTTAACACCAATATCGACCGCGCCAAGCCCGTCACCGCGCCGGCGGTGCTGTTGAGCACACTCGGCGTTGTCGCCACCGCCGGCATCACGGGCGCCTTTGCGCACTTCGTGCTGGGCTTCGACTGGATCGGCGGCCTGCTGCTGGGATCGGTCGTGGCGTCTACCGATGCGGCGAGCGTCTTTAGCGTGCTGCGCGAGCACAGTCTGTCGCTGAGAGGTAGCACCGACTCGCTGCTCGAGGTCGAATCGGGCTCCAACGATCCCGTCGCCTACATGCTCACCGCCGTGCTCGCCACACTCGCGGCCGGCGGCGACATTAACATCCCCGTGCTGCTGGCCAAGCAAATCATCCTAGGCGTGGGCCTGGGCCTTGTCATCGGCTGGGCATCGGGCCGCCTGATCGAGCGCGCGCATGCGACAGCCGAGGGCGCGCAGACCATCTTCTTGTTCGCCGTGGCCATCGTCGCCTACGCGCTGCCGAGCTACCTGGGCGGCAACGGCTTTTTAGCCGTGTACCTTGCCGGCATCGTGCTAGGCGCGAGCGACATCACCGGTAAGGTCGAGCTGGCGCACTTCTTCGACACCCTCACCGAGATGGCCGAGATGACAATCTTCTTTTTGCTCGGCCTGCTCGTGACGCCCGCCCGCCTGCCGCAAATGCTGCTGCCGGGCCTGGCACTCATGGCGTTTATGCTCTTCGTGAGCCGCCCCATCGCCGTCGGTCTGCTGCTGGCGCCCTTTAAGACAAACCCTCGCCAGGTAGCGCTCGTAAGCTGGGCGGGCCTGCGCGGAGCAGCATCGGTCGTCTTTAGTCTCTTTGCCGTGGTGGCCGGCGTTCCCGGCGGTCACGACCTATTTGACCTGGTGTTTGTGATTGCCGTGTCGAGCATTGTGGTGCAGGGCTCGCTGCTGCCAGCAGTGGCGAAGAAACTCGATATGATCGATGCAGAAGGCGACGTGCGCCGCACGTTTAACGATTACCGCGACGAGGACGGCATGTCGTTCGTCAAACTCAAGGTGGGAGCTGGACATCCGTTTGCCGGACGCTCGCTCGCGGATATTGGCAGTGCAACGGACATGCTCGTGGTCCTGGTGCTGCGCGATGGAGCGCACCCGGTGCTGCCCAACGGCGATACCGTAATTGAAGAAGGCGACCTGCTGGTTATGGCCGCGCCGACGTTTGAAGAGCGTGCCGAGGTTACGCTACGCGAGGTCACCGTGATGCCCCACGGTCGCTTAGCTGGACAGCGTCTGCGCGACGTGCCGCAAGGCAAGCACCCGTTTATCGTCGTGATGCTCAAGCGCGACGGCCAAACGATCATCCCCGACGGCAACACCCTAATATATGCCGGCGACGAAGCCGTCATCGCCACGCTGGCGTCGTAGCCATCCCCACCCATAAGTTGCGGTGAAATAGGGACTGAATAGGCCTCTGAACAGCCATTTCAGTCCCTATTTCACCGCAAGTTATTAAGGGGATAGGTTAAAAACATTTGAATTGACACCGAAATGAAGAAAGCCGGGAAAACGTCCCCGGCACTTGGAAGCCTTCTCTTTTGAGATGACCGACTTCTTTATATCACGAACGCTAGTTAGATGCCATTCATTGAGGGCTTTATCAGGCGCGCCATCCCATCCACATGGCGCCATTTGAAAGCCGTCCGATCTCATGCTATAAAGAAGTCGGTACCCTCCAAGAGCCGGGGTCTTACCCCCGGCATTTTTTGTGCGCAAAGTCACCGCAACCCCTGCCTTGTCCCTAAGAGGGGCGGGGCAGCCGTCCCGAATTGGCCACTCTTGAGCATCAATCGCCCCGGCTGGGGTCTCGTTGCGGACAATTAGCGTCTCTCAAAACTAAGTGAGTAGACTTTTGTCGAATCGCCGACCACGTCACCAAAGCACAAGTCTGTGACCTGCGGGTTTGTTGAAGCAAATTTGTCGGGTGTTCAGGATTTCCAAAAAAGTCTACTCACTTAGCCAGCGTGCAGTCAAAACAGAACCGTCGCGAGGTCATTAGGCTCCATTGCGCCGACTTATCGTGCATTTTCGCGCAGCTGCGGGTGCAGACGCCCCATCCCAAATTAGCTACCTTAGTCATCGTCGACGGCAAAGTCGCGGAGGTCGAGGCCTTCGCGTTCGGCTCGGTCTAGAAGCTCTTGAGGGGACTCATCCTCGATATCCATCATGTCGAGCATGGCAGCAGGAAAACCCACGCCCGCCGCGCTCCCCGCGCGGTCGAGCAGGCTCTCGCGCAGCTGGTCTACATCAACTTCGATCTTCATGGCGAAACCTCCTGCTGGACAATCGCGACCGAACAAACCGCACGCCCAAATGATGTGCAATAAATCCCAGATACGGCCATAATAAATCAATGAACATAAGGGAGGTTGCGAACGATGGACAAGCTCGATGCCATGACGGAACAAGTCAGGGACTTTTGTGATGCGCGCGAATGGCGCAAATATCACACGCCAAAGGAGCTTGCCATCGGCATGGCAACTGAGTCCTCCGAGCTCCTTCAGCTCTTTCGTTTTATGAGCGACGAGCGCATTGCGGAAATGTTCGAAGACACCGAGCAACGCCAAGCCATCGAAGACGAAGTCGCTGACACGCTCCTTTTCCTTCTGCGTTTCGCAGATTTAAATGGAATCGACCTGCCAGCGGCGCTTTCGTCCAAGCTCAAGCGCAATGGCGAGCGCTACCCCGTCGACGCATCATCCAACGAATACAGAAAGGCGGGCCACCATGAGTAATGAGTTCGCCCTTCGGCAATACACGCTTCCCCTACCCAAGCCCTTTGAGGCAAGCGAATCACTACAAGACTTTGGCACGCCAGAGCCCGGGGCTCACCATGACGAGAGTTGGCCTGTTCTCTACATCCTGACCAACAGCAAAAAGAAGACGGCATACATTGGCCAAACAACCAACTATCAACGCCGCATGAAGCAACACGCCGCAAACGTGGACAAGGATTTCGATCGAACACTTCTGATCGACAACCCCACATTCAATCAGTCAGCGACATTTGAGTTTGAAAACAGGCTCATCGAACTGTTCTGCGCTGACGAAAAATACCAGGTAACCAATGGCAACAATGGCTATGCCCAATTCGATTACTTTGAGCGACCTCAGTACCGCCAGAAGTTCCGAACTCTATGGACAAAGCTACGCGAAGAAAACTATGCAATTCACCCCATCGAAGAGCTCGAGAACACTGACCTGTTTAAATTCTCGCCTTTCAAAACGCTCACACCCGATCAATATGAAACGATTGAGACGATTTACAAGCGTCTCGAGCAGGAACAGAAAGATGTTGAAAACGGCGGCCCCGAGAAGAAACGCGTGACCGTCGTAAACGGTGCGCCTGGAACAGGCAAAACTATCCTTGCCATCAGCCTCATGTTCAAAATCAAAAATGAACCCAAATTATCCGGCCTGCGGGTCGGTTTCGTGACACCCATGGAGTCTCTGAGTAAGACACTCAAAAAGCTCACGCACTTCCTTCCCGGGTTAAAGCCTGGCGATATCCTGAGTCCCAGCGATGTTACCAAAAAGGATCGGTATGACATCCTGCTTGTCGACGAGGCACATCGACTAGGAAACTGCTTAACCGCCGGCGCCGGCATCGGAGCTTTTTACAATACCTGCGATCGCCTCGGCCTTCCGCACACGAGCAACCAGGTTGACTGGATATTCAAATGCTGTGACAAGGCGTACCTGTTCTATGACCCCAAACAGCAGGTTCGCGCATCCGGACTCAATCGAGACGGCCTTGAGCAGCGACTCAATCAGCTCGAAGAAAAGGACATTGAAACTGAAGAGTTCAACCTAAGCACGCAAATGCGCGTACGCGGCGGCGATGAATACCTCGATTTTGTCTACGACTTACTCGACAACAAGGCGTACATGCATGCCGGCATGAAGTTCAAAGAGCTCTTTTCATCGGAGCCTTACGATTCGCGAGCCGGGGATCCGAACAGCGATGTTCCCAGATACCAGTTTGGAATCATCGACCGATTTGAGGATTTCTGTTCCCTGCAGCAAGCCAAGGAAGAAGAAGTTGGGCTATCCCGCATGACGGCAGGCTTTGCGTGGAAGTGGCAAACGAAGAAATACAAAGACGCGTTCGATATCATCATCGAGGACATCCCTAAACGTTGGAACTCGAGCCAAAAGGATTGGGTTAACTCCGCCAACGCCGTAAACGAAGTCGGATGTATCCACACGGTGCAGGGCTACGACCTCAACTACGGCTTCGTAATTCTGGGACCAGACATTTATTACGACACCGATATAGGAGCCGTCTGCGTTAACAAAGCGAACTTTAAAGATGCCGTCGCAAAGAAAAAGGCGAGCGACGATGACCTGCGAAAGATCATCGTCAACGCCTACTACGTTCTCATGACGCGCGGTATGCTGGGAACGTATCTCTATGTGTGCGACCCCGCTCTAAAGGAGTATTTGTCACGGTATATCCCGGTGATTTAGACGCAGGACAAACGTCGCAAATCAAAGGCATTGCTCAAACGTTAAACACACGAACATATTTTCGTGTTTTATACTTGAGCTAGACAACCACAGCATGGTATAAAAGAGCTGCGTTCCGTTATGGAGGGCAGTCAAGGGCCGGGGGATCCCCCCGGCATTTTCTTTTTTGAAAGGCTGTTTCATGAACGAACCGCCCGCATTCCCCGACAAATCAAGGCGCCGCCCAGAAAAGAGCAACTCAAGCGACGAGCGGGCACGAGTCCAACAATCCATCGCCCGCGGCTACGATGACCTCGTCAACGGCCGCGTGCGTCCTTGGAAGCAAGCAAAAGCCGAGGCAGATCGGATACGAGCCATCAGATAAGGTCACCCCCCCCCATGTAACCATCCTGTAAATCATAGCGGCGCACTCGAGTTTTACCGTGATGCGGTCGCGCCTGACGCTCCACTGTGCTAAAGTATCCCGAACGTTCAAACGACTACGAGGGGAACTAGAAGATGGCACGTGTGCACAACTTCTCAGCTGGCCCGGCCGCGCTGCCTACAAGCGTGCTCGCCGAGATCGCCGACGAGATGATGGACTACCGCGGTTGCGGCATGTCCGTGCTCGAGATGAGCCATCGATCTAGCATGTACCAGCAGATTCTCAACGACGCCGAGGCAACCCTGCGCCGTCTGCTGAGCATCCCCGACAACTACCGCGTCCTGTTTTTGCAGGGCGGCGCCACGCTGCAGTTTGCGGGCATCCCCATGAACCTCATGCGCCGCGGCCGCGCCGGCTACGTCGTGACCGGCAACTTTGCCAACAAGGCGTACAAGGAGGCCGCCAAGTACGGCGAGGCCGTGCTGCTCGCGAGCTCCGAAGACACCAACTTCGACCGCATCCCCACCATGGCCGACATCAACGCGCGCACTGCCGCCGAGGCCGCGGGCGACGGGCTCGACTACGTCTACATCTGCCAGAACAACACCATCTTTGGCACCATGTACCACGAGCTGCCCGATTGCGGCGACGTGCCGCTGGTCGCCGATGTCTCGAGCTGCTTTCTGTCGCAGCCGCTCGACGTCGAGCGCTACGGACTCATCTACGCCGGCGCGCAGAAAAACGCCGGCGCCGCGGGCGTGACCGTGGTTATCGTGCGCGACGACCTGATCGCCGACGGTCCGGCCTTTGCGCAGACGCCGCAGTACCTGGACCTTAAGACCCAGGCCGCCAAGGGCTCCATGCTCAACACGCCCAACACCTTTGGCATCTACGTGTGCGGCAAGGTGTTCCGTTGGGTTGAACAGACCGGTGGACTTGCCGCCATGGCCGAGCGCAACTGGGCCAAGGCCAACCTGCTCTACGACCTGCTCGAGCACAGCGAGCTGTTCCATGGCACCACGCAGACCGACAGCCGCTCCATCGCCAACGTCACCTTCCGCACCGGCGACACCGAGCTCGACGCGGCCTTTGTCGCAGGCGCGGCCGAGCACCAGATTCAAAACGTCAAGGGCCATCGCCTGGTGGGCGGTATGCGCGCCAGCGTCTACAACGCCGTGACCATGGAAGACGTGCAGGCACTGGCATCGTACATGAAGGACTTCGAAGCGCAGCATAGTTTGAGCCCGCAATCTAACTAGCCCGCAACCCGCGGGCCGACCAGCCACCTCAGACCACCCTGTTTAGATCAAAACCTGCTAAGGAGTTTTTCATGCGCAAGATCAAAACCATCGACGACATTACCAAGGACGGCAAGGTCGAATTTGGCGAGGGCTACGAGTTTGTTGGCACCGCCGAGGAGGCCGACGCCATCCTGATGCGCTCCACCGACCTGCACGGCTACGAGCTGCCCGAGGGCATCCGCGCCATCGCCCGCTGCGGCGCCGGCGTCAACAACATCCCAGTCGAGGAGTACGCCAAGAAGGGCGTCGTCGTCTTTAACTCCCCCGGAGCCAACAGCAACGCCGTCAAGGAGCTCGTCCTGGGCATGCTGGTGCTTTCGAGCCGCGGCGTAGTGCAGTCGATGAACTGGGTGCGCGACAACGCCGACGACCCCGAGATTCAGGTCGATGCCGAGAAGGCCAAGAAGGCCTTTGTGGGCCGCGAGCTCAAGGGCAAGCGCATCGGCGTCATCGGCCTGGGCAACGTGGGCTCCAAGGTAGCCAACGCCTGCGTCGATCTGGGCATGGACGTTTACGGCTACGACCCGTTCATTTCCGTTGAGCACGCGTGGGTGCTGAGCCGCGAGGTGCAGCGCGTGGGCACGCTCGAGGATCTCTGCCGCGGCTGCGACTACCTCACCGTGCACGTGCCCAGCAAGGCAGACACCATCGGCATGATCAGCACCGAGCAGATTAACCTGCTGGCACCCGGCGCCGTGCTCATCAACTACGCGCGCGAAACCATCATTGACGAGGACGCCGTCGACGCTGCCCTGCGCGAGGGCAAGCTGAGCTGGTTTAGCTGCGACTTTGCCACGCCCAAGACCGTCAAGATGCCCAACACGTTTATCACCACGCACTCGGGGGCCGGCACTGGCGAGGCCGAGGCCAACTGCGCCGATATGGCCATCAGCGAGCTCAAGGATTACTTGGAGAACGGCAACATCGCGCACAGCGTCAACTACCCCGCCTGCAGCATGGGCAAGGCGCGCGCCGCAAGCCGCATTGCCTGCCTGCATGCCAACGTGCCCAACATGATCGGCCAGATCACGGCCATTCTCGCCAAGGACAACGCCAACGTGCAGCGCATGACCAACGAGTCCGCTGGCGAGAACGCCTACACCATGTTCGACACCGATGAGCACCTGGACGGCAGCACGATCGAGGCACTTAAGCAAATTCCGTCGATGTATCGTGTGCGCGTGATTAAATAGCGCCGGCGCCAATCCTGCCAGACAGACCACGAAGCCCATTCGGCCCCCGTTTTCACGAAACGAGGGCCGATTTTGTTGCTCCGGACGACTTTAAAATGATACCCAGAACAAGTTTTTTCAGATAATCGATAGTGAGGCTCAAGTCGCTAAGCACACCCGCTTTGATAAACAGCTTTATCAGGGACTTTAGTAGGTAAAAATCGATCTCTATGTGCCGAATGTAAGTTGACTGTCCATTTTCCGAAACAACTTATTCTAGATAGCATTTTTAAGGCCCCTCCAAGGCGAAATATAAGTCTTTTTGTGACCAAAACTCTAGTCCGCGCGACCGTTTTCCACCCGCGCGGCTACATTCCTGCCCAATCGATAAAAATCTCCTCACGAAGCCGCCGTTCGAGCTCCTGCTGTCGCGGCGTCTTGTCTTTCAGCGGCACATCGAGATAGGACATGATGAGCTCCATCACCACGCGGAAGGCATCGAAGTCGGCCAGCTGACCATAGGTCATCAGAACGACGGGATATCCCATGGCTTGCAAGGCCGTCGTTCGATCGGAGTCCGAGATCTTGGATTCAATGGATCCGTGAATGGCTTTACCTTGGCATTCAACCAGACACTCCCGACTGCCGTCCTTATTTGCCAGCAGGATATCGGCATAGCGCCTATCAAGCCCCGAAATCAGGCGGGCGCTGCGCGTCATACGAATCTCGACGTTATTGGTAAGGCGCAGGCCTTCGCCGCCGCGCAACCTCGTAAGGCCAAACAGCATCGAAGCCTGGACCTCAAGCGGCGATGCCGCCACCCCCGTAATGCATTTCGCGGCACGTGTGAACGATTTAGCACCGCGGAGCCCCGGGATCTTATCGACGTACTCTGTAAGTTCAGAGAACTCGATCAAGGGCGGTCGTTTCCACAGGTCCGTTGGATTCCCCGAGACATCCTTTACATTTTCCCAACCCAACCGTGCGTCACCCCACCGGTCCCCATATGCCTGCACAAGTGCCGACTTTACCTGAGGCGCAATCTTGCACACGGCAAAGGTGCCGCACATCTCATACATGCACATGATTAAACGCTCGTTTGAGACCGAGGAAGCCAGGGTCAGCAGGGTAAAGAGCGGGGACGCGACATCGAGGCCAAACTCTGTCTGTCGCATGGAATCAAACGGCCTCTCCCCGTTCCAAACATGCCTGACAATGCGATCGCCCTTACGTCCGCAGCTGCCCTGCGCCAACACGTGTAACGGGGTGCCCAGGAAATGCGTGACGAGCGGATGCTCACATAGGTGCTCCCTGCGCGGATCGTCCGCAGAATCGGGCAGGTCCGGCATTATTGCCAAGACCTGTGGAGGTATCCGGTGAT
The DNA here is from genome assembly GCA_905208345.1 of uncultured Collinsella sp. Classification (GTDB taxonomy): domain Bacteria; phylum Actinomycetota; class Coriobacteriia; order Coriobacteriales; family Coriobacteriaceae; genus Collinsella. The sequence continues at coordinate 8,972 of CAJLOU010000073.1, forward strand.
ACCGAAAGGCAGATATGTCGCACAGCATGTCGTCCATGAAGGGTACGTACCCGCTGCGTCGCTTGTGAACCCGCTCGGACGGCAAACGCGCTGGCTCGGCCTGCGAACGGTAAATACTGCCACGCCCACGTCGCGGATCTCTCAGGAGGCTTACAATCGGTTTGGAAAGCAAACTGATTGTGAGGTTGCATATGGTTGATGAGGACTTTGCCTGGCGGCTTGCGCAGGAGCTTGTGCGGATCGACAGCTCAGACCCGGGCGCGTATGAGGATGAAATTGAGCGCTTCATTAAGAGGCTCATTGAGCAGCAGCTGGCACAACTTGATAGTTCTGCGCTCGATGCCGTGCAGATTGCAGAGCACGAAGTACTCCCCGGACGCCGCAACCTTATGGTCACCGTGCCGGGACTGAGCGACGAGCCACGGCTCGTCTATATCTGCCATATGGATACCGTTACACTGGGCGATGGCTGGGACGCGGACATTCCGCCGCTCGGAGCGATCGTGCGCAACGATAAACTCTATGGCCGCGGTGCCTGCGATATGAAGGGTGGCCTGGCCTGCGCCATTGCCGCACTGGTCCATACGCTCGAGCGCGTGGCGGCAGAAGGCAAGCTGCCCCGCCGTGGCTTCTCACTCATTTACTCGGTCGACGAGTAGGACTTTATGCGCGGCTCAGAGGCCGCGATCGATGCCGGCTGGGTCGGCTCGCGCGAATGGGTGCTGGACACCGAACCCACCGACGGACAGATCCAGGTGGCGCACAAGGGGCGCACGTGGTTCGAGATTGAAATGGCTGGCGTAACGGCGCATGCGAGCCAGCCGTGGAAGGGCGCGGATGCCGTCGCCGCCATGGCCGAGGTCGCGTGTTCGCTCCGTCGCGCGTTTGTGGCGCTGCCCGCGCACGATGAGCTGGGGCCTTCGACCATCACGTTTGGCCAAATCGAGGGCGGATATCGCCCCTATGTCGTGCCCGACCGTGCCAAAGTCTGGGTCGACATGCGCCTGACCCCGCCGACCGATACGGCCGCCGCGACGCGCATGGTAGAGCAGGCCATCGCCGTTGCCGAAGCCGCGGTCCCCGGCTGCCATGGAAGCTACACCGTGACAGGCGACCGCCCCGCTATCGAGCGCGATCCAAGCTCTCCTCTTCTAGCCGCGCTCAAGCGTGCCGCCGATGACGTGACGGGGGCGGACACGACCGTCGGCTTCTTTACCGGCTACACCGACACCGCCGTCATTGCCGGCAAGACAGGTAACCGCAATTGCATGAGCTACGGTCCCGGGTCGCTCGCGCTCGCGCACAAGCCCAACGAATATGTGCCCCACGCCGATATCGTTCGTTGTCAGCAGGTGCTAATCGCGCTCGCCGATAACGTGCTCTGGGACGCGAGCGGCCAAGTTGGGGCATAATAAGCCGCGAACAAACCGACTCGTGCGTTAGGACCGCCCATGAAAGCACTTCCGTTTCCCTGCATCCGCCCGGCTCAGGACCGCGTGCTCGAGACGCTGCCTGCAATGGGCAGCATCCTGAGCGGCAACGATGCTCTGCGCGGAGCCCTTGCCGATGGTCTGATGCTCAAGGACCCGGGTGCGGCGTATTACGTGTACGAATGCTCGGGCGAGCCGGGACGTGTGACGGGTGTCGTGGCGATCTGCCCGGTTGGTGCGCTGGCGGG
>CAJLOU010000074.1 GCA_905208345.1 uncultured Collinsella sp.
GACCTTCTGGTCATGCCCGACGATTGAACGTCAGATTGCCGCTTAGGGGCGTTTGCAGCGTCGAGCCGTTACGCGGTTTGGCAAAACCGCGTAACTTCTACAGCTGGCGCAGGCCCTCTTCCAGGCCGGTCTTGCTGTCGGTCTTCTCGTCGCGCATCTTGATGGCGCGGGCGGGGACACCGGCCACGACGGCGCCGGCGGGGACGTCCTCGACGCACACGGCGCCGGCGGCAACTACAGCACCCTTGCCCACGTGCACGCCTTCCAGGACCACGGCGTTTGCGCCGATCATGACATCGTCCTCGATGATGACGGGCGTGGCGCTGGCGGGCTCCACAACGCCTGCCAGCACGGTGCCGGCGCCGATGTGGCAGTTCTTGCCCACGGTGGCGCGACCGCCCAGCACGGCGCCCATATCGATCATGGAACCCTCGCCGATAACGGAGCCGATGTTGATGATGGCGCCCATCATGATGACGGCACGGTCGCCAATCTCGACGCGGTCGCGGATGATCGCGCCCGGCTCGATGCGGGCGTTGATGCCCTTAAGGTCGAGCATGGGCACGGCGGAGTTGCGGCAATCGTTTTCAACGTCGTAGTAATCGATGGAATCGGCATTGGCGTCCAGGATGGTCTTGAGCTCGTCCCAGTCGCCAAAGACGGTCTTGCCGCGACGGCCGCCGTAGACATGTGCGTCGCCCCAGGCAACCTTCATGCCCGGCTTCTCGCGCACGTACAACTTGACGGGCGTCTTTTTGGGCGCGGTGGCGATGTAGTTGATAATCTCCTGTGCATCCATCTCGGCTGCGTTACTCATTTGCTATCTCTCCTTTGGGCGGATTCGGTTGACACCTGGTTAGACAAACATGACCTGGTCGAACGTATAGAAGCCGGGTTCGCGGGTGACGAGCTTCTGCGCGGCTGCCAAGGCGCCGTTGACAAAGATCTGACGACTCGTGGCGCGGTGGGTGAGCGTGACCTCCTCGTCCTGGCCGAAAAAGCTTACCTCGTGCACGCCGGCGACGGTGCCGCCGCGCAGCGAGTGCATACCGATCTCCTTGGGGTCACGCGCGCCGCACATGCCCTCGCGGCCATAGACGGGGTGGTAGCCTGCCTCGGGCTCAGCTTCGACGACGGCATCGAGCAGTAGCTTGGCAGTGCCGCTGGGGGCATCGACCTTTTGGTTGTGGTGCGTCTCGACGATTTCGCAGTCAAAGCCGGGCAGCTCGCGTGTAGCCTGCGCTACCAGATGGCGCAGGGCTGCGATACCGATGGAGTAATTGCCCGAGTGCATAACGCGGGTGTTCTGGCCCAGCTCACGCAGGCGGTCTATCTGCTCGGGGGTGTAGCCTGTGGTGCCTGAGACCAATGCCGCGCCCGTGCGCTCGACATAGGCGACGACGGCGTCGAAGGTCGCGACGTTCGAGAAGTCGATAATCACATCGGCAGCCGGTGCGTTCTCGAGCTTGCTCAAATCGAAGCCAATCTGGGCCACGATATCAAAAACGGGTTGACCGGCGGCGTCGACAACGCCCTCGGCGGTGGTGCGGATGAGCGAGCCCATGCGGCCCGTTCCCATAATGACGGTCTTAATCAAGCAGACCAGCTCCCTTCAGAGCATCGGTAAGTGCGGCTCGCGTGTCGTCTGCCATGGGGCACAGCGGCATACGGTAGTTTGCCTCGATCATGCCCATCTGGGCGAGCGCTTCCTTGACGGGGATGGGGTTGACCTCGCTAAAGAGGGCATTGATGAGCGGCTGGCCGGCAATCTGGATATCGCGGGCGCGTGCCACGTCACCGTCCAGATAGGCGCGGCACATGTCGTGCACGAGCTGCGGCTGAACATCGGCCCACACGCTGATGGTGCCCGAGGCGCCCAGGCTCATGAGCGGTACGGTAAGCGCGTCCTCGCCCGAGTACATGCGGAAGTCGTCTGACAGCAGGTGGGCGATCTTGGCCGCGTAGGCGACGTTGCCCGAGGCCTCCTTAATACCCATGATGTTGGGGTGCGCGGCCAGGCGTTCTACGTTGCGCTCGCTGATGCCGCAGCCACAGCGGCCGGGGATGTTGTACAGGATGCAGGGGATGTCCACGGCATCGGCGACGGTCTTAAAGTGCTGATAGGTACCCTCTTCATTGGACTTGTTGTAGTAGGGGGTGATGAGCAGCAGACCGTCGGCGCCCAGGCCCTGATAGGTGAGCGACTTGGTGAGCATGGTCTGCGTGGAGTTGGAGCCCGAGCCGGCAATAACGGGGACGCGTCCTGCAACATGCTTGACCACAGCGGCGACGACGGAGTTGTCCTCGTCATCGGTCATCGTGGCACTCTCACCGGTGGTGCCCAGGGTGAGGATGGCGTCAGTGCCATTTTGCAGGTGGAAATCGATAAGGCGCTCAAGCGCGTCAAAGTCGACACTGCCGTCCTTTTTAAACGGCGTGACAAGGGCGACGATTGAGCCCTCGAGATTGCGGATATCCATGTTCTTCTCCTTCGCTTCCGCGATCTGGACGCGTTTGTTCCATTTGGCGGCGACTGCTAGGCGCTCGTCCTGAGCGCGACGGCGGGCGCTTTCGGCGCGCGATTTGGCCAGCAGCTCGCGGCCGCACGGCAGCACGTCGAGTGTGGCAAAGTAATCGCCCGGACGCTCGGCGCGGCGAATGAGGTCTGCCGAGCCATCGGGGCGCAGCAGGACCTCGGCGGAGCGCAGGCGGCCGTTGTAGTTGTAGCCCATAGAGTGGCCATGCGCGCCGGTGTCGTGAATCACGAGCAGGTCGCCCATGTCGATATGCGGAAGCTCGCGGTCGATGGCGAACTTGTCGTTGTTCTCGCATAGGTTGCCCGTGATGTCATAGGTGTTCGTGACGGGCGCTGTGGCCTTGTCGGCGCCGCCCGGCTGACCCATCACCGTAATGTGGTGGTAGGCGCCATACATGGCAGGGCGAATCAAATCGACGGCGCTTGCATCGACACCGATATAGTCCTTGTAGATCTGCTTCTCGTGGATGGCCTTGGTGACCAGGCAGCCGTAGGGGCCCAACATAAAGCGGCCCATCTCGGTGCAGATGGCCACATCGCCCATGCCGGCGGGAACCAGGATCTCGTCGTATGCCGCGTGTACTCCCTCGCCGATGGCGCGAATGTCGTTGGCCTGCTGCTCAGGCAGGTAGGGGATGCCGACGCCGCCGGACAGATTGATGAAGGCGACGTGTGCGCCGGTCTCGCGCTCCAGGCGTACGGCAAGCTCAAAGAGGATGCGCGCGAGCTTGGGGTAGTAGTCGTTGGTGACAGTGTTGCTGGCAAGGAATGCGTGGATGCCAAAGTCCTCGGCGCCCTTGGCCTTGAGCATGCGGAAGGCCTCGAAGAGCTGCTCGGTGGTCATGCCATATTTGGAGTCGCCCGGGTTGTCCATGATGCCGTTGGAGAGCTGGAACAGGCCGCCTGGATTAAAGCGGCAGCTGACCGTCTTGGGGATGGGCCCCGCAACGCGCTCAAAGAACTCGATGTGGCTGATGTCGTCAAAGTTGACGATGGCACCCAGCTTGTCGGCGAGCTCAAAGTCGGCAGCCGGCGTGTCGTTGGACGAGAACATGATGTCGTGTCCCGTGATACCCAGCGAACGGGCGATCATGAGCTCGGTATAGCTCGAGCAATCGCAGCCGCAGCCGTATTCGTTGAGAATGGAGATGAGCGCCGGGTTGGGGTTGGCCTTGACGGCAAAGTATTCCTTAAAGCCCGGGTTCCATGCAAAGGCGTCGCGCACTTCTTGCATGTTGCGGCGGATGCCCGCCTCGTCGTATAGATGAAACGGCGTGGGGAACTGCTCGACGATATGCTCGAGTGTCTCTTTGTCCACAAACGGCTGCTTGGCCGCATATGCCTCGTTGGGGGTCAATGCCATGTCCCGTAAACCTCGCTATCCAGACGGCGCCATCTGCGCATCGAATCCGCATAACGTGGACCCAATGTCCGGATAGCGCTCCCGCATTGCTGCAGACAGTCCTGTGGGTGTTTCCCACAGGCCCACCAGGTTGTTCGTGCCCGTAAAACCCAGTTCGGCGGGTTTCGCCTCCCCACGGGGTCAAAGCCTGCCGGCTCGCCCGCGGCTCTTCGTGCCCGCGCCTCTATCAAGTGGTAAAGACCCTATCACGTTGCACTTTACCAAACAAGAGTATTCGTATATAACGTTTAAAAAATGCAGGGATATGCTGGAAACATGTGCGCCACAATCCTGTATCACAATAAGTTGCAACAGATGTGCCTCACGAAGGGATCCTCTATGACCGAGCTCCAAGAACTCCGTCGCTATCGCCGCGATCTCCATCGCATTCCGGAGCTCGATTTCGATCTTCCGCAAACCATTGCCTATATCGAGGGCGTGCTGGCACCGCTCACCTGCGAAGTGACCCATCCGTGCCCCAGCTGCGTCTGCGCTTTCTTCGACGCCGGCGTTGATGCCGCGCATGCCACGGCGATTCGCGCCGATATGGATGCGCTGCCCATCGCGGAAGCGACGGGAGCGGCCTTTGCCTCAACCCATCCCGGCAAGATGCACGCTTGCGGACATGACGGACACATGGCCATGGCGCTTGCCGCCGCGACGTATGTCGACCGTACGATTCGCGAGCATCCGGGCGCCATTAGGCGCAATGTTCTCTTTGTGTTCCAGCCGGCCGAGGAAACGACCGGTGGTGCCAAGACGGTATGCGAGAGCGGTGTGTTCGAGCGCTATGGGGCCGACCGCATTTTTGGCTTCCATGTGTGGCCCGATCTGCCCGCCGGCACGTTGGCGAGCTGCCCCGGTCCGCTGCTAGCGCGTTCGAGCGAGACGCATGTGCACATTCACGGGACGAGCATCCATATCGCCAAGACCTACGGCGTTCCCGTTGGCGAATCGCACGATGCGGCATTGGCGGCTGCCAAGTTCTTGGTTTCCGAGCGCGAACTCATGGACAAGCTGGGTGCCGACGAGCCCTGCATTGGTAAGTTCGGCTTGCTGCAGGCCGGTACCGTCTGCAATGCGGTGGCAGGGGAGGCCCATGTTGCCGGCAGCCTGCGTGTGTTTACGGACGACATGTTCGACCGTGCGCGCGAGGGCGTACGCCGTGTACTCGACGAGGCGTGCACCGCAACGGGCTGCACGTATGATCTCGACTTTGCCGAGGGCTATCCACCGGTCGATAACGACCCCGAGCTGTTTGCCAACATCACGCCTGCCTTGCCCGGGCTGCAGCTTGTAGAGGAGCCGCTGTTAATTGCCGAGGACTTTGCTTTCTATCAGCGCCATCTGCCGGGCGTGTTCTTCTTGCTGGGCACGGGTATGCCAGAGGACCAAGACAACCCGAGTGATTCGGATGGCTGCCCCGCCTATGCCACAAGCGCTCTGCATACCGATAGCATGCTCTTCGACGAGGAAATCCTACTCAAAGGCCTCGATGTCTACAAACGATTACTTTCGCTTGACTAAGGCGTGAAGGACTATTTGTTCTAGAAAACACGAACAAACGTACGATATAATAGAGATGTAAGTCTATAGAAACGTTTGACGTTACTAACGTAAGGCGATACGATGATTGCATCGTATAAAGATGAGGATACCGAACGCTTTGCCATGGGTGTGCGGGTCAGGAGGTTCGTGCCCTTTGAGCGTGTTGCGTTGAGGAAGATTCGCCAACTGCAGGTTTGTGCTTCACTTGATGATCTTCGCGTTCCACCGGGCAACCGCCTGGAAGCTTTGAAGGGCGATCGTGCCGGTCAATATAGCATCCGTGTTAACGAGCGCTATCGGGTCTGTTTTGAGTGGAGACAGGAGATGGCTTGGAATGTCGAAATCGTCGATTATCACAAGTGATGAGGCTTCGGCCGATTTGCTGTCGCCGGTGACTCCTGGTGAGCTTCTCAAAGAGGAGTTTCTTGTTCCCATGGGCATTTCTCAATATCGTCTTGCGAAAGAGACTGGGATTCCGGCTCAGCGTATCGGGCAGATTGTCTTGGGAAAACGTCGCGTGACGGCCGACACCGACCTCCGTCTTTGCCGCTACTTTGGCCTGACGGATGGTTATTGGCTGCGCGCTCAGGTGGCGTTTGACCTTGAGGCCGAGAAAAGGCGGATCGAACCGGAACTCGGCAAGATCGTTCCTGTTCAGCAGGCCATCGCACTGTAGTGCTCAAAGATGATGGGGGTGGTGCGGCGATGAGGCGATGCCGACAGTCTGCCGTTTATAGTCCCGGTGGGTGTGGCTGCGGCTTGCTGCTGCTTCCGGTTATTGCTGTGAGCATTGGCGTGATGTTTGCGCTTGCCGGGTTGGCAGCAGCGGCACTCGTGTTGCTGATTGTGGCCATTGGCGTGACGATTTGGCTTTGCCGTAATCGCGAGCAACGCCGTGCCGACGGTAAAACCAATGTCGGCTGGGTCGTCTTCCTGATTATTGCGTACTTGCTGAGTGTCAGCTACCTGGTGTTCTTTGTCCTGTTGATGATCAGTGCCTTTACCGGGGAATCCGTCACGGTGGGTTGATGCGCTGCCAGCAGACGGTTGCGCAAAGTGCGTTTGCTCAACGTTTGGATAACTGCATTGGCCGTTTACCGCAGCCTTAGCTCTCAGCTAATGAATTCAAGTTCAATCCTTCCTACGATGTGCTGTGTGCCGGCACGGTAGCCGGATCGTAGGAAGGATGAATAATGGCAAAAGAGGGAAAGAAACCGATTGGCAAAATCGTTCTGGGCGTCATCGTGGTGCTGGTTATCATCGGCGCCGTGGGCTCTATGGGTGGCAACTCTTCCGATTCGTCTGCGGGCGATGCGGCTAAACCGGCTGAGGCGACGCAGCAGGCCGAAGAGCAAAAAGAACCGCAGGAACCGTACACCATTGCCGATGAGGTCGAGGACACATCCAACCAGTTTGCCTATAAGATCACGGGTACGCTGACCAATAACACGGACAAGGAAAAGAGCTACATTCAGATTGAGTATGTTCTGTATGATGCTGATGGCAACCAGGTTGGAACGGCTCTTGCAAACACCAATCATCTGAAGGCGGGCGGCTCCTGGAAGTTCGAGGCGTTGGGTACGGTGTCTCCCGATCAGGTCGCCAGTTGGGAGCGCTCGGATGTGAGCGGTTTCTAGCATGTTGCATGCACTGGGGGAGGTGAGGCCGTATGCCCGATAAAAAGTTGACGGAGGAGCTGCTCAATGAGTTGCTCGATGCGCCGAGTATCGACGGCTATATCAGGGAGCACGACTTTGCCGCCCCGTCGCTTTCGGACTACCTTAAGCAACTGCTGCAGGAAAAGGGCTTGGAGCGTTCGCGCGTGGTGCGTATGGCCGACCTCAACGAAACGTTTGGCTATCAGATTTTTACGGGTGCGCGCCACCCGAGTCGAAATAAAGTGCTGCAGATTGCATTCGCGATGGCGTTATCGATGAAGGAGACCAACCGCGCACTTACGGCTGCCGGGGCAAACGTCCTCAACTGCAAGGACCGTCGTGATGCGATTATCATCTTCTGCATCGATCGTGGCTGCAGCCTGCAAAAGGTCAATGAGGAGCTGTATCGCTTTGGCGAGGAGACGGTGAGTTAACGGCTGACTGTTGGTGGCAGGGCCGTCCGCTATATTTCAAACGTGCAGGGCACGGGTGCTACAGGGCGTCTGTGCCCTGCGCTATGATGGACGCTATGGATACTCAGAACCCAACATATTCCGATGATGAGCTGACTGCCGCGCTCGCCGAGCACCTGGCGTCGTTTGACCGCGATGACAGCTATCGCGTGGAACGTGTGCTAAAGCGCTCGGACGTTGAGACAACCGAACTCGTGTGCTTTGAGGGTTCTGGTGGTGGCTCGCTCGGCCCCTTTGTCCGCAAACGCATCGATGCTTCGGCCCAGATTGGCGGGGCATATGAGCGCCTGTTTGCGGCCCAGCGTGCCGGACGGCGTTTTGAGCACCTGCCCCGGATTGTCGATTGCCGCCGTGTGGGCGACGAACTTGACGTGGTGATGGAATACATTGAAGGCGAGACGCTCGAGGCCTTGGTGGGGCGCTTGGGTGCGACGCCCGATTATGCGCGCGGGTTGTTTCCGGCCCTGTGTGATGCGGTGGCAGAGCTCCATGCTGGATTTGGCGAGGTGGGAAAAGCGCCGGCTCCGATTATCCATCGCGACCTTAAACCTTCGAACATCATCGTGTCGGGTGTGAGATATGCCGCCGATGCCGGCATGACCTTCTCGTCGCTGGTGATTATTGACCTGGGAATCGCGCGCGCTTGGCGCGAAGGCGCCGATGCCGATACCGTCAAGTTTGGCACACGGCCCTACGCGCCACCCGAGCAGTATGGGTTTGGGCAGACGAGCGTGCGAAGCGATGTGTACGCGCTGGGCGCCCTGCTGTTCTTCTGCTTGACGGGGCTCGATCCAAAACCGGGGCTCGACATGCGCGAACAATGCGAGATGCGCGGCGTTCCCGCTCCACTGGCCGATGTCATTTGCATGGCGATGGCGCTCGACCCGGTCAAGCGTTTTGCGAGCGCGGGGGCGTTGGGACGGGCGACGCGCGCGGCATATGACCTGAGTTGCCCTGTGCGGCCTCCTGCGCCTGCGCCTCTCTGCACCCCGGCCTCAGAGACGGTATTAACGCCCCAAGGGCCCCAGGGCTCCGCAGGGCTTCCTAAGCCTGCCGCCTCCGCCGCACTCGGTCTGCTTTCTCGCATTCCGGAGCCTCTGGGGCGCATTTGGAATACGCTTGTCTGCCTCTCGCTGCTTGTATTCTTTGCCGGAAGCCACTTTGCTGTCTTTCACCCCACCGGAGCAAACCAAAGCTATCCGACCTGGCTTCTTATAATCGAGTACTTTTTCTTTGTCGATGGCCTTATGGTGCTTATGCATTTTGCGCTGCTCGACAAGCGTCGCCTTCGTCGGCGATTCGCGCTGCTCGACAGCTATCGCGGCAAGAAGCTCGCGAAGCTCTGGCTCAAGGCATTGGGCGTGCTGCTCCTATGCATGATCGTCATAGTTGCGGTTGCCAATGCGACCGGTGTCGTTGACACCTCCACTGCCTAAAAGAAAAGGGCCCGTCGGGGCCCTTTACAGTTGCGCTTAGATGCGGTTCATCTGAGCGGCGACCTTGTTGTACCAGTCCTGCCATGTGGGCGGGCAGTACTTTTTGGCCGCTGCAGGGGTAAGGGTGGAGCCGTAGTTGGCGCCCAGATAGGCAACATGAGCGGAGATGCCCTCGCTCCAGCTGCCAAAGCTGCGCCAACCGCCGCCGCGAGCGCTCCAGCCCCAGGCGTTGTAGGAATTGGCGCAATAAGTGCCCTTGGTGCTCTCGATGCAGGCGATGGCGGGGGACCAACGGGGGTCGACACCGGTATTCCAAGCGGCGACGGCAAAGTTATAGCCCTGGCCTGCCATGGGGGACCCGGCAAGATAATTATCGATGCGGCTCGTCCACTCATTAATGAACGAATCGTAATCGGAATTACCGGTATTGGCGTTGTTCACCGTGGTGTCGATGGTGGTGTTGGTGTTGGTGGCCTGACTGCTGGAATTGCTGCCGCTTACGCCCTCGCCCGAGAGCTTCTCGGCGGCAGCGGCCTTATCGGCCTCAAGCTTGGCGAGCTCGGCGGCATTTTCCTGCTCGGCTTTTGCCTGCGCCTCGCTGCGGAGCTGCTGGGCCTGCGCCAGCGAATCCTCGGCGTTTTTCTGTTCTGCCTCAAGCTGGGACTTGGCCTGCTGGAGCTCGGCCTTGTTCTGCTCGAGTTCGGTTTGCATGTTGTTGAGCTCTTCGATCTCATCGACGCTCGAGCTCGTGATCTGGTTGGTGTATTTGCAGGTGGTGATGAACTCACCCAGGCTCTGCGCGTTGACCAGGAAGCTCACGATGGGATTGGTGCCCTTCTGGTACTTGTACAGATCGCGCATGGCGGAGCTTGCCTTGGCCTGCTGCTCGGGAAGCTTGGCCTCGATTTCCTCGATGCTCGCCTCATTGGAGTCGATCTGCTTTTGCAGGTCGTCGAGTTTGGTGCGGGCATCGTTGTAGGCGCTCGTGGCGGCTTCGATTTTTTGCTGCGCGGCGGAAAGCTGATCCTGCGTTGCCTGCGAGGCGGCATATGCCGCAACGGGGGAGAGCATCGGCGTGGCAGTCAGTGCGACAGCGAGTGCGGCGCTCGTGATGATACGAGCTGGCTTCGACGCGATGAGCGCTGCGACGCGATGATTCGAATGCTGCATCCAATCCCTCTGCAATCAATCGTAGGTTATGGTTCGAACGGTATTCTACTACTGCTTTCGACCTCAACTTGAACCTTAAAGGTTCCAAAGGGTCAAGTTAAACTTGAGGCTTTGGCTTTGACCTGCAGTTAT
>CAJLOU010000075.1 GCA_905208345.1 uncultured Collinsella sp.
TCTTTCCTGCTCCTGCGGAGCAACGGAAAGACGGGCCTCGCGCTGCGGAGTGTTTTCAAAACCAAGCCCGGCCCCGACCTGCGTTGACACAGCTGGTGGTTCTTGGGCATCGCTTACTGACGGGGTTCCTTGTCTGAATTAGACTTAGTTGGTGGTGCTACTGATCCCGGTCGCTGTCCCGCGCCGTTCCGGCGCGGGAGGCGCGCCGCTGCGGGAGTGCTAGTCGGTCATTATTGGCGCCGAAGCACCGTCCCGTCCCAGCATCGCCCTCAGCTTCTCGAAGCTTTCCTCGCTTAGGCAGTGCTCCATGTGGCAGCCCTCTTGCGACGCGACCTCAGCCGAAACACCCGCATCCTCTAGCAGCCCCACGAAAAAGCAGTGACGCTCCCACATTTGGCGCGCGACCTCCAGACCACGCTCCGTCAGATGAACGTCGCGCTTGCCCATTTCGACATAGCCGTTGCTTTCCAACGTCGCCATGGCCTTGGAAACGCTCGCCTTGGTTACGCCGAGGTGCTCCGCAACGTCGATCGAGCGCACGATGCCCTGACGTTCCGACAGAACGTAGATCGATTCGAGATAGTCTTCTCCGGATTCACGTAGGGCCATGGGCCGCCTTTCGCGATGATTGCTAGTTAGCCTTTGGATACTTTTCACAGCTTACTTTACCGCAAAAATTGCCCATGTCTTACTACTTTGCCTAAAAGTTAGCCGTGTTTCACAAAACGTGCGGGACGAAAACAAAATGGGGACGCCCCGCAAGGAGTGTCCCCAGGTGCCGGCAGAAAAGGAGCGTCCCAAAGTGCCGAGCCGCAGCTATAGCAGTCCAAAGTACTTCGCGGCGTTGTAGATGCCGTCGTCGTCCACGGCGGTCGTCACATAGGTCGCCGCAGCTTTCACCGTGTCCTGTGCGTTGCCCATGGCCACGCTCGTGCCCACGGCGGCAAACATCGACAGGTCGTTCTCGCCGTCGCCAAAGGCAATCGCTTCACTCGCGTCGATGCCCAGGCGCTCCAGCGTCGCCGCCACGCCCAGGTCCTTGCCGCCGTTAGCGGGAATAATGTCGCAGAACAGGTCGCACCAGCGCGTGGTGAGCGAATGCGACACGGCATCGGTCACGATATGCTCGTCAACTGGGTCAACAAAGGCACAGAACTGATAGACCGGCGCGTCAAAGGCATGCTCAAACGGCTCCTCGTGGTAGACGATTCCCGCGTTGCTGCCAGCCGTCACCACGCGCTCGGACAGGCGGTTCACAAACGAGTTCTCGCCCTGCATGCACAGTGAGTCGTAGCGCCCCTGCGCCACCTGGTCCACAATCACCGCAACGTCGTCCGGATCGATCGGGCAGCTGCGGTAGACGCCCTTGGCATCAAAACAGTGCTGGCCCGAAAGCGTAATGTACGCATCCCAGCCCAGGTCGAACAGCCAGTCCGGCATCTGGTAGGTCGGACGGCCCGTGGCGATCACGCACGCAATCCCCTGCTCGCGAAAGCTGTCGAGCACCTGCTGCGCCGACGCCGGAATCCGGTGGGTCTTAAAGCTCAGCAGCGTACCGTCGATATCGAAAAACGCGGCTTTGATCATTCTCGCCTACTCCTCGCCCTCGAGCTTTTCGCTCGCCTCGAGCCACGCCATCTCCAGCTCGTCCATGGCGGCGTGAGCCTCGTCGATCTTTGCCTGCTGCTCGCCGAGCGCCGTGTAGTTGGTGGGATCGACCTGGGCCATGGCGGCCTCGGCCTCCTCCACGCGGGCGCGCTGCGTCTCCATCTTGCGCTCGAGCGAGCTCACCTCGCGGCGGAGCTTCTGACGCTCGGCGTTGGAAAGGCCGTTGGGCTGACCGCTCGACTTGGGCTTGTCGGCAGCAGCCGCCGCACCGGTGTCGAACGTGCCGGTCTTAGCGCTCGGCGCGCCCACGGGCTCGCCCTCGGCGGTAGCGTTGCACAGGCGCAGGTACTGGTCCACGCCGCCGGGCATATGCGTCAGATGGCCATCGAGCAGTGCCCACTGTTGGTCGGTCACGCGCTCCATCAAAAAGCGATCGTGTGTCACCAGGATCAGCGTGCCGGGCCAGCCGTCCAGCAGGTCCTCGACAATCGCGAGCATGTCGGTATCCAGGTCGTTGCCCGGCTCGTCCAGGATGAGCACGTTGGGCTCGTCCAGAATCGTCAGCAACAGCGACAGGCGACGGCGCTGGCCGCCCGAAAGATCGCCGATGCGGCTCCAGAGCTGCTGCGTCGTAAAGCCCAGACGCTCGCAGAGCTTCTCGGGCGAAGTCTCCTTGCCGTCGATGACGTAGTACTTCTTATAGTTGCCGAGCACCTCGCGGATCGTGTCGCCCATGTAGGGTTCGAGCTCCTCGAGCTGCTGCGACAGCACGCCAAAGCGCACTGTCTGGCCAATCTTCACGCGGCCGCGCGTGGGTTCAATCTTGCCCTGGATCACGTCGAGCAGCGTCGACTTGCCGGCACCGTTCTCGCCCAGCAGGCCATAGCGGTCGCCCGCACCAATGAGCCAGGTCACGTCAGAGAGCACCTGCTTGGGCGCGCCATCGGTATCCGCATAGCCGGCGTCCACGTCGACCACATCGATAACCTGCTTGCCCAAGCGGCTCACGGCCAAGCGCTTGAGCTCCAGCTCGTCACGCACGGGCGGCACGTCGGCGATCAGCTCACGAGCGGCATCCACGCGAAACTTGGGCTTGGTGGAACGAGCCTGGGCACCGCGGCTCAGCCACGCGAGCTCCTTGCGCGCCATGTTGCGACGGCGCTCCTCGGTAACCGCGGCCATGCGGTCGCGCTCTACGCGCTGCAGGATGTAGGCCGAATAGCCGCCCTCGAAGGGATCGACCTGGCCGTCGTGGACCTCCCACATGCTGGTGCAGACCTCGTCCAAGAACCAGCGGTCGTGCGTGACCACGAGCATGGCGCCCTGATCGCGCTGCCAGCGGGCCTTAAGGTGACGCGCGAGCCAGTTGATGGTGCGCATGTCCAGGTGGTTGGTGGGCTCGTCGAGCATGAGCACGTCGTAGTCACCAATCAGCAGGCGCGCGAGGTCCACGCGACGGCGCTGACCGCCCGAAAGCTCGCCAACCGTGCCCTCCCAGGGCACATCGCTAATAAGACCGGCGAGAATCTGGCGCGTGCGGGGGCTCGACGCCCACTCGTACTCAGGCGTGTCGCCCACAACGGCATGATGCACGGTATCGGTGTCGACAAGCTGGTCCTTTTGGCCGAGCAGACCAATCGTGGTGCCGCGACGGTGCGTCACGCGGCCGTCGTCGGGCTCCAGCGTGCCGGCGAGCACGCTCAGCAGCGTCGACTTGCCGTCGCCGTTTTTGCCGACAATACCAATGCGGTCGCCCTCGCCCACGCCGAGCGTCACGCTATCGAAAATATGCTTGGTGGGAAACTCTAGGCTGACGGAATCGCATCCCAAAAGAATCGCCATATGCCCTGCTCCTTCGTAGAAATTCAACGTTGTCCATGATAGCAGCGAGCCCCACCCCAAACCACCACGAAGGCGCCTGTCCCCTTTGTGGTGGTCGTTTCGGTCGCAGAGCAAAAGGCGGGCCATCTCCCAAAAGAGATGACCCGCCTCTCCAATCAGTCCCGTGGCAACCGTGGCCGCCGCGGGCCTCAAGCATGTCCCGGACTAGGAGAACATGCCGGTGAGGTAATCATTCAGCCGCTTATCCTTGGGCCGTTGGAAAATCTCGTCAGTCTCGTCGTACTCGACCATATCGCCCATGTAGAAGAACGCCGTGCGGTTGGACACACGCGACGCCTGCTCCATGTTGTGCGTCACGATGACGATGGCGCGGTCGGCAACGATCGATGACATCAGGTCCTCGATCGCCAGCGTCGAGATGGGGTCGAGCGCCGAGCAGGGCTCGTCGAACAGAATCACGTCGGGGTTGAGCGCCAGCGTGCGCGCGATGCACAGACGCTGCTGCTGACCGCCCGAAAGCGCATAGGAGCTCTTATCGAGCTTGTCTTTGACCTCGTCCCACAGCGCCGCGCCGCGTAAGCTTTCCTCGACCATGCGGTCGAGCTCGTCACGGTCGGTGATGCCGTGGCGCTTGGGCGCAAACGTGATGTTGTCGCGAATGGACTTGCGGAACGGGTTGGGCTGCTGGAACACCATGCCAATGGAACGGCGCAGCTCGTAGGTGTTTTCGGTCTTGGTGTTCACGTTGCGCCCGCGATAGTTGATCTCGCCCTCCACGCGGCAGCCGCGAATCTCGCGATTCATGAGGTTGAGGCTACGCAAGAAGGTCGACTTACCGCAGCCCGAAGGCCCAATGAGCGCCGTGATCTCGCCCTTGTGGAAGTCGAGCGACGTATTGTGCAGTGCATGGTGGTCGCCATAGTACACGTTGACGTCCTTAGTGGAGAGCACGACCTCGTCGCTCACGGCCTTGCCGCTCACGCGCACGCGCTTCTCGCTCTCCCCCACGCTCGACAGGAAGTCCTGGGTCTCGGACGATGCCGCTTCAGTTGCGGGCGTTACATTCATCTCGCTCATTCGGCCGTCATCTTCCTTGCCAGTTGCTTGCCCACAATGCGGGCGATTACGTTAAACAGCAGCACGCAAATCATCAGCAGCGCCGCGGTGCCCCAAACAATCTGCTGGGCCTCGGGGCTGCCTTCGCCATAGATCTTGTAGATGTGCACGGCGAGCGACTCACCGGGGCGGAACACGTTCCAGGCGCAGGTGGGGCTCGACAGGTTAAAGCTCAAGAAGTTCAGGCGAACCGGCGAGCTCATGCCCGAGGTAAAGAGCAGTGCCGCGGCCTCGCCAAACACACGGCCGGCCGAAAGCACGATGCCGGTCACGATGGCGGGCATGGCCTCGGGGATTAGGATATGCAGCGTGGCCTCCCAACGGGTGAGGCCCATGGCCAGGCACGCATCGCGCTGGGCCTGCGGTACGTCCTCGAGCGCCTGCTGAATCACGCGCACCAGGATGGGGATATTGAACATGGTGAGCGCGACGGCGCCGGAGATGATGGAGTACTTCCAGCCCAGCTGCACCGAGAACACCAGAAAGCCGAACATGCCGACGACGATCGAAGGCAGCGAGGACAACGTCTCGATGGCGGTGGAGGCGATGTCGCGGATGGGTCCGTCCGGCGCGTACTCAACCAAAAAGACCGCTCCGCCCAGGCTGATGGGCACCGAGATGATCAGGGTGATCAGCAGCAGATAGAACGAGTCGAACAGCTGGTAGAGCACGCCGCCCTGGGTTCCGTTGGCGCGCGCGGGCTGCGTGAGAAATCCCGGCTGGAACAGCGTCGAGATGCCCTCGAACAGGATATAGGCCACCATGGAGACGACGATGAGCATGACGATGGCGACGATCGCCGTCAGCACGCCCGTGGCAATGCGGTCCTGCTTTTGGACACGCCCGAGTCTCGCCTCGTCGATATGGATGCGCGTGCTAGCCACGAGCCTTCGCCCCCTTGCGGCCGATAAGGTGGATGATCAGGATGAAGATGAGACTCATGCCCATCAGCAGCAGGCCGAGCGCCCACAGAACATCGTCTTGGGCCGAGCCCTCGGCATAGACTGCCATGGACGTGGTGAGCGTGGTGGTGATGGTCGAAGCCGGCGACAGCAGCGACGTCGGCATGGCCTCGATGCCGCCGATGACCATGCGCACGGCGAGCGTCTCGCCAAAGGCGCGGGTCATGCCCAAGATAACCGCGGTCATGAGCGACGGCATTGCGGACTTGAGCACCACGTGCCAGATGGTCTGCCAGCGGGTGTAGCCCAGCGCGAGCGAGCCCTGACGGTAGCTATCGGGCACGGCACGCAGGCCATCGACCGAAAGCGTGGTCATGGTCGGCAGGATCATGACGGCCAGCACGATGGCGCCGGGCAAGATGCCCAGACCCGTGCTCACGTGGAAAACGCTCTTCATAAGGCCGACGACCACGTGAAAGCCGATCAGTCCAAAGACGACCGAGGGAATGCCGGTCAAAAGCTCGATAAGCGGCTGAAAGACCTTGGAACCAAATTTGGGTTGGATCTCGACCGCAAAGATGGCGGAGCCGATGGCGATGGGCAGCGCGATGAGCGTGGAGAGCACCATGACCGCAAACGAGGTGACAATCAGGGGCAGGGCGCCGGTGTAAGGCAGACCGTTTTCGGCTGTGTTGGCCAGGTCCCACTTGGTGCCGGTGAAAAACTCGACGACCGAGACGCCGTCCTTGACAAAAGCCGAGAGGCCCTTTTGGGCGACCATAAAGATGAGCGCGGCAACGACAAGCGTCACGAGCGCTACGCACGCGCCCGTGACGCCCAGGCCCACGTTCTCAAGGTCGCGCTTTGGCAGCTGTTTTGCCATTGCAAACCTTTCCGGGGCGATTACTTATTTAGCAGAGACCTTGCCGCTGGCGTCCTTGACGACCTTCATGGCAGAGACGGGGATGAAGCCCTGCTCCTCGACGAGCTTGCCCTGGACGTCGTCGGAAAGCATGAACTCCAGGAAGGCCTTGGTGGCCTCGTCGGCGTCCTTGGAGCAGTACATGTGCTCGGTAGCCCAGATCTTGAAGGAGTCATCAGTGACATTCTTGCTCTTGGGCTCGACGCCCTCGACCTTGATGGCGTTGAACTTGGAGTCATCGAAGTGCGAGAAGTCGAGGTAGGAGATGGCGTTATCGGTGCTGCCCATCTGAGTCTGGACGTCGCCGGACTTGTCGAGCTCGGCGTCGCCCTTAAAGTCGACGGCCTCGTCGCCAAAGACGGCGGCCTCGAAGGTGGCGCGGGTGCCGGAGCCGGCCTTGCGGTTGAGGACGACGATCTTGGCGTCGTCGCCGCCGACCTCCTTCCAGTTGGTGATCTGGCCAGAGAAGATGCCCTTGAGCTGCTCGAGGGACAGATCGTCGACCGTCACGTTCTTGGAAACGACGGGGCCCATGCCCACGACGGCGACCTCGTGGTCGACGAGGTTCTTGACTTGATCGGCCTCAAGCTTGGTCTCGGCGAAGACGTCGGAGTTGCCGATGGTGACGGTGCCGGCGGCGACAGCGGTCAGGCCCTTGCCCGAACCGTTACCCGAGCCGGAGACGGAGACGTCCGGATTGGCATCCATGAACTTCTCGGCAGCGGCCTCGACGAGAGCCTGGAACGAAGAGGCACCGTCGTAAGTCACCTCGCCGGAGACGGACTCGGCAGCAGCGGCGCTACCCTTGTCGGCGGCATCGGATGCGCCGGAGCCGCCGCAACCAACGAGACCGAGACCGACGATGCTGGCAAGACCACCAGCGAGGCCGAGGAACTGACGACGAGAATAAGCCTGATCGAGCATGATCTTCCTTTCATACATGCGACTCGCGGGCACCCTGCCCGCTTTGCTGTTTGGAAAGATACGACCCCGACCGGGCAGCACCAGCGCCAACTGCGGTTTCTTACGGTCATTTGATAGACCCTTACCGCAAGCGCAGCACGGCCTTTACAAACGAATAACAATCCAGCGCCGAACATGGCGCACCTTTTACACCAATAAAAACAAAGTTGCGGTGAAACAGTTCCTGCTTGGCCATCAAATGGCCCATTCTAGGAACTATTCCACCGCAACTTAGATTGGGAAACCGCGAAACCCTAAAGCTCTAATTCATTCAAACGGAGGATCGCAACAATATAGATCTTGAGCGCTTGTTTGAGCTGTTCCTCGTTGGCGCACTCGTTGGGGCCGTGCATCTGGCCGCCCCATGCGGGCAGCTCCAGACCGGTCTCCTCGGGGCCAAACGACACGGCGCGGGCAAAGTTGCGCGCGTACGTGCCGCCGCCCATGGCAAAAGGCTCGGCGTGCTTGCCCGTAAACTCGTTATAGGTATTGATAAGCGCCTTCACGGCCGGATCGTCGGCAGACACCGAGAACGGCACCTTTGCATGACCCAGGCGACACGTCACGTCAAAGCGCCCCACGAGCGGCTCGAGCTGCTCGCGGATGGTATCGGCGCTCGTGCTATCAGGGAAACGCACGTCGATGACCTGCTCGATATGGCCATCCACCACGCGGATGACGCCGGGGTTGCAGGTGAGCGGGCCAAACGCCGGGCTCGTCGCGTCGATACCCAGGCCGCGACCATAGGCGTCCGCATGCACAAAGGCCAAAAACTTGACAAACTCGTGCTCGGCAGGCGTCAGCAGGCGCTCGCCGCGGGCACCAAACGCGTCCTCGGCCTCGCGCAGATACGACACGATCAGGCCGACGGCATTGATCGTCCCCTCGGGCATCGAGGCGTGACCGCCAATACCGTGGGCGAAAATCTGCACATGACCATTGTCGAGAGCCGTGATCTCCAGGCGGTCAGCATTCTCGACCGGCGCCGGCAGCTCATCGGCGGCAATCGCGAGCTCGCAGATGGACTGCGACGGAATGGCATTGCTCGCCTCGGCGCCGCTCCACGACACGATGCGCCCGCCGTCGATCTTGGGACTCACGAACGTCGCCCCAAACTGGCCCTTCTCGGCATTGCAGACCGGGAACTCGGCATCAGGCGTAAACAGAAAGTCAGGGTTGGGGTAGTTCTCCAGATAATGGTGAACGTCGGACATGCCCACTTCCTCATCGCAGCCCAGCAGCGCGCGGAAGGTGTAGCGCGGAACAATGCCGTGCTTGAGCAGGTACGCGCCGGCATAAAGCGACAGCACTGCCGGGCCCTTGTCGTCGATCACGCCGCGACCGAGCAACCAGCCCTCGCGACGCTCCATCGCGAACGGATCGGTGTTCCAGCCAGGGCCGGCGGGAACCACGTCCACGTGGCAGATAGTCGCGAGCTGCTTGTCGCCGCGACCCGGGATATCGGCGATTCCCACATAGCCCCCGTCGTCGCTCGTCTGATAGCCGAGCTTTTGCGCAATGCCGAGCGCGCAATCGAGCGCGTCACGGACCGGGCGGCCAAACGGCGCACCGGGCTCCGCATCGGCAGCAACGGCCACGGACGGATAGCTCACCAGTTGTTCGATATCGGCAACGACATCCTCCCAGACCTCGTCGACATACTCGGCAACGCTCTGCTCCACCTGATTCATGAACGACCTCCTTACCAATGAGCGGCGAGCGTGCCCGCCCCTCACATCAAATACCTATATAGCGAAAAGTTTAGCAAGCTCGGCCACCGAGTGCACCACTGCATCGGCACCCGCCGCCTCGTGCTCGCCCGGCGCCGCCGCGCCCGAATAGATACCAATGCACGGCACGCTCATCGCGTGCGCGCCCTCGACGTCGTTAAAGCGATCGCCGATCATCACGGCATCGCCCGCGGCCGCACCCAAGGCCGCCAACGCGTCGCGGACCGAATCGGCCTTGGTCTCGCGCCCCTGCGGCGGATTCATGCCAACCACCGCCTCAAACTGAGAAAGTCCCAGCTCTCCCACCATGTCAACGCACTTTGCCTCCATGCGCGACGTCGCCACGGCCAAGCGCTTGCCCTGGGCGACCAACCCATCCAGCAGCTCGGGGATCCCGTCAAACACGGGATACTCCTCCGGTCCCAGCTCGTCAAAAAAGGCGCGGTACTCGTCGGCCACCACAAGCGACTCCTCGCGGGAGAAGCCATAAAAGTCGTGAAAACTCTTCCACAGGGGCGGCCCGATCATGCGACGCAGGTCACCCATCTGCGCCTCCGAAAACCCGCGTGCAGCCAGCGTCTTGCGCGTCGAGGTCATCACCGCCCGACCCGTATCGGCCACCGTGCCATCAAAATCAAACAGCACGACCGGCCGTTTGCATATCTCCAGCGCCTCCATCGGCATCCCTCTTCCCCAGTTGACGATTTCCACACCGACACTTCAAACTGTTGACTATTCAACAATTGAACCTAGAAATGTGGAACGACTCCACTATACTTGTCGCACTTTGCTCTCAGAAGGCGGCGCCGTCGCGCCCCAACGAAAGGTGCAATTATGTCTTTTGCCATCATAACCGACTCCACGTCGGACATCTCCCCCGCCCGCGCCCAAGAGCTCGGCATTTACGTGATTCCGCTGCATGTGATTATCGAGGGCGAGGACCTGCTCGACCAGGTGCAGATTACCGCCCAAGAGTACGTCGCCCGCATGGTCGGCTCCGAGCAGCTGCCGCACACCTCGCAGCCGAGTGCCGGCGAGTTCAAGGAACTCTTTGACCGCGTGCGCGCCGACGGCCACGATAGCGCCATCTTTATCTCGCTGTGCAGCGAGTGGTCCGCCTGCTACGCCAACGCCAGCCTGACGGCCGAGACGCACGAGCTCGACGTGCGCTGCATCGACTCGCGCACCGGCTCGGGCGCCGAGGG
>CAJLOU010000076.1 GCA_905208345.1 uncultured Collinsella sp.
AGGTGCGCGCCACGCTCGATCGCGAGCACATGGCTTTCCTGGGCATCTGCGCCGCGTTCTCCTTCCTGCTCATGATGTTCAACGTGCCGCTACCTGGCGGCACCACGGGTCACGCCGTCGGCGGTGCGCTCATCGCGCTGCTGCTGGGCCCCGAGGCTGCTGCCATTGCGGTTTCGGTCGCGCTGGCATTGCAGGCGCTTCTGTTTGGCGACGGCGGCGTTCTGTCGTTTGGCGCCAACTGCTTTAACATGGCCTTTGTGCTGCCGTTTGTCGCTGCTATCGTGTTCCGTGCGCTCAACAGCCGTCTGCACGACAAGAGCTGGGGCACCTCGGTTTCTGCCATCGTGAGCGGTTGGGTCGGCCTGTGCCTGGCGGCCCTGTGCGCGGCAATCGAGTTTGGTATTCAGCCGATGCTCTTTACCAACGCTTCGGGCGCGCCGCTGTACTGCCCCTTCCCGCTGTCCGTGGCTATTCCGGCCATGTTGATCCCGCATATGCTGGTTGCCGGCGTGATCGAGGGCGTGGCGACGGCCGCCATCTACGGTTTCATTAAGAAGACGGCGCCGAGCATTATCGTCGGCCCCGAAGCCGCCGATGGACAGCTTGCCGGCGATGGTACTGCCAAGAAGACTTCCCTGGTCCCCACGCTCATCCTGGTCGCCGTGCTTGTCGTGGCCACACCGCTGGGCCTGCTGGCCACGGGTGACGCATGGGGCGAGTGGGACGCCGAGGGCGCCGCGACCGCCGTTCAGGAGGCTGGCGACGACAGCCTGCAGGCTTCGGTCGGTCTCGACACCCCGACCTTTGCCGACGCTCTGCCTACGGGTGATTACCTGCAGGCCTATTCCGAGGAGCAGGGTCTTGGCTTTGCCGGTCAGGCTGCCATGTATATCCTGTCCGGCGTGATTGGCGTGGCGGTGCTCACTATCGCATTCCGTCTGATCTCGCTGACGGTTAAGGAAAGCGGTGCTCATGGCAATAGCCGAGCTGCCTAGCTGGCTTGCAGCCGAGGAGCGATACGAGCCCGCGGGGGCTCGGCATCGTGTGATGCAAAAGAATGTCCTGCACCTGGCGAGCCTGCTTGAGCGGGTTCGCCTGGGTGGGGGCGCGCACGAGGGCGGGTCGATGGTCGACCGCGCCCTTTCTTGCGTTTCGGCTCCGGTGCGCCTGGTGGGGATGTTCGTCTGCGTCCTGTGCGTGTGTCTGACGCAGAGCCCGCTGTACCTCATGTTGATGGCGGCTATCGCGTTGGTGCTCGTTGCCGTGCGCCCTGTACGTGGGCTGCGCGCGACCTTTGTGCCGGCGTTGGCTGCCGCGGGGTTTGCCGTGGTTCTGGCGCTGCCTGCCCTGCTGTTGGGCGCTTCCGCTACGGGCGCCATGCTCAAGATTGCGCTCAAGACCTTCATTAATGTGTCGCTGGTGCTGGGCGTTTCGTGGACCCTCACGTGGAGCCGCATGTCGGCGGCGCTCAAGACGCTACATCTGCCCGACGAGGTCATCTTTACGTTTGATATGGCGCTCAAGCACATCGAGGTGCTGGGCCGAACGGCGCACAATCTGTGCGAATCGGTCATGCTGCGCAGCGTTGGCCGTGCGCCTGAGGGATTTTCGCGTACCGATTCGATCGCGGGTATCATAGGCATGACCTTTATCAAGGCGATGAAATGCAGCCGCGCGATGGACGAGGCCATGCTTTGCCGCGGCTTTGCCGGTGCGTATCCGGCTCCCGCGCGCGCCAGGTTTGGCTGGCGCGATGCGGCCTATGCGGCCGGCGTGGCGCTGCTGACAGTGTTGTGCGCCGTGCTGTAACGCGGGCGGTCGAACCGTCGATATGAATAGGGAAGGGCGACGTTTTGGCAAACGATACAAATGACGCGATGGGCGCGAGCGGCGCTGCCGGCGCCGAGACCACGCCGCTCATCGAGTTTCGCGACGTGGTGTTTTCCTATGCGGGCCATACGGTGGTCGACGGCGTTTCGCTGCGCGTGGACCGTGGGGAGCTCGTTGCCCTGCTAGGTCCCAACGGCTGCGGCAAGACGACGATTATGCGTCTTATTAACGGCCTTGAACTCGCGGACGCAGGGGCATTCCTGTTTGACGGGCACGTGGTCGATGCGGCGTATCTGAAGGATTCTGCTGCTGCTCAGAAGTTCCACCAGCGCGTGGGCTTCGTATTCCAAAACGCCGATGCCCAGCTGTTCTGCGCCACGGTGGGCGAGGAAGTTGCTTTTGGTCCCGCGCAGATGGGGCTGCCGGCAGACGAGCTCGAGCGCCGCGTGCGCGATGCCATGGGGCTGTTCCAGGTTGCCGACCTTGCCGACGCCTCTCCCTATCAGCTCTCGGGCGGGCAAAAGAAGCGCGTTGCGCTGGCTGCGGTGGTGTCGATGAACCCGGATATCTTGGTCCTCGACGAGCCTACCAATGGGCTCGACGAGGATTCATGCGACATCGTGGTCAACTTCTTGCTGGCCTACGTCGCGGCGGGTAAGACGGTCTTGATGAGCACGCATCACCAGGATTTGGTGCGACGCCTGGGTGCCCGTGCAATCTATATCGATCGATATCACCATGTGGTCGAGGCGTCTTCGTCGTCGTATGGAACCGAAAGCGGTGCTACGGACTAGTTGCTGCGTAGAGCGTGCGTAGCCGTCCGCGCGGCTTTGCCGTGATGGTATAGTTATCCAGGTTTTTTATGGGGGTGGCTATGCCAAGCTGGAACATTCATATCGCTCAGACGGAGCGTTTGCTGGAGCGCACCGGTGCGCTTGCCAATAGCGTGCGCGACCGCAATGCCTTTTTGTTTGGCTGCGTGGTTCCGGATATCTTCGTGGGCTATATGGTCCCTGGCATCGCCGATCCCATCCCGTACCGCATTACGCACTTTGCAAAGCCTGAGCCTATCCCTAAGCCTCGTGAGCATGAGTTCTGGGATACCTATGTGGCACCGTTGCTTAAAAGTTCGCCCACCGGTGCGCCAGCCGCGGCGACCTCGATTATCGAGGAGCGCGAGCGACTGAACCGCGTGCACTATCCCCAGCGCTACAAGGATGCCGAGCCGGTTGCCGGTCCCCGCGCCTGTGAGTTCTCGCTTGCGTCCGAAGATGTGGCACAGTCGTTGCTCGATTTGACACTGGGTGTCTGGTCGCATCTGGTGGCCGATACCGTATGGAATACGCGCGTGAATCAGTACCTGGAGGCGCATGGCGGCAAGCCGTGCGAGGAGTTCCGCATTAAAAAGCAAGGCGACTTTGACTGGTTTGGCAAGACGCTCGGCATTGTTTCGATTCCGCGCGCGACCGATCGCCTGTATACTGCGGCGACGCGTTTTGGGCAGTATCCCATCCATAAGGAGTATGTGCTCAAGACCATCGGCGTTATGCACGAGATCGTGCGAGAAAACCCCGGTGAGCCCGACCATCCGCCATACCGCCTGCTGACCGAGGAGTTCTTCGACGCGACGTTTACCGAGGTGATCGAGCTGACCGAGGCGGGTTTTGCCGCCCGTGTCGAATCGCCCGATGTGCCTGCGCTGCCCCTGATTGCTAGCTGCTAGCTGGCCGGCCCGGCAGTGAATAGCTCAACCCAATCGACAAGTAGCTCTTGCCGTAAGGTATCTTCGGCAATGCGCTCCTGTTTTGTCTTTGGGATGTGGGGAAGCCCGGCCTTTTTATGGATGAGCTCGGCTATGTGGTCGAAGCTCTTCTTCTCCTTGATCTGGTCATAGGTAATTTGGATGACGTCGTAGCCCATGCTTGTGAGTGCGGTGGCGCGCTCGGCATCGGAGAGGCTCGCGGCTTCGCTGTCGTGGGCAGAGCGGCCTTGGCATTCCAGAATGACGCCCATGCTGTCGGTGGCGCTTTCGATGAGGATATCGGCGTAGCAGCAGGTTTTGTCATACAGCGAACGTGCGGCTTCACTGAGCGGGATGCGCGCGTTGTTGGCGATCTCGATGCCCTGGCCGCCCTCGTCGCGGGGGAGCGAGATAAGCATGGAGGTCTGTACTTCGAAGGGCGAGGCGGCCTGCCCCGTCATGTGCTCGGCCGCCCAGCGCAGTTGTTTGACGCCGCGCAGGCCTGCGGCCTGCTTGGCGAACGCGGCGATATCCGCTGCGCTGAGGAGCGGTGGGCGCTTCCACAGGTTGGTGTCATTGCCCTTGGTGTCGACAACGCGTTTCCAACCACAGTCGGGCGGAATGAGCTTAAGCGAAATTGCTTCATCGAGCTGCTGCTGCGCCCGTTTACAAGGCGTGAACACTGCAAAGGAGCCGCACATCTCGTAGCAAGCCATGAGTAACTGGTTGCGCGAGACCTGCGTAGCAAGGTTGAGCAGTGTGAACTCCGGGGACGTGACATTAAACCCATGCTCAGTCTGCCTAAACGACCCAGGAGGCGGCTCTTGGGTTAGCAGACGGCTATGAAATAGCTTTCCGTTCGCGCGCTGTTTTCTTTCGCCCACGAATCTCCAAACTGGTGTGCCGAGCAAGTCTTTAAATACTGGTTGTTTTGAGTAATGCACCAAGCGATGGTCATGGTCGGGCGGCAGGATTGCCGGATAGAGTCCTAGTATCTGGGGCGGGATGCGATAGTACTGAAAAGCTGTGGGTCCGCAAGCGAGAAATGACATGGCAATCCGATCGTTCGAGCGTTGTTTGGGCTAGAAAGGCTATCGGTTTCGGAAGTGCGGGGAAAAAGACAAACAGGCAAAGCACAAGCGGTATTTGAGCCAACTTTATCAGGGGTTTTGTTGAAATAAAAGGGCTTGTGCTCGGGGGTAAGCAATTTTTCCCCGCACTTCCGAAAACCAGGTCGATCTGACTCTTGCTAAAACGATTTAGCAGCGCCGGTCAAGGTGCGGGTTTGCCACCGGGCGAACACTTTTATCGCTTGGGACTATATTTATTGGGCCTCGAAGGGTGGATTTCGCGCTTTTGGTAAAGAAATGAGTGTGTGTTTTGCCGTGTGCCGGCATTGGCATAGAAAAAGGGCCCGGAAGGCTTTGCCTTCCGGGCCCTTTGCAATGCAAACCTGCTTGCAAGTACGACTTAGCGCACCTGAGCGACGTAAGCGACGTTGGTCGAGGAGACCTTGTCCTCGAGCTGGACGCTCATGCGGGGATCGCCGGCGGTAGCGACGGTCAGGTCGCCGGCCTCGACGTAGCCGAGCTCCTTAGCGGTCTCGATCGCCTTGACGATCGTGCCGTTGACGGTGCCCTGGGTAATCTCGGCCTGGTGCGGGATAACGCCCCAGTACATGATCATCTGCTGGACGGCCCACTCGTGGCGGGAGAACGCGCAGATCGGCATGTTGGGACGGAAGTGCGAGATCAGGCGAGCGGTACGACCGGTGGTCGTCGGCACGGTGATGCACTTGGCGCCAACGGTGGTAGCCATGTTCACAGCGGACATACCCACAACGTTGTTGACGACGCGGGTGCCGTGAGCGTCAGCCGGAACCTCGAGCGGAGCGTGAGCCGGGAGGTACTTCTCGGTCTCGAGAGCAATGCTGGCCTGCATCTTAACGGCCTCGACCGGGTACTTACCGGCAGCGGACTCGCCAGAGAGCATAACGGCGTCGGTGCCGTCGTAAATGGCGTTAGCAACGTCGGCAACCTCGGCGCGCGTCGGGCGCGGGTTCTGCTGCATGGAGTCGAGCATCTGCGTAGCGGTGATAACGGGCTTGTAGGCCGCGTTGCACTTGGCGATGATCTCCTTCTGGATGTGGGGAACGAGCTCGGGCTTGATCTCGATGCCCAGGTCGCCACGGGCGACCATGATGCCGTCGGAAGCCTCGAGGATCTCGTCGAAGTTCTCGACGCCCAGGGCGCACTCGATCTTCGGGAAGATCGTCACGTGCTCGCCACCGTTCTCGCGGCAAAGCTCGCGGATGCCGCGGACGGACTCGCCGTCACGGATGAAGGAAGCGGCGATGTAGTCGATGTTCTCGGTCAGGCCAAAGAGGATGTCCTGACGATCGCGCTCGGTGATGGCGGGCAGCGAGATGTTGACGTTGGGCATGTTGACGCCCTTGCGCTCGCCAATCAGGCCGTCGTTCTTGACGACGCAGGTCATGTCCTGGCCGTCGACGGACTCGACCTCGAGGGCAACCAGACCATCATCGATCAGGATAAGGGAGCCCTTCTCGACCTCGGAGGGTAGAGCCAGGTAGTCGAGGGAGATGTGCTCAGAGGTGCCGTGGAAATCCTCGGACGTGGGCTGAGCGGTGACGACGATCTTATCGCCGGTCTTGACGGCAACCTTCTTGCCGTCGACCAGAAGGCCGGTGCGGACCTCGGGGCCCTTGGTGTCGAGCAGGATGCCGACGGGCAGACCGAGCTCCTTGGAAATACGACGGACGCGCTCGATGCGACCGTGGTGCTCGTCGTAGGATCCGTGCGAGAAGTTAAAACGGGCGACGTTCATGCCCGCCTTAATCATCTCGCGGATGGTCTCGTCGCTATCGCAGGCGGGACCCATGGTGCATACAATCTTGGTGCGCTTGTACATTCAGACCTCCATCTGACATCGTCTTGCGCTGATAGATAAACCATAAGAAATAAAACTGAGATGATTATAACGAAATGGCGACCGAATACCCCAAAAAATCGACCGTATGCCGAATTAGAAGTTCATTTTTTGCGAAAAAACGGTATATGAAAAATCTTTACCAACCGTTCTGACCGCTGCTATCTGGGCGATATTTCAGTTTAACGATGTGCCGAAGAAAAAACGTTTTATCAATATTGAGCATCACACGGTCTGCATCGTTGCACTCGAGCCGTGTTTCCAATTGGAATGTTTTGGCTAGACGCGCTGCTTTGGGGTACCATAGCTCCACTATCAACTGCCGCTCAGCACGGCAGCCTTGATGAGCCCTTGCCCTTCTCCTGGGAATTATGATCGGGCATCAATCTGCTGAGTGGCCCGAATCCCAGGAGGGGACTCTATATGCAAAAGGAATACCTGTCCGCCGCGGCGGAGGTGCTCAGCGACCAGGGCGTCGATGAGAACCTCGGCCTGAGCAACGACGAGGCGTCGTCGCGCCTCGCCAAGACAGGCCCTAACAAGCTCGAGGAAGCCGAGAAGACTCCGTTGTGGAAGCGCTTCTTTGAGCAGATGGCCGACCCCATGGTCATCATGCTGATCGTTGCCGCCGTCATCAGCGCGCTCACGGGCATGGTCAAGGGCGAGGCGGACTTTGCCGATGTCGCCATCATCATGTTCGTCGTTATCGTCAACTCGGTGCTGGGCGTGGTCCAGGAGGCTAAAAGCGAGGAGGCCCTCGAGGCCCTGCAGGAGATGAGCGCGGCGCAGTCCAAGGTGCTGCGCGACGGCAAGCTCGTGCACCTGCCGAGCGCCGAGCTCGTGCCCGGCGATGTGATCATGCTCGAGGCGGGCGACTCCGTCCCGGCCGACTGCCGTGTGCTCGAGAGCGCCACGATGAAGATCGAGGAGGCCGCCCTTACCGGCGAGTCCGTGCCCGTCGAGAAGCATGCCAACGTGATCGAGCTCGCCGCCGGCACCGACGACGTGCCGCTCGGCGACCGCAAGAACATGTGCTACATGGGTTCCACCGTGGTATACGGCCGCGGTCGCGCCGTCGTGGTCGGCACCGGTATGAACACCGAGATGGGCAAGATCGCCGGCGCCCTGGCCGAGGCCAAGGAAGAGCTCACGCCGCTGCAGGTGAAGCTTGCCGAGCTCAGCCGCATCCTTACCATCATGGTTATCGTCATCTGCGTCGTCATCTTTGGCGTCGACATCATCCGTCACGGCGTGGGCAACGTCCTCACCGACCCGACAGCCTTGCTCGACACCTTTATGGTTGCCGTCTCGCTCGCCGTCGCTGCCATCCCCGAGGGCCTGGTCGCCGTCGTGACCATCGTGCTATCGCTTGGCGTGACCAAGATGGCCAAGCGCCAGGCAATCATCCGCAAGCTCTCTGCCGTCGAGACTCTCGGCTGCACGCAGACCATCTGCTCCGACAAGACCGGTACCCTTACCCAAAACAAGATGACCGTCGTCAAGCACGAGCTCGCTGCGCCTAAGGAGAAGTTCCTGGCCGGTATGGCGCTGTGTTCCGATGCCCAGTGGGACGATGACCTGGGCGAGGCCGTGGGCGAGCCGACTGAGTGCGCGCTCGTCAACGATGCCGGCAAGGCTGGTCTTACTGGCCTGACTGCCGAGCACCCGCGCGTGGGCGAGGCCCCGTTCGACTCGGGCCGCAAGATGATGTCCGTGGTCGTCGAGACCCTGGACGGCGAGTATGAGCAGTACACCAAGGGCGCGCCCGACGTGGTGATCGGCCTGTGCACCCATATCTACGAGGGCGATAAGGTCGTCCCCCTGACCGAGGAGCGTCGCGCCGAGCTCGTGGCCGCCAACAAGGCCATGGCCGACGAGGCCCTGCGCGTACTGGCGCTGGCAAGCCGCACCTACACCGAGGTCCCGGCCGACTGCAGCCCCGCTGCGCTCGAACACGACCTGGTCTTCTGCGGCCTGTCCGGCATGATTGACCCGGTCCGCCCCGAGGTCGCCGACGCCATCCGCGAGGCGCACGACGCCGGTATCCGCACCGTCATGATCACGGGCGACCACATCGACACCGCCGTGGCCATCGCCAAGCAGCTGGGCATCGTCACCGATCGCAGCCATGCCATCACCGGTGCCGACCTCGATCGCATGAGCGACGAGGAGCTCGACGCGCACATCGAGGACTACGGCGTGTACGCCCGCGTTCAGCCCGAGCATAAGACCCGCATCGTCGAGGCTTGGAAGTCGCGCGACCAGATCGTGGCCATGACGGGCGACGGCGTCAACGACGCCCCGTCCATCAAGCGTGCCGACATCGGCGTGGGCATGGGCATCACCGGTACCGACGTCACCAAGAACGTTGCCGACATGGTGCTCGCCGACGACAACTTCGCCACCATCATCGGTGCCTGCGAAGAGGGGCGCCGCATCTACGACAACATCCGCAAGGTCATCCAGTTCCTGCTTTCGGCCAACCTTGCCGAGGTGTTCTCGGTGTTTATCGCCACGCTCATCGGCTTTACCATCTTTCAGCCGGTGCAGCTGCTGTGGGTGAACCTGGTCACCGACTGCTTCCCCGCGCTCGCGCTGGGCATGGAGGATGCCGAGGGCGACATCATGAAGCGCAAGCCGCGCAACGCCAAGGACGGCGTCTTTGCCGGACATATGGGTCTGGACTGCGTGGTCCAGGGCCTGATCATCACCGTGCTGGTGCTGGCGAGCTTCTTTGTGGGCGTGTACTTTGACATGGGCTACATCCACATCGCCGATATGATCGCCGGCAATGCCGACGAGGAAGGCGTGATGATGGCGTTCATCACGCTCAACATGGTCGAGATTTTCCACTGCTTCAATATGCGCAGCCGTCGTGCGTCGCTGTTCACCATGAAGAAGCAGAACAAGTGGCTGTGGGCTTCCGCCGCGCTGGCACTGGTGCTGACGGTGATCGTGACCGTGCAGCCGACGCTTGCCGAGATGTTCTTTGGTCCTGTGACGCTTGAGCTCAAGGGCGTTCTTGCCGCGCTGGGCCTGGCCTTCCTGATCATCCCGCTGATGGAGATCTACAAGGCGATCATGCGCGCTGTGGAGAAAGAGTAGCGTACTCGTCCGGGCCCGCCCCACGCCCTTTCTCCCTCACTGGTCCTCGCGCTTCGCGCTGCGGGATCGCTCAGAAGAAACCCCTCTCGGCGGTCGGGCCTTCGGACAACCTCTCGGGACCGTAAGCTGAGGGAAAGTTTGTGAGCCGATCGAGCGTTTGCTCGACCGGCTCTTTTTGATTAGAGGCTTTAGCCTGTGCGGGGCGCGCAGCGCGCCGCATCAGAAACCACCCGCTATGC
>CAJLOU010000077.1 GCA_905208345.1 uncultured Collinsella sp.
ATCTCGGGAGTCACGTTGACAAACGAAACGCCCTGGACCGACCTCAGCACGCCCGAGAAGGACTGCTGGGTGTAGAGACCCTTATCGATATCGGTGGCATCCGAGGCAACGCCCGGCGTGGGCTCCTCGGCAGCGGCGGGTGCCGGCGCGGAAACGGCGCCAAACGAAAGCGCCAACGTCAGGCCCGCGACAATAGCAGAATGCTTGGGCTGCATAAGATCCTCCCTGCATTGGTGTAGTTAAAGTTCAGTTTGCAAAGATAAAATAAGTATTGCAGCTCGCCCGTTGTTGCACAACAACCCCTCGGTAAACGGCAACAACCCTCCGCGAAATCTTAAGGAATTAGACAAACTGGTCGTCGGGCGCCAACAGAAGCTCGCCGTAACGTTTCGTCAGCCCGTCTCTCAACTGACAGAAAGCGGGAATATAGACGTTCAAGATGCGCTGAATCAAATCTTGAGCGAGCTTGTTGTCGTAGATATGGACGTTCGTATTGCGGTCTCTGAACATATCCAGCCAGGCTGCCTCATCAATAAAGTCGTAGAATCGGTAGGACTCCTTCAAGATGGCACGAGGAGACCCCGACGCGGCAAGCGTGGCGCCCTCATACTCGAGCAGACGCTTAAGGAGCTTCCAGCTCAGTTCAAATTGAAGATTGAACTTATTAATCAATCCACTCTGAACAAAATCATTGTTGAGATCCTGATTGGGCGCATCCTCAAGATTCGCCAAGGCGCTAACAAAGTTCTCATATTTTTTCATACAGAATCA
Source organism: uncultured Collinsella sp. (assembly GCA_905208345.1). GTDB lineage: Bacteria > Actinomycetota > Coriobacteriia > Coriobacteriales > Coriobacteriaceae > Collinsella. The sequence goes on from CAJLOU010000077.1 coordinate 772, forward strand.
CACCATCCTTGGCAATCTCATCGAGCAATTGCTGCGATAGGGACTCGTCGAGATTGACGACATCTACATCTAAAAGAGTATCAAGATGTTCCTCGATCAAATATGAGAAACGGCCGAAATCCCGGCAACCTGCTACGGCGATGTCAATATCGCTCTTGGGCAAGTTGTCGCCTCGAGCACGAGAACCAAACAACACGACCTTCTCGGCGTCACATTCCCGAGCAAAAACTTCGATTTGCTTGTACACCTTGTCGAGAGATGCCATTTGCACCCCTACAGCTTAATGTCAAAGTTGATTTCGGGGACGGCGGCCAGGTCGGCCAACGTCACGCCGTCGACGTACTTTTCGATCACGTCGTCCAGACCGCGCCAGAACTTGACGGTCGAGCACAAATCGCTGCGGGTGCAGCTGTTGTCGATGCCATCGCACGCCACCGGAGCCGTGCTGCCCTCGACGGCACGCAGGATGTCGCCGGCGCGCACCTCGGCCGGGTCCTTCGCCATCATGTAGCCGCCGCCCTTACCGCGCACGCTCCTAAGCAGGCCCGCCTTCATGAGCGGACGAACCAGCTGCTCCAAATACTTTTGTGAAATATGCTCGCGGTCAGCGACCTCGCGAAGGGCAATCTTACCCTCGGCGTCACCAAGCGCTGCGATATAGATCATCAGACGGAGGGCATAGCGGCCCTTAGAAGAAATGAGCATACCTACCCTCTCATCGTTGCCGAGACAAAATACCAGGCTTGTTTGTCCCAAATCTTATGCACGCGGGGCAAACAAGCCTGATTATTATGTCCCACATCTAAAAAGTCGAGTGGATTAGTCGGGTTTTCCCTTGACTAACGCCGAACCCATAGTAACTTTATTCCGAGAAGATTCCTAGGGTTTAGTACACCTATGAGTACACCATATACAGAGAGGGACAGCATGAGCGCAAATCCGCTGCTTTCCATCGAAGGTCTGACCGCCTCCGTGGACGAGAAGACCATCCTCCACAACGTCAACCTCAACGTCGCCGCCGGCGAGACCCATGTGCTGATGGGACCCAACGGCGCCGGCAAATCCACCCTGGGCCACCTGGTCATGGGCGACCCCGTCTACACGGTCAACGACGGCCGTATCGTCTTTGACCGCCAGGACATCACCGAGCTCACCACCGACAAGCGTTCGCGCGCCGGCCTGTTCCTGAGCTTCCAGGCCCCGGTCGAGATTCCGGGCGTGCCGCTGTCGAGCTTTTTGCGTGCCAGCATCGCCGGCCGTCCCGGCCTGGAGATGAAGGGCAAGGAATTCCGCCGTCGCGTCAAGGAGCTCGCGGCCGAGCTCAACATGGATACCGCCTACCTCAACCGCGAGTTGGGCGTAGGCTTCTCGGGCGGCGAGAAGAAGAAGGTCGAGATGCTCCAGCTTCTGCTGCTGCAGCCCAAACTCGCCATCCTGGACGAAACCGACTCCGGCCTGGACGTCGACGCCCTGTCCACCGTCAGCCACGGCATGGACGCGTACCGCAAGAGCTGCGACGGCTCCATGCTCATCATCACGCACAACACGCGCATCCTGGAACACCTGGATGTCGACCGCGTCCACGTTATGGTCAAGGGCCACATCGTACGCGAGGACGACGCCTCGCTCATTCCCTGGATCGACAAGAACGGTTTTGAGACCTTCGAGCGCGAGGCCGCCGAGCAGCGCGCCCAGGCCGAAGCCGCCGCTGCCGAGCAGCAGGCGTAAAGGGGCGACGCAATGACCAAGAACCGCACCGAGGTCGCGGACATCGACCGCAGCCTCTACGACTTCACCTATGGCGAGGAGGGATTCGAGCGCCTCGACGCCGGCATCACGCCCGACATCGTGCGCGAGATCAGCGCCAAGAAGGACGAGCCACAGTGGATGCTCGACCTGCGCCTCAAGTCCCTCGAGATTTTCAACCGCTTCCCGGATCCGACGTGGGGCCCCTCCATCGAGGGCTTGGACATGGACAACATCGTCACCTACGTCAAGCCCAACACCGACCAAAAACACGACTGGGAGTCGGTGCCCGACGACATCAAGAACACCTTTGAGCGCCTGGGCATCCCCGAGGCCGAGCGTAGCTACCTGGCAGGCGTCGGCGCGCAGTACGACTCCGAGCTGGTCTACCACAACATGCAGGACACCGCGTCCAAGATGGGCATCGTCTACTCCGGCATCGAGGAGGCCCTGCACGACCCGCAGTGGGAACCGCTCATCCACGAGAAGTTTATGACGCTCATCCCGCCCACCGACCACAAGTTTGCGGCCCTGCACGGCGCCGTATGGTCGGGCGGCTCGTTTGTCTACGTGCCCAAGGGCACCAAGTTGGACTTCCCGCTGCAGAGCTACTTCCGCCTTAACGCCAAGGGCGCCGGCCAGTTTGAGCACACGCTCATCATCGTCGAGGACGATGCCGACCTGCACTTCATTGAGGGTTGCTCCGCGCCCAAGTACAACGTGGCCAACCTCCACGCCGGCGCTGTCGAGCTTTTTGTGGGCAAGCGTGCGCACCTGCGCTACTCGACCATCGAGAACTGGTCCAAGAACATGTACAACCTCAACACCAAGCGTGCGCGCGTGGACGAGGACGGCGACATCGAGTGGATCAGCGGCTCCTTCGGCAGCCACGTGGGCTATCTCTATCCCATGAGCGTGCTCAACGGCCGTCGCGCCCGCTCGAGCTTTACCGGCATCACCTTTGCCGGCGCCGGGCAGAACCTCGACACCGGCTGCAAGGTCGTGCTCAACGCGCCCGAGACCTCGGCAACCGTCGAGACCAAGGGCATCTCCAAGAGCGGCGGCATCCAGACGTTCCGCAGCTCTATCGTTGCCACGCCCAAGGCCGAGGGCTCCAAGGCAACCGTGAGCTGCCAGTCACTGATGCTCGACGACCAGAGCCGCTCCGACACCATCCCGGCCATGGACATCCGCGCCAAGAACGTCGACATCGGCCACGAGGCCACCATCGGACGTATCGGCGACGACAAGGTGTTCTACCTGATGAGCCGCGGCATCTCGGAGGAAGAGGCCCGCACCATGATCGTCAACGGCTTTGCCAACCCGGTCTCCAAGGAGCTGCCGCTGGAGTACGCCGTCGAGATGAACAACCTGATCAAGCTCGAGATGGAAGGAGCGATCGGATAATGAACCAGACCACGAACACCGCTGCTACCACCCTTGAGCAGGTCAATGCGATGCCAGCTGCCACTTGGGGTTGGCTGAAGATGAACCAGACCAAGCTCGAGCTCTCTGACGAGCTTGCCGCCGCTCCCACCGAGGCTGTTAAGGTCGAGGGCTTGGACGAGCAGTTCCGCGGCGCTGCCGACGCATTTAACGCCGCCATGGACGCCATGGCCGAGCGCTTCCCCGAGCGCCGCGCCTCCGCCCCCGGCGACGCCGCCGACCGCGCCCGCATCACGCCCGAGACCGAGCTTGACGTGCCCGCCACCTCCATCTACCAGGCCGGTGCCATCAAGCTCGAGGAGGAGCTCTCCCCTGCTGAAGCCTTCGAGACCGGCATGGGCGAGGCTGCCTACACCTACTTGGCCGACCACGCCACCAAGCGCATCGTCATCGATGTGCCCGCATACAAGCACGCCACGGTTACCGTGCGCGTGAGCGGTGTCGATGCAGCCGCGGCCATCGCCGCCATCGACGTCGTCGCCCGTCCCCAGTCGACGCTCGATCTGCTTATTGCCCTGGACTCTCCCGTTGCCGGCCAAGGCGTCGTGGGATCCGTGCTACGCGTGTGCGCCCACGAGTACGCCACCGTCAACGTGACCTGCACGCAGACGCTCGACGATAGCTGGATCGCGCTCGACGACACCGGCCTGTTCCTGGACGAGGGCGCGCGCGTCAACGTGCAGCACACCGTCCTGGGTGCCGGCGCCAGCGCCACCGGCCTTGCCGGCGACCTGCTGGGCGATACCGCCAAGGTCACCATCGATACTGACTACCTGGGCGCCCGAGAGCAGGTGCGCGACTTTAACTACGAGCTGCGCCACCGCGGTCGCAAGACCGAGTGCGAGATCGACGCCAACGGCGTGCTGACCGGCACGTCCAAGAAGGTCTACCGCGGCACCATCGACCTCGTGCACGGTTGCAAGGGTGCAACCGGCACCGAGCGCGAGACGGTGCTTTTGGCCAACAAGGGCGTCGACAACAAGACCGTTCCCGTCATTCTCTGCGACGAGGACGACGTCGCCGGCAACCACGGAGCCACCATCGGCCACGTCCGCGACGAGCAACTGTTCTACCTCGCCTGCCGCGGCCTTGACCAAAACGCCGCCGAGGACCTGTTCATCCGTGCCAAGCTGGAGGACGCTGCGCTTTCCGCGACCGACGAGCGCACCCGCGCCGCCGTCGTCCGCTTGGGCAACAACCTGATCGACAATTTCGAGGAGGAGCTCGCATGATCGACACCGAGCACGTTAAATGCGACACCTGTACCGCACCGGAGCCTATGGAGCTCGACGCCAGCGACGAGGCCTCACGCGGCTGGCCTACCGTAGACATCGAGACCAATCCCTACAAGGCGCAGTTCCCGCTGTTCCAGCAGCACCCCGAGATCGCCTTCCTCGATAGCGCCGCCACCGCGCAGCGCCCTGCCTGCGTGCTCGACGCCGAGCGCGACTTCTACCAGCGCATGAACGCCAACCCCCTGCGCGGCCTGTACTCGCTGTCCGTCGAGGCCACCGAGGCCATCGCGAAGGTGCGCCAGCAGATTGCCAACCTCATCGGCGCCCCCCGGGCCAACGAGGTCGTCTTCACCCGCAACACGAGCGAGTCGCTCAACCTGGTCGCCAAGAGCTTTGCGCCAACGGTGCTCGAGCCCGGTGACGAGGTCGTCATTACCATCATGGAGCACCACTCCAACCTGATTCCGTGGCAGCAGGTCTGCCGCGAGACCGGCGCCAAGCTCGTCTACCTCTACCCCACCAAGACCGGCCAGCTCACCACCGAGGAAGTTCTTGCCAAGGTTGGTCCCAAGACCAAGATCCTGGCCGTGGGCCAGGTCTCCAACGTGCTGGGCGTCGAGAACCCGGTCAAGAACCTCGGCAAACTCGTGCACAAGTACGGCGGCTACCTGGTCGTCGACGGTGCGCAGTCGCTGCCGCACATGCCGGTCGATGTGGCCGACCTGGGAGCCGACTTCTTTGCCTTTAGCGCACACAAGGCCATGGGCCCTATGGGCATCGGCGTGCTGTGGGGCAAGATGGACCTGCTCAACGCCATGCCGCCCATGCTCACCGGCGGCGAAATGATCGACTCTGTCACCGAGCAGGACGCCGTCTGGGCGCCCGTCCCCGAGAAGTTCGAGGCCGGCACGCAGGACGCCGCCGGAATCTTCGCCACGGGTGCGGCACTCGACTACCTGGTCAACACCGTGGGTTACGAGAACATCCAGGCCCGCGAGCAGGCACTCGTCCACTACCTGATGGGCGAACTCATGCAGCTCGACTTTGTCCAGATCATCGGCTCCATCTATTGGGACAACCACCACGGCGTTGTGAGCTTTAACGTCAAGGGCATCCACCCGCACGACGTCGCGAGCATCATGGACATGGACGGCGTCTGCATCCGCGCCGGCCACCACTGCGCGCAGCCGCTGCTCACCTGGCTGGGCGTCGAGAACCTTGCCTGCTGCCGCGCCAGCGTGGCCTTCTACAACGACAAGGCCGACATCGACAAGTTCATCGCCGGCCTGCATCACGTTTGGAGCACGTTCAATGGGTAATCTGTACACCTCCACCACATTTATGGAGCACAACTCGCACCCCGACTATAAGTACGAGATGGATGCTCCCACGCACGAGCACGACGGCATCAACCCCAGCTGCGGCGACGAGCTCACCCTGCAGCTGCGCGTCGAGAACGGCGTGATCGAGGAGGCCTCCTTTACCGGCCACGGCTGCGCCATCAGTCAGGCCAGTGCCGACATCATGGCCGACCTCATCACCGGCGAGACCGTCGAGGAAGCTCGCCGCCTGGCAGAGCTCTTCCTCGCCATGATCCGCGGCGAGAAGCTCTCCGAGGAGGACCTGGAAGACCTGGACGAAGCCGCCCAGCTCCAGGACATCTCGCACATGCCCGCCCGCGTCAAGTGCGCCGAGCTCGCCTGGCGCACCCTCGACGGCATGCTCACGGGACATAATAATCAGTAGTATTTATCCCAAATCTTAAGATTTTTGTTGGCCGAATCGCTTGACAAGAGCGGTTCGGCCATTTTCTATTCCGAGAGCTCAGCCTGTGCCTTCACCCGCGCATAAGCGCGCACGATACGAGAGACGGTACTTTTGCCAATCCCGGTATACCGCTCAATCTGGCGCACCGTAAAGCCGGCATTGTTCAATCCAACAATAACGGTATCGCGCTGCGCCGGCGGTGCAGTTTTAACCCCGTTGAGCGGAACCCCGAGGCTCTTCGCCATCTTGCCGGCAAAGGCGTGGCGTTCCCACTCTGTCTCTTTCATATCGCACAGCGCTGGCTCACTGCCCGCGGGCGTCGAAAGCGAATAGGCAATAAAGCCCTCGGCAGAACCAAAAAGCTCAAGCACGCAAGAAGGATCAGAAAATCCCCTCGCGACATCGGCCGCGTCACCGTCGTAAGCGCACAAATGCTCCGCAAAGCTGCTCCAGGGATAACGCTCAATGAGACTGATGCCCACCTCCTGCGGATCGGCGTGTACGGAGCGAATAGCCTCCATCACCTGCCAATCGGTATCGAGCGAACGCCGGTCAAAACGGTTCTGGAACAGATGGCCTGTGCGCCCCGTGCGTTTATTGAACCGCCGCGCGTGCGTCAAAAGCAGACGGTGCATCGCCGCGCTCATCCTGTCCTCGTAATCTGCAAGCACCAAATGCACGTGATTGCCCATAAGGCACCAGGCGATAACCGTCACGCCCTCCTCGCGGCAGCACTTGCGCATCAGCTCCAAAAACTCCCACCGGTCGTCATCGCCCTCAAAGATGAGCCGCTTGCCCGTAGCGCGGGCACAGACATGGTAAAAGCCGGTAACCGTTCTCCAAACGCGCTGCATGGCGCTCCCTTCGCCGGGATCTGCTTGCCATCCAATACAGCACGATTGAAGCGTGCCATCAAAACATTCACGCAAAACAATACACTCGCGCGGCCAAAGGCAGTAATCAGGCGGCGAACGGCACCGTTGCAACAGGTCAACCCCCGCAATGCTTACAAGAGCTGACCAATAGCTTGCCCAAGACGGACCCCCTCTACGGAAGTTCGCGACCACAGAACATAGAGTTAAACCGTTTCAATTAAAACTTCCGGACTTCTCGCTACGAAAACTGAGCCGTTCGCCGAATATTCCGTGCATTTCGCGGTATTATAGGGGCTGCATGTCATGTCCCTTTCGAAGGGTCGCCCGGCAATCGCCAGCCACGGCCCCCAGACGGGACGCCAACACGATAGAGAGGAGAGGCATGCAGTACTCACAGGAAGTGGAGAACATGTGCCCCGTTGCCAAGGGTGCATACCACGGCCCCGCACCCATCCCCGAGGAGGGCAAGTGGGTCCAGGCTAAGGAGATTTCCGACATCTCCGGTCTTACGCACGGTGTGGGTTGGTGCGCACCTCAGCAGGGCGCCTGCAAGCTCACGCTGAACGTCAAGGACGGCATCATCGAGGAGGCCCTCGTTGAGACCATCGGCTGCTCGGGCATGACCCACTCTGCCGCCATGGCTTCCGAGATCCTTCCCGGTAAGACCATCCTCGAGGCCCTCAACACCGACCTTGTCTGCGACGCCATCAACGTTGCTATGCGCGAGATCTTCCTGCAGATCGTTTACGGCCGCAGCCAGACCGCGTTCTCCGAGGGCGGCCTGCCCGTGGGCGCCTCCCTCGACGACCTCGGCAAGGGCCTTCGCTCTCAGGTCGGCACCATGTTCGGCACCAAGGCCAAGGGCGCTCGTTACCTCGAGCTCGCTCAGGGCTACGTCACCCGCATGGCTCTCAACGACAAGAACGAGATCATCGCGTTCGAGTTCCTGAACCTCGGCAAGTTCACCGACGCTGTCAAGGCCGGCAAGACCCCCGAGGAGGCCATCGCTGGCGCTATGGGCCACTATGGTCAGTGGGAGAACGCTGCCAAGTACATCGACCCGCGCACCGACGAGGAGACTCACTCCGTCGCCAGCGTGTTCCCGGTTCACGAGTAGAAAGGGAGGGAAATAACTATGACTGTTACGTTCGAAGGTTACGAGCGCCGCGCTGACAAGATCAACAAGTGCCTCGCCGACAACGGCATCGCCTCCCTCGAGGAAGCTCTGCAGATCTGCACCGACAAGGGCTTCAACCCGCGTGAGATCGTCAACAACACCCAGTCCATCGCCTTCCAGAACGCCGAGTGGGCCTACACCCTCGGTTGCGCTCTCGCTGTCAAGCGTGGCGCCAAGTCCGCTTCTGAGGCTGCCGCCATCATCGGCGAGGGCATCCAGGCCTTCACCGTTCCCGGCTCCGTCGCCGAGGACCGTAAGGTCGGTCTGGGCCACGGCAACCTGGGCGCTATGCTGCTCTCCGACGACACCGAGTGCTTCGCCTTCCTGGCCGGCCACGAGTCCTTCGCTGCCGCCGAGGGCGCTATCGGTCTTGCTCTGAACGCCAACAAGGCTCGCAAGAAGCCGCTGCGCGTTATCCTCAACGGTCTGGGCAAGGACGCCGCCCAGATCATCGCCCGCATCAACGGCTTCACCTATGTGAAGACCCAGTTCGACTACTACACGGGCGAGCTCAAGGTCGTCGAGACCATCCCCTACTCCGATGGTCCCCGCGCTGCCGTTAACTGCTACGGCTCCGACGACGTCCGCGAGGGCGTTGCCATCATGTGGCACGAGAACGTCGACATCTCGATCACCGGTAACTCCACCAACCCCACGCGCTTCCAGCACCCCGTCGCTGGCACCTACAAGAAGGAGCGCATCGAGGCTGGCAAGAAGTACTTCTCCGTCGCTTCTGGTGGCGGCACTGGCCGTACCCTGCACCCGGACAACATGGGCGCCGGCCCTGCCTCTTACGGCATGACCGACACCATGGGCCG
>CAJLOU010000078.1 GCA_905208345.1 uncultured Collinsella sp.
AGGCCCGATTTTGCCTCTTGACAATGTCCTGCTCATATTAAAAGGAACGTCCCCATCTGCCGGCTAGAGGGCACCGAAGAGGATGGCGTAGGTAGTGGATTCGCCGAGCTTGAGCTCGTCGCCGGGATTGAGTTGGGCGGAACGGCCGGGCTCGACCTGAATGCAGACGCGCGTGGCCCCGTTTACCACCACGGTTCCGTTGGTGGACGACAAGTCCTCGACGTGCCAGATATTTTGAGCATCGCACCAGATATGGGCATGGCGGGCCGAGACATCGTCGCCGACGTCGGTAATATCGCCCTCGCCAGTGGCCAGCGCGCCAATCTCAACACCCTGCTCACTCGGCTGAATCCAGCGCGGGGCGCTCACGACAAAACTGTTTTGTACGCGCAGCAAGCCCAAGGGGTGCGCCGGGGCGGGTTCGCGTTCGCCCGCGGTCATCGACATGCCAAGCGAACGCGGCGTGGATGTGCCTCCGCCACAGGTCGCGTGCGCGTAGTCGATGGCATAGTTCACCGAGGACCGCACATCCGCCGAACAACCGACGGCGACAAACAGCACCAGCACGGCCTCGGCGCGCTCGGCGGGCATGAGTTCCGCCGCCTGGGACAGGCGATCGAGCGCGTTGCGATAGAGATTCGTGTCCTGGTGGCACTCTTCGAGCGCGCGTACCATCGGTTCACCTGCAGGACCGCACACCATATTGATCACAGCCGTGGAGTCCATGGGATTTCGCTGGCGCAGGGCCAGTTGCGACATAATGCGCGCAGCCGAGGTACCGTATTCGGCAAAGTAGCGCTGCTGAAGCGTGCCGACCGGCGCGCGAACGATAAAGCGGGAAACCCAAGAGCGATCGGCGGCTCGGCTCTGCGGGCTGCGGCCGTCGGCGAGCGGACGGGACGAAAGCACCAAGCCGCACAGCTCGATATGGCTCAGATGCGCCGCGCGCTTAAAGATGTCAAACATGGCCCCGCATGGGGTGAGCTCAACTTGAGATGCCATGACCTAGGCCTCCTTGGTCGTAGAAATAGAATCGGACGATACTTCGACAGGTCCGCCAAAAGTACGGGCAGCTGCGGCTCCACCGGCAAGCGGAGTCGCCATCTGGGCTTTTGTGCGTCGCGGTGCCGAAACGGGAAGTTCAAAGGCAAAGCCCATCGCAAGCAAAAACCACGTAAGCGTATAGGTTGCAACCAGAGCGGCAACAAGGCCGCCCATCACGGCGCGTTGGGAAAATACGCTACATGCAGCCACAACCAGCACCGGAACCTCGCAGGCAGAAAGCGCAAGCACACCCTGCAGGAACCCCGAGCGCCGATCGCGCGCAAGTGCCCCCGCGGCAACGCCGGCTATGCCTGGCAGCGCCAACGCCAGTGCGGCAATAATACCCGGTAGCGACCCAGACCACACGAGCGATCCCAAAGTCGCCGTCACGCGAGCGCCCGACGCCAGCAGCGCGGCCGAAACCACGACCACAGCCCAAACCACGCTGCAAACGACCGCCGCACCGATCATCGCCGCGCGACGAACCGCGCGGCCAGACGCATCCATGGGGCACGGCGTGAGCGGCTCGCCGCGGAGCGAACGATCGACATTTTGCGCATAGTGGTCACAAAACGCCGAGAGCGCCGCCTCGACCGCTGCCGGCTCGGGACGATCTTTTTGATGGCTGGACAGACAGGCCATCACCACGTCGAACAGCTGGGCATCGACAAACGCCAGCGCATCGCGTAGCTCTTCGGAATCCGGCTCAAGCCCTAGCTGCTGGGCCTGCTCGGCCGCAGCGAGCGCCACATCGGGCTCACGACGAAGCAGCTGAGTCAAATCACAACCGGGCGCATGGGCACCAATGGGATAGTCGGGCCGCGTGTCCATCTTGAGACGGTAGGGGCTCGCGATGTCGCGCGTCTTTTTGCGCGAACCCGAGGCGCCCGAAGTGCTCGGCGCGGCTTCGTATGGCGCGACGCCGGCAATGAGCTCGTAAACCGTGCTTGCCGCGGCATAGACGTCAATCGCCGGCGACATACGTAAAGCGCGCAGGTCGGGAATATCGTCGGTGAGCATCTCGGGCGGGGCATAGGCAACCGTCGCGCGACGCAGCGTGGCATAGCGCTCGGTAAACGACGCCTTGCCGCCGGTGCCGGCCACCGCAGAGGCGGGCTCGAGCGCCAGCGACGAGCCAAAGTCGATCAGGCACAGGTCAAAGGTGCCCTCGGCAAGCTGCCGGTCAAGCGGTAGACGCGCCGTACGCACCATAATATTAGCGGGCGAGATATCGCGATGGACAAAGCCCTCCCCCACCAGGCTCATGCGGCAGAGCAGGTCGAACAGGTCGCGCCCCAAGCGCGCCGCCACAAGCGGCGACAGGCGGCCGGCATCGTCCACGGCAAAGCGCGAGCGCAAGCGGGCGAGCGTCTCGCCCTCGACCCATTCCATGACAATTGCAGGCACACCGTCAACCTCGCCCCAGCCATAGAGGCGGGGAAAGCCCTTAAGGCCCGAAAGGGCGCGATGGCATTCATATTCCTCGCGAAATGCCGCTTTGAACTTGGCGACCAGCGCCTCATGGACGGCATCGTCGTCGAACTCATCGCGCGTCGGCAAGATGAGCTGTTTGAGTGCCACGGCCTCGCCTTGGGCGTTGACGGCACGCGTCACGCGGCCGATACCGCCACGGCGCATGGTAGTGTCGTCGGCAAAGAGCATCGAAAAGCGACGCACATAGGCAGACAGCTCGTCTTGGCCGAGCGCGACAGCGGGCTCAAATCCGTCGACGCGCGCCAGACGCAGGCCGACCATGGGGTCGCAGCCGAGCGATTGGACTGCAGCGGATGCAAGATCGGTCATCATAGGACAAGCGCCGCCACGTTATTGTTGAAGTTACCGAGCGCGACGTCATCATCGCCGTAATGGCCGACCCATTGACATAGGTTGGTGTAACAGCCCCACAGATTGGCATACTGCTGATACCACTTTGACCGGGGCGAGAATGTCTGACGACCAAACTCGGCTCGAATGACAAACATCTCCCCGACCAGGCTGTCGCACGGCCTGGGATCTCCCGTAGAGTTATAGGTCGAGACCACGTCATTGGCACGAGAAACATAGCCGTCGAGCATGTTGTACTTGGTCACAAGCCAACTGTGAATGCTCTCTTCCTCAGCAGCGGAAAGGCCACCGGAGTTTGCATCGTTGTCAGCGTTGCCGCCCGTCGAGCCGCCGTTTCCAGACCCTCCGGCAGAGGAACCCGACCCAGAGCCGCCGCCCGAACTCGACGAATCCGAGCCGGAGCCAGAAGTATCCGAGCTACCGGGCTTTCCGGACTGCTGGGCGTCCTGCTCCTTCTGCCGCTCGACCTTATTCACCGTTGCCGCCACGCTATTGTTGGACAACCGATCGATGATCTTGGTGTTGGTGAGCACGATGGTTTTGCCATTGGCAAGCGTGACTTCGTTGTCCGGGGCCTCGGCGCCGTCCGCGTCGTCGGCGCCAAACACAATATGCGCGACCACACTTGCCCAAGCATATCCAGTCGTGGTGCCCAGATCACTTTTGACCTCATGCCCCACGCGCGGTTCGCGTGCGGCATGTGCCTGCATCATGGACGGCACGGTCATGCCATAGGCAGAAACACCAGCTATGACCAGCACCAGCGAGCAAGACAGCAGTGCGTACGCCCGCGGCGCCAAGCCCAGTCGGCGTCGCATGCGCACCGCGGCGCCGCGCTTTGTCTGAGTGCCACCGGGCCGCATGCGTTCTCCTCCAACAAAAACACGCCGCTCGGGAGCGGCGCATTCATTCGAATCCATATTTGAGTGTATCAGCGAACCCAAAAGGTTGCGCAACGAATGGGCAAATTTAGGATGCGAGTGGAAGCATCCATGCGATAAGCGGACGCGAAGCATCTTTGTTGCACAACAAACTTACAGTCGCACGGGGAAATTATGGCTACCCCGTGCGTCGCGAGGAAAACATACGGCAGGAGCAGGCTCGCCACCTAAATCGCGCGACGGGCCTCGATGGCGCGGCCAAGCGTAAGCTCGTCGGCATACTCCAGGTCGCCGCCCACGGGAAGGCCGCTTGCCAGACGCGACACCTCGACGCCCAACGGCTTGATGGTACGGGCCAGATAGCTCGCCGTGGTCTCGCCCTCGATGTTGGGGTTGGTGGCGATGATGACCTCATGGATATCCTCGTGACCCAAGCGTGCCAGCAGCTCGCGAATGTGCAGCTGCTCGGGGCCAATCTTGTCCATGGGACTGATCACGCCGCCCAATACGTGGTAGAGACCGTGATAGCTGCCCGTGCGCTCAATCGCCTGGACATCGCGCGGCTCGCCCACCACGCAAATGCGAGTGGTATCGCGCATCGGGTCCTGGCAGATGGAGCACTCGTCGGCCGTGGCGTAGTTAAAGCAACGGCTGCAAAAGTGGACCTCCTGCTTAACCTCCAGGATGGCCTCGGCCAGGCGGCGCGCCTCCTCGGCGTCGGCCTCCAGCAGGTAATAGGCGATGCGCTGGGCCGACTTGGGACCAATGCCCGGCAGACGGCCCAGCTCATCGAGCAGTTTTTGCAGACTGTGGTTGGCACTCATATATATGCGTGTCTTAGAACGGCATGCCCGGGATGTTGAGGCCGCCGGTGATGGCGCCCATCTGCTTGTTGGCGAGCTCGTTGACGCCGCGGACGGCCTCGTTAACGGCAGCCATGATCATATCCTGCAGCATATCGACGTCCTCGGGATCGAGGGCATCGGGATCGATGGTGAGGTTGACGAGCTCCATCTCGCCGTTAACGGTCACCTTGACCATGCCGCCGCCGGCAGAGGCGTCGACGGTCTGGGACTTGAGGTTCTCCTGCGCGGCGGCAAGCTGCTCCTGCATCTTGCGAGCCTGCTTCATCATCTGCTGCATGTTCATACCGGCCATGATGACTCCTTTACGTGCGGCCGCACGCCGAGCTGCAAGGGCAGCCGGAGCACGGCGGGACTTTCAAACTCAAAAATCGTACCACGGCGCGAGGCCAGCGAGCGGGGCGGACGTGTTACCTCAGTCGATATACATGTCCTGGAGCGCAAGACGCACACATAGATTATGCAAAGTTGAATAATTCGCATCTGCATAATATTTAAAGCTAAATCTTGTAGAGCCGGAATCCGACATTTAATGCGTACCACTAAATGGCTAAATGCCGAGCCACTACTCGAGGCGGCGCTCATGACGGCGAGGTATAATTTGATTGCCATAGATAGCAATTTGGAGGTACCCCATGAATGCCCCCGACGTGCTCCAAAACATCCGCTCAAAACACCCCGTTGCATATGTGGTTCTCTATCTCTTTGTCGGCTGGGCATTGCTGGTTGTCATCACCCATGCCATAGCCTTTGGAGCAGAACTGCTGATAGCCAGCTCGGACCAGCCCATCGTCAAATGGGAAGCGACCGATGAGTGCACCGACGGAACTCGAACCATTTACTACAACAGCCCGTCCCTCTACCAAGAGTTCAAGGTCAAGATAAAGGACTCCAAGATTGTCGATGCCGAACCAGGCGCTTTCTTGACAATCGGAGCAACCCTCAACGCCGAGCAAGTCGAGTACACGGACAGTCGTGCGACGTATCGTATCGACCTCAGCATCCTAGGGCGACCGTCACGCACCTGTCTGCTCGAATGCGAGATACGCGGCACCACACTACACATGTCCGAAATACAGATGCGCCCGGACAAGGGGTCCTCTTCTTGAGCAGTATACCCGCCTGCGCAGCTACTCCACCGGTTTGAAGATGGTGGACTGACCGAAGACGCTACGGATGAGGGCTTTGGCCTCGTCCTCGGTCTGCGGGATGCTCGGGGCTGCGCCCTGGTGGCCGAAGGGGCTGCCGGCGCCGGGGTTGGACTCCCAGGGAGCTGCAGGAGCGTCCTCCTCTTTGGGGGCAGCTACAGCGGACTTGGGCGCGGGCGTCGCACCCGGCACGTCGAACGGAGGCAGATCGTCCCCGCTCGCATCGCCAGCGAAGCCGCCGACCATAGCGTCGTCGTAGGGCACCTGCTCGGATTCCCACGGCACGGACTGCGCGACAGGCTGAGCCTTGGGGGCAGCCGAGCGCTCGGGCGCACGGGGTGCGGGCTCGGTCGGGAGCTTACCCGTGGCAGGAGCGCCGGCGGGGTTGTCGGAGCGTAGCCAGGGGGCTTTGCCCAGGTCAGACGACTTGGGAGCGGGCGAGGCGGGCTTGGGCGCGGGTGTCGGAGTAACCGGTTTGGGCGCCGCGGGCTTAGGCGCCGACGGGGTCGATGCCGCTACCGGCGCCGCCTGCTGCTGCGGCGCGCTGGCGCTCGAGGATACAGGGGCCGCCGAGGACACGGGTTGCGGGTCCGCAGATGCCGCAGCCCGTGCAGATGGAGAATGCTCCTCATGTTGAGGAGCCGGCGTGCCACCTCCATCCAGGACGTAGCCGACGGTGCGACGACCGAAGACCGCGCAGACCGTCGGCAGAACCACCGACTGCGTATCGGCGCGACCGAGCATCTTAATGGCAAAAGTCGAACCCGCGGGGAACGAGACCGTGAGTTTGGAGCCGTCGTCGGCCGTGGCGCGGGCGTTGAGCAAAAGCCCTGCGTAGGAAGCCTGACGCGCCTTGACACGCTCGACAACCTCGGCCCATTTGCGCTGCAGCTCGCCGGCGTCCTCGACCGCGGGGGTCTCGGCAGCACCGGCGGCGGCAACCTGGGCGGCGTTGTTGGGCTTGGACACCGACACGGTCGATGCAGCAGGCGCGGAAGCCGGAGCCGCAACGGGCTGAGGCGCAGGCGCTGCAGGCTTGGAGGCTGACACGGACGCAGAACGGGGCGCAGGCTGGGCAGTCGGAACAGCAGCTCCGCGGTCCCAAGGCATGCCACCCTGGCGCGCGGACGTAGCAGCAGGGGCAGCGGATGCCGCCGGAGCGGCAGCACGGGCGCCCGAAATGAGCGTCGGCTGTTGGGCAGCAGCGGATACGGATGCGGCAGGCGCGGCGGCCTGAGCAGCAGCCACGCTCGCCGGCACGGCGGCATTGGCAACCATGGCCTCCAGGCGTGCCACGCGCTCGGCCAATGCCTCAATCGTTATATCAGCCTCGGGACGTGCCAGACGCGTGCAGGCAATCTCGAGCACCAGGCGCACGTCGCTCGCGCCCCTCATCTCCAGTGCGGCATCGTCAAGCACTGTCAGCACACGGGCCAGGCGGTCGGCAGGATGCTCGCCAAAGGCAGCGGCCTCGGCAGCAAGCGCCTCGGCCTGCTCGGAGCCACCCTCAAACAGCTCGGCACGGGCACCGGCAACGCAGGCAACGTACACGTCACGCACATGCGCCACCAGGTCGCGCGTCAGCTCCAGCAGGTCGTTTCCTTCCTCGACCTGCGCACGGATCAGTCCATAGAGCTCGGCAACATCGCGATCGGCAATGGCGCGGGAAAACTCGCCCAGAATCTGGTCCGAAACCTCGCCTAAAAGCGAGCGGGCGTCGTCCGCATGCACAGAACCGTTGCCAAAGACGCTCAGCTGCTCCAGCGTGGACAACGCGTCGCGCATACCGCCCTTGGCATGGCGCGCCACAATGGCGAGTGCCTCGTCGTCGTAATCGAAGCCCTCCTGCTCGCACACGTAAGACAGGCGATGCTCGATATCCTCGTTGCCGATGCGGTGGAAATCGAAGCGCTGGCAGCGTGAGAGAATGGTCTCCAGAATCTTTTGCGGGTCGGTGGTGCACAGCACAAAGATCACGTGTGCCGGCGGCTCCTCAAGCGTCTTGAGCAGCGCGTTGAACGCCGCCGTCGTGAGCATGTGGACCTCGTCGATGATATAGATCTTGTACTTGCCGCGCACTGGGGCAAAGTTGACGGAGTTGATGATCTCCTCGCGCACGTTGTCCACGCCGGTACGGCTTGCGGCATCGAGCTCGTAGACATCGGGGTGGTTACCCTCGGCAATGAGCTCGCACTCCTCGCAAGTACCGTCGGGCATGCAGCCGCTTGCACCCTCGGCGCGCGCCGCCTCGGCATTGCGGCACAGCAGCGCCTTGGCCAGAATGCGCGCCATGGTGGTCTTGCCCGTGCCGCGCGGTCCGCAGAACAGGTAGGCGTGGGACAGGCGCCCCTCGGTGATGGCGTGCTCGAGCGTCGAGACGATATGCTGCTGGCCCACCACGGAGTCGAAGGTGAGCGGGCGATACTTTCGGTACAACGATTCCATGGGTGCTCCCCCGGGTATACTGAGTCTTGTTGCCGCGACGGCCATGCGGTCGCACGGCATACTGCATTCATAATAACCCGTACGGCGAGCCCGCCGCGATAGGAGTCCAAAGAGCATGGCAGACGCAGAGAGCAACCTCGTTCCCTCCGAAGCAGCCGACCAGGTCGAGGTCGCGCTCGAGAAGCAGGCCGCGGCCGATGACGGCATTCTGTACCTCAACGAGTACCAGTACGAAAACGACCTGGTCACCGACTTTGCGCGCCTGGTCGCCTCACCCAGGCGCCGTGGCTCCCTGTACGTCGCCGCCGCGATTGCCGCGCTCATCGGCATCGGCATGTTGGTGGCCGGCGGCAGCTGGATCAAGTTCGGCGTCGTGCTGATCGTGTTCGGCGCTTTTTTGGCCTGGTGGAGCAAAAACCTGCACCACACCCTCGCCCGCGACTTTATCGACGCCGTCGAGGCCGACGAGTCCATGGGTGGCCGCTATCGCCGCGTCGCCGCCAACGAGGACGGCCTGATGGTTTGGGGCAAGAGCGGCAAGTCACAGTTCTTCCCGTTTGACAAGCTCGACCACGTGCTCGACGGCGAGCGCATCTTTGTGGCCATGTTCGCCGACCAGGGCGTGACGATCCCCAAGGACACCTTCGTCCGTGGCGATGCCGAACAGTTCGGCCCCTTCCTTAAGGCGCGCATCAACAAAAAACTCCGCATCGAGACCAAGAAGAAGAAAATGAAGGCCGAGAAGGCCGCCGCCGAGGCCAAGCAGGGCGACAAGCCCCAGGAGACCAAGGGCAAGCAGCGCAAGCAGAAGAAGAACAAGAAGAAGCGCTAGGCCGGACGCAAGGTCCAGACCCCAGACGGAGCTTAAATTGAATGTCGCCCACCTGCGCGTGCTACACTAGCAGCATCTATGCCACCGCGAATGGCTCGGCCCCGTGCCCGCCACTCGCAAACGAACTTTAAACGCACGAGGGTTGGCCATGCCGCTTTTCTCGCAACATACCGCCCGGTTCTCGCCGGACGTTCCCTTGGAGGGCACTAGCTCTCGCGAGCTGCTCAAGCGGTACCAGCCGCTCGAGACACTTGCGACCGGCGGTTTTGGCTCCATCGAGATCTGCCGCGACACGCACCTGCGCCGCCGCGTCGCCATTAAGCGCATCCCCCTTATTAACGGTGTCGGCATGCCCGCCAGCGACATCATGGATGTCCTGCGCGAGGCGCACACTGCCGCCATGCTTCAACATCCCAACATCGTGCAGGTCATCGACTTTACGCACGACACAGCCTATGCCTACCTAGTTATGGAATATGTCGATGGCATGTCGCTGGCCGAGTTTTTGCACCGCGTGGACGGTCACTCACTTACCTTTGACGAGGCCGCGGCCATTGCCGATGCCCTAGGCCAGGCGCTCACCTTCGCCCATAGTAATGGCGTACTCCACCTGGACATTAAGCCCGCCAACGTGCTCATCGACCACTCGGGCAATGTAAAGCTCACCGACTTTGGCATGGCGCGACTGTCGTCTGCCGGTG
>CAJLOU010000079.1 GCA_905208345.1 uncultured Collinsella sp.
CAAACGCCCCTAAGCGGCAATCTGACGTTCAATCGTCGGGCATGACCAGAAGGTCAATGCCCTCCTCTTTCACGTCACCTTGCTCGCTTAGGGGCGTTTTCGCTGACTTCGCCAAAACATTGGCGTTGCCGTGGTTCACTTGGCACTTGGTGGTAGTCATTGGGGACGTTCTTAAATGACTAGTCAAAGGGGACACTCTTGCGGCGCTTGGCACTTGACTAGTCGTTGGGGACGTTCTTGTTCGACTAGTCGTTTAAGAACGTCCCCAACGACTACCTTGCATCAATCTAGATAAGTTGCGGTGAGATAGTTCTTGAATTGGCCTTTTTGAAGGCTAAATAGGAACTATCTCACCGCAACTGCGTTGGGGCGTTTTTTTGGCAACCGGCTTACTTGCTCATGAACAGCCAGATTGCGATGATCACCAGGATTGCGGCGATGATGCAGGCGATGGCTCCGGTGAATTTGATGCGTGAGTCGCGGGTTCGCTTGCGCACGTCGTCTTCGGCGGCTTCGAGTTGGGCAACTTCGCGCTCGGTCTCGGTATGCTCGGCCTTGTCGCGTGCCAAGGACCCGGCGAGCGATTCGGTGATCTCGGGATGGTCGTGCACCTCGGTCGCCTGCTCGATAATCGACTGCGCATGCGCGGCATCTGCCCGGGCGTTTGCGATGGCCTGCTCTTGCTCGCGGCGTGCCTTGTCCTGTGTGGCGATCTTTTCGCGCAGCTCGCGCTGGCGCGTCGCGGCGGCAGTTTTTGCGGACTGCAACTCGTCGCGCGCGGCATCTGCCTCAGCCGTTACGGCCTGGTGCGCTCGTTTAGCGTCGGCGATGGGGGCCTGTGCCTGCTCGACGGCCTGCTCGGCGGCGGCGAGTGAATGCTCGAGATCGGCGGTCACGCGCGGAATATCTTCCTCGGCCTTGCGGAGGGCGTCGGCAGCGTCGGAGATTTGCATAGACAACTCGCTGGTGCGCACGGTGTAATTGGCGGGATTTGCCGAAGGGTTGCGCTGCAGCTCGGCATACTCGCGACGCAAGGTCTCGAGCTGTGCGCGCGTAGCATCGGCAGTTTGTCGTGCGGCGGCGATACCGGCATCGCGCTCGGCCTTCACTTTGTCGCGGATGCGCTTGGAATCCTCAAGGCGACGAACGAGGCGGTTGCCGGTCTCGCGCGAGCTCGCCTCGCGGGCTTCCACGGCGTCGAGTGCAGCCTTCAGGCGGAGCTCGGTCGCATCGTCCTCTGCCTTCATTTGCTCGAGTTGGCCCTTGAGCTCCGTCGCTTTGGCGGCATGGGCATCACGGTTAATTTCAGCTGCCGCAGCGGTCTTCTGTGCCGTGGCGATTGCCTGGCGCTGGTCGGCGATGATCTGATCGTAGCGGCCTGCGATATCCCGGCGCGTCTCGAGCTCCTCTGCCTGGTCGGCGATGCGCTGCTCAAGCTCGGCTAAATGGGCGCGGGCATCGGCGAGTGCCTTCTTGGCGGCGTTCATCTCGCGCATGGCCGACGCGCCCTGGGCGATAAAAGTGCCCACGGCGTTAGCGGTGTTCGAGACGGCGCTCCCCAGGTCGAGGCTCGTGGCGGGAGCATGCGGGGTGGTCGGGTGCGCGGCCTCGGCGGCATTCGTGTCGGCAGTCTGCGGCGCGGCGATATTGCCGGTGCCGCCTTCGATCACGGAAAAGCCCGCTGCGTGCGGGTCGACCGCATCGGCGCCGATCGTGGGGTGCTCGAGTTGCAGGAACGAGGGCATGGTGCTGCCCTGGTCGGCAACCGGGGTCTCGCCGGGCACAAACGTCGAGGCAGCCTCGGCGGCTTCCTCCTCCTCGGCGTCGACATCGGCATCGGCGACAGCGTCCTTCATCGCTTTGACGGCATCCATCATGGAGTCCATGACGGCGTCGAGCTCTTCTTCCGAAGACACCTCGATGGGGCCCGCTACTTGCGGAGCGTTCTCGGCCTTGGGCTCAGTGTCGCTCGGGTCCGGCTGCTCTAGCTGCTCTTCTTTGTCTTGTCCTGCGGCGACATTAGCGTCTGCGGCCTCGTCTGCGGCGGCAGGAGCCTCCCCGACAGCGGCATCAATGCCGCCATCGCTGCTGGTAGAAGTATCGCAGTCGTCAATGGTGTCTGCGGAATCATCAATATGCTGTTGAGTCTGGGGGTCCAGCTCGTCTGTCATAGGCATGTGCTCCTCATCGTTGTTTGTCACCCTATGATAAAGTCTCGCGCCGACATCCCGCGCCCCGCAGCAAAGTTTCAAAACGTGTTCGATGGCTCGCGCCGATAGCAAAAACTCGGCCGCTCTACCCAGTTTGTACTTGACAATCCCTTCGCCGAAAAACGTTATGCCGTTCGCCTACCACGGGCTTTATTTTTCACTTGAACCCGCTAAAGTTGCATTTCAGCTTTTGGCGCGTGAAGTTGGATGCGCGCAGTCGGCGGGCGTGCCCGTCGCGATTCGAAAGGACTTTGTATGGGACTTTTCACTGGTAAGACCGTGATCGTCACCGGCGGCGGCAAGGCCACGCTCAAGGACGGCTCCGCTGGCTCCATCGGCTACGGTATCGATATCGCTTTTGCCAAGGAGGGCGCGAACCTCGTTATCACCGGTCGTAACGTCGCCAAGCTCGAAGCTGCCAAGGAGTCTCTTGAGGCTGAGTACGGCGTCAAGGTTCTGCCTGTCCAGGCCGATGTCTCCGCCGGCCAGGACAACGAGGCCGTCGTGCAGAACGTTATCGACAAGGCGATTGAGGAGTTCGGTCGCATCGACGCCGTCGTCAACAACGCTCAGGCCAGCGCCTCGGGTGTGACCATCGCCGACCACACTATGGACCAGTTTAACCTGGCCATTTACTCTGGCCTGTATGCCACCTACCTGTACATGCAGAAGGCCTATCCGCACCTGAAGGAGACCAAGGGCTCCGTGGTCAACTTTGCTTCGGGCGCCGGCCTGTTTGGCAACTACGGCCAGTGCAGCTACGCCGCTGCCAAGGAGGGCATCCGCGGCCTGACCCGCGTCGCCGCCAACGAGTGGGGCAAGGACGGCATCAACGTCAATATCGTGTGCCCGCTTGCCTGGACTGCTGCGCTCGAGAACTTCCAGGACGCCTATCCCGAGGCGTTCAAGGCCAACGTTCACATGCCGCCGGCGGGCCATTACGGCGACGTCGAGAAGGAGATCGGCCGCGTGGTCGTTCAGCTCTGCGGCCCCGACTTTAAGTATATGAACGGCGAGACCGTCACCCTCGAGGGTGGCATGGGCCAGCGGCCTTAGGGGTTACGCGGTTTTACCAAACCGCGTAACCAGTTGACGCTGCAAACCCGCCAGAGCGGCAATCTGCCTTTCAACTTCGGCGGCATGATCAAAAGATCAATGCCGCCTTGTTTCAAGGCACCTTGCTCGCTCTGGCGGGTTTTCGCTGTCGGTGCCATAACATCGGCGTTGCCTTGGCTGTTGGATGTAGTCGTTTAAGAATGTCCCTAACGACTAGTTGTTTAATGCGCCAGTTTCTGTCGAGTCGGTGCTTCTTGCGGGTTGCCCGTATAATGGTTTGCGTATGAACCGCAACCAAGGAGTTCCAGTTTATGGACCAGACCCTTTTTAAATTCGACCTGATCGCCGAGGATCCGACGACGCACGCGCGCGCCGGCGTGCTGCACACCCCGCACGGCGACATCGAGACGCCGATCTTTATGCCCGTGGGCACCAAGGCAAACGTCAAGGGCATCCCCACCGAGACCGTTAAGCAGCTCGGTGCGCAGATCGTGCTCGCCAACACCTACCACCTGTCCATGCGCCCCGGCGAGGACACCATCGCTGAACTGGGCGGACTGCACAAATTTATGAACTGGCACGGCCCCATCCTCACCGATTCGGGCGGTTTCCAGGTCTTCAGCCACAACGACGCCGTCAAGCTCACCGACGAGGGCGTACGCTTTATCGTCAACGACTACGACGGTCGCCACGTGTTCTGGACGCCCGAGGACAACATGGAAATCGCCATGAAGCTCGGCTCCGACATCTGCATGCAGCTGGACCAGTGCCCGGGCTATCCCGCCACGCGCGCCTACGTTGAGCGCGCCGTTGAGCTGTCGAGTATGTGGGCCGAGCGCTGCTACAAGGCTCACACCCGCGATGACCAGGCACTCTTTGGCATCGTCCAGGGCGGCATGCATCTGGACCTGCGCCTTCGATCGCTGCGCCACCTGGAGGAGTGCGGCGACTTCCCCGGCTACGGCATCGGCGGCTACTCGGTGGGCGAGGACCACGAGACCATGTTCGAGACGCTGGCGCCGTTGGTTTCCGAGTACATGCCTAAGCACAAGCCGCGCTACCTCATGGGCGTCGGCAACCCTACCACGCTCGTGCGCGGTGTGGGCGTGGGCATCGACATGTTCGACTGCGTGCTGCCGACGCGCACCGGCCGCATGGGCACGGCGTTCTCCAGTGAAGGCCGCCTCAACTTCCGCAACGCCCGCTTTGCGCACGACGACGGTCCCATCGACCCCACCTGCACCTGCCCGGTGTGCACGGGCGGCTACAGCCGCGCGCTCATCCGTCACATGGTCACGCAGAAGGAGATGCTCGGCGGTATTCTGCTGTCGATGCACAACATCTACTACCTGCTCAACCTTATGCAGCGTGCCCGCCAGGCCATTATCGAGGGCCGCTACGGCGCGTTTGTGAGCGACTGGATGAACAGTCCTGCGGCGGTGGACTACTAAGAGCGGCGCGGGCGCTTGCAGAGCGCGGGCAACGGCAAGGGGCGAGCGCCGGCCGGTCATCACGTTCGCTAACACCGTCTGCGCGACCGCTGACCGATAGCTTGCAAGCACTTGATGCATCGTGGGTACCATACCGAATAGTTGATGTTCGGGCGGGTGTTTGGCGCATGGCGTCGACCCCGCCCGTTTTTCTTTTTCTCGATAGGAGTACCCATGATTAAGAACGAGAATGTCGAGGGCGAGCCTGCCTACGACGAGACGTACCGCCGCGGCCCCGTGGTCATGCGCGGCCCCATGATTCCTAAGGACAACACCTACGCCAACCTGCTGGCGCCCGAGGAGTCGACCGACTGGCTGCATGCCGATCCGTGGCGCGTGCTGCGCATCCAGGCCGAGTTTGTCGATGGCTTTGGCGCACTTGCCGAGCTCGGGCCCGCTGTGACCATCTTCGGTAGCGCTCGCACGCCCAAGACCGATCCGCTCTACAAGGCGGCGCGTACCGTCGGGCGCAAGATCGCACAACGTGGCGTGGCGGTCATCACCGGTGGCGGCCCCGGCATCATGGAAGCGGCCAACAGGGGAGCGGCAAGTGTCAACGGCAAGTCAGTTGGCCTGGGCATTGAATTGCCGCACGAGCATGGGCTCAACAAATATGTGAACCTCGGCATGGACTTCCGTTACTTCTTTGTGCGCAAGACCATGTTCGTCAAATACAGCTCGGGCGCCATCGTGTTTCCCGGAGGTTTTGGCACGCTCGACGAAATGTTCGAGGTGCTCACGCTGGTGCAGACACACAAGGTCAAGCGCATGCCGCTCGTTTTGGTGGGCACCGAGTACTGGCAGGGCCTATTCGACTGGCTTAACGGTCCGGTGATGGACGCCGGTATGATCAGCCCGCTCGATCCGGAGCTGGTGCACATTACCGACGACCTCAACGAAGCCGTCGACATTGCGCTCGACGGGCTGATGTAGAGCAATCGTGCCCACCGCGATATGAATATGTATGGCACTCTGATGCTTTCTAACGTCAGTTTGCCATTTATATTGGGTATACTGATGCAAAAGACGAGGGCGAGGAGGTCGCGTATGTCTACTGCAACGGTTAAGCCTACGACGGTTCGCATCGAAGAGGGGCTCAAGGAGCAGGCGACTGAGTTCTTGGATTCGGTCGGCCTCAGCCTCAATTCCTATCTCAATCTTGCCGTTCGGCAGCTGGTAAATCAGCGAAAGATTCCTTTTGAGATTGTAGGAAGGGCGGAAGTGCCCAACGAGGCGACGAGGCGTGCCATGGTAATCGCCGAGGCTCATGAGTTGGGGATTTTGTCGGACGATAGCCCGTCATTCAACGACGCTGATGAGCTTATGTCGTTCCTCGATGAGGAATAGCGATGTTCGAGATCAAAGTCGGGGCTCAATTTAAGGCGGACTACAAACGAACGATGCGCATGCATCCGCAGCTAAAGAGTGAGTTTAAAGCGGCGGTTGCAGAGCTTGTGGCTCATGGATCGCTTCCGGCGGAGTACGGCGCCCACGAGCTCTCAAACCCGGGCGGCAATTACAACGGCCACATCGATTTCCACCTATCCGATGGCTTGGTCGATGTGGTCGTTCTATATCTGCCCCATAAGACTAACCCAGTGATCAGGCTGGTGCGAATGGGCACTCATCAGGAGCTTTTTCAGGGTCCGCTGGGCTGATCGCCGATTTCTAAGTTGCGGTGGAATAGGGACTGATTTGCGGTCGATTGGCCAAAAACAGTCCCTATTTCACCGCAACTGATGTGGGCGCCCCGTTCGCTGCTGCGGCCCCCGGTTCTCCTCATTGCTGGATTTCGCTCAAAAACTCAGCGGCGACTTCGTTGCTTTTGAAACGGATGCTGCGGTCTTCTTTCTTGGGGAATGCCAGCAGCGGGATAGTCCCGTACCAGACAGTTTCCTCGTCAATCACGGCCGCGCACAGCCGCCCTTTGGCCTTGACGGAATAGTCGACGTTCATCTCGGCAAAAATCGCTTTCGCGTCATCGCGCGGAGGTGAGGCAACATAAACCTCAAGGGTAATCCCACGGGCGGCTGCGCCTGCGAGTGTGGTGGTGAGTTTCGTGAGGCATGCGGCGGATGCGTAGGATGCGGCTATGAAGGCACTCTTTGTGGCACCGGTGATGTCTTTAATTAATGCCTCAATAGCGTTTGCCGGCTCTATGAGAATGTTGTAATCGGGTTGCTCGCTGTCCTCTGCTGAATAAATTTCGTACCCCAACTTGGCGTACGTCTTGAGTCTTTTCTGGTACATGCGGGCGAGCATGGGTATCGACAGGTCAATGTAGTCGAATATCTCAACCTGTTGCTTGCCCTCGTGGCTTCTATGCAGTCTGCCCACCTGCTGCGTTACGCTGCCGTCCCAAGATATCGGCGTGGCAATGAAAAGGGTGTCAAGGTAGGACAGATCGAAGCCCTCGCTCAGAAGGCTTTCGGTGGCGACGATGATTCGATGTTCATGCTCAAAGCCGGGAAGACTGTTCAGTATCGCTTTTCTTTCTTTGGCGCCGATTTCTCCGGTTAAGAGTATGGGCTCGTGTCTGCGATCATTAAGCAACCTGAACAGTTCCTCAGCATGCTTTTTCCTTTTGGATAGTATGAGCGGATGTCGACCGTTTGACGCTGCTTCGAGGGCGTCATCGACAATCAATTCGTTTCTTGCCGCATGTGCACACAGCATATCGAGAATCTGATTGAAGCTTGCATCCGGCTCGTAGGCGGATAGCCGAATGCCGGTAAATCTCGGTCGAACGATGCGCTGGATGCCCTGCTGAATTGCCTGCGTTTTTGGATCGATGACATAGCGAAGCGGGCCGCAGAGCATCGAGAGCGCCCGCGTGAGTCCGTCGGAGCGCTCGGGTGTCGCGGAGAGGCCATATATATATTTGGCTGGAGCGGACTTGAGGACGAGCTCGAGCTGTGGCGCGGCAGCATGGTGGCATTCGTCGCAGATAATGAGGCCGTAATTACGAACAAGGTTCTTAACTATCGGCTCCCCGGTTTGGGAGTCTTTGCCAGATAGCGACTGAAAGGAAGCGACGTCGATAAGGCCGCTGACGGCGGTTTTGCCCCCTCCGATTTGTCCAATAAGGGGAGGTTGCTTTTTGCTGATTCGTCCTTTTGGCGTTCGGACCGGCTCTCTGGTGTCCGTAATGTCGAGAAATCGTTCGAGCTGCGATTTCCATTGGGCTATGAGCGCGGTCTTTGGAACAATGACGAGCGCCGGAAGACCAACGGCGGCAATAAGATAAGCTCCGATGACGGTTTTACCGAAGCCCGTTGGCGCAGACATGATTCCGTCTTCGTATTCAAGCATCTGGTCGGCGGCAATTTGCTGTTCGGGATGAAGGGTCCCTTTGAATGCCATCTCAATTGGATTGCCTGTGCTACGTTCGTCTGAATAATGGGCAGTAACGTGGGCTTCTTGAATCAGCTGCTCAAGTTGGGCTTTGCAGCCTCTGGGAATCGCGACGCGGCCATCTCTAAGTTCGCTGAGGTCTATGAGTCGCGGTTTGCCGAATACTGATTGATGCATAGATTGCGCACGGAAGAACTCCGGGTTGGCAAATGTCGCAAGCCTGCGGATTTCCATTTGAGCTGCCGGGCTCAGAGACTTTTCGGGGATGTAGAGCATATCGGCTTGTGTGACGAGCAGGTTCGAGGGGAAGTCTCGTGGCGTGAGCGGGAGCCGCTTTCGTGGCTTTTGGACATTGCGCCTGGTTTTGTTTGTCGCTGCAGCTGTTGCTATTCCAAGCGGTTTGTTTTTGGTGTCCTCGATCAGACGATCCACCGTCGCACGCGAGATTAGTTGGATTTGCGAAAGGTAAAGCCATTGGTCGGGAAAGGGCTCGAATCGTTCGTCAACAAATACGCTGTTTCCTTCCCGCTGCGCTTTTCCCTGAAAGGGCAGCGCAATGAGATTTCCAAAGCCGCCTTCAGGAATGGTGGACTGCGCGGGTATCATTCGGTCAAAGGCTTCGAAGGTGATTGTCTTGTTGAGTGCCGCTGCTTCGGCGATAAGGCAGCTACCGAAATCTCGTGCTGTCTTTGCGTTTATAGGTTCTAGGAAGAAAAACCAGATATGCGCGCCGTTGCCTGACCTTGATCGCTCGACCGCAGCGTTAATTCCATGGTTTTTTACGACAAGCCTGATAGCGTTTGTCGCTTCTTTCCAATCGGCTTTGTCAAAATCAATGACAAGGACATTTGTGTTGCAGTCTTTGTCGAGAACATATTGACCTATGACGTCCCGGAGCCTGTCGTCGCTGCCTTTGAAATGGGCGATAATGGCGGCATCGTTCAGCTCAAGGAATGTGCGGCTGCGACATTCAGCGCATTTAATTCTGTGATGGTTTGCTTTGGGGCAAATGCCTGGCTTCCACTCATTTGCGCAGGCGGGTGTATAGCCGATGCCCCCGTCTTTTCTGCGATACCCGTGAGCGTGCACATCTTTGCGGCCGGTAAAAAGATTGCGAAAGAGCTCGAGTTTGTCGCGCGCTGGGCTCGCGCTGGTAACGATGCCCTCGGTCTGTGCACGTTCGCCGAAAGATTTGCCGGCTTTGTCCCATTCTTCGAGTGTTGCGTAACGGATGTCTGGACCGTTGCTACAGATTACGATCTGCTTACGCGGATCTGAAGCGTGGACAACCGTTTTATTGAGTTTGAATAAGGCGTTCCCGAAAAGGGCGTATTGATGCACGGCGTTGCTCATTTGAATGCCATTCTTGTCAGCGTTCATTGGGATGAGGGTACGTCATTTCAGCTTTATGAGATATGCGACTTCGATTTTGGTTCGGTAATAGTGGGGTACGGTCGCGCGCGCAGACGTGGTGTAAGAGTGTCCTGAGGTCCGTCGCTGCAAGTCC
>CAJLOU010000080.1 GCA_905208345.1 uncultured Collinsella sp.
GCATAGCGGGTGGTTTCTGATGCGGCGCGCTGCGCGCCCCGCACAGGCTAAAGCCCGTAATGTATAACCGGTTGGAATTCCCATTCCAACCGGTTTTTTGTTTGCCGAGAGACCCGGCGACCCAGTCCTCTACGCATGAAAAACGGACGGCCCGGATGTTTGTCCGAACCGCCCGTCTGGCGCGCTATGTCGAGGCCTCTAGCCTGTCACGTAATACCAGACCACGTTGTCACCATTGGAGAGAACGTAGTTGCTGCAGGCCGTCATGGGCGTTGTGCCGTTGACGGAGTACATCCAGCCGCTCGTGCCGCCGTACTGTTTCTCGGCCAAACCACCAATCGCAGAAACATACGTGCCGTACGATGAGCCGTGTGCGTTGACAGAAAGGCCCAGCGCGCACAGGGCATCGTAAACGGTGGCGCCTTCGTTAAAGGTAAAGGTGCCGCCAGAGGACACGGGATTGCCCACAGCGCTCGATGTGACCGAAACCGTCACCGTAACGTAGTTGGACTCCTGTGAGCCGCTTTGGCTGCCCGAGGAGGCGTTTCCACCATTAGAGGATGAGGCTCCATCAGACGACTGGCCACCGCCCGAAGAAGCACCGCCAGACGCATTGGAAGTATCACCGGCTCCCGTATTTTGGGCAGCGGATTTATCGCCAGACTTCTTGCCGCCCCGGTCCTCGGACTTCTTGCTATCCGAGTTTTTGTCCGATTCCTTGTTTGAAGACTCGGAATCGTCCTTGGCGTCGTTCGAACCCTTGGGCTCGTCTTTTGCATCATTCGAAGATTTGGAATCCTTGGAACTGGCCTCGCCCGAAGTCGTAGTCGAGCCAAACCCCTTGGTGTCCTTGGCGACGACGCTCTCCCCCGTCACGGTCTGAACGATCCAGTCGATGGACCAGGCGCCGCTCTCGGAAGGATGGACGAAGCCCAGCGAGACGACGATCAGAATGGTGCACGCGGCAGCAAGAACGCCAAGGAGCGCCTTGCGACGAGAGGCGGACGCCGCCGAAGCGGCGCCCTGTTGCTTTGCATCGTCGAACTGAATGAACGAGGAATCTGGTTGCTTGGGGTCAGCGTCCTTGGATTTATTGGACACAGCCCTCACCTACCGACGTTTGGTGAACACGAACACGCCGACGATGGCGAGACCGATGACGCCGGCGGCAACGCCAACAATGGCGAGCGGGTTGGTGCCAGTCTCCTGCTCGGAAGTACTAGAGGACTTCTTAGCAGTGGTCGTGGAAGCAGCACCCGTATCGGACTTGGAATCGGACTTCTTGTCGGACTTGCTGTCCTTCTTGTCAGACTTCTTGTCAGACTTCTTCTCGTCCTTCTTATCGGACTTATCGGAGTCCTTCTTGTCGGACTTGTTGTCCTTGGTCTCGGTCTTAGTCGACACCGTCGTCTTGGTCACCGGCTTCTGGCCCGGGGCAATAGCGCCGCCCTTCGAGCCGGAGCCAGAACCCGCGCCAGCGCCAGTGCCGGAACCAGCACCGGTACCAGAACCGCCGCCATTCGAACCAGCGCCGCCATTACCGCCAGGCTTAACGGCATTCTTGGTCCACTTGGCATACAGCGTCAGATCGGCCGTCACCGGCGTACTGAAGTCATACGCCCGCGTGCAAGCCTCATCGGTGAACCAACCGCCGAAAGTGTAGCCATCGCGCGTCGGATCGGCCGGCTTGACCAGCTTGCCGTCGTCCGTAGCAACAAACTTAGTGTCGCAAGCAGACCCGCCGTTGGAATTAAAGGCAACCGTCCAAGACTCAACGGCCCCGAGCTTGAACAGCGTGCCCGAATCATTGATGTAGTACAGGCTGCCAGATGCATCGGCAATGACCGGAGAGTCGCAGTGCTGGTAATGGCCAGCCGCATCATAAATCTGCGTCGCCTCTGCATCGCCGAGCGTATAGCGATACACGCCACCACCAGCAGAGTAGTTAACGTAATCCTTGCTATCCGCGCTGTTAACGGTGAAGTACACATAGGTCTTGCCGCCCTGAACACTCACCAGCGGAGTAGCAGCAATACCGTTAAATCCGGCCGGCAGTTCTTTACCGTCAGCAGCGGTGACCATCGTGGTTTTACCGGTCTTCAGATTATAGAAAGCCAGAGCAGAGCCAGTAGCCGTCTGTCCGCCGACAATCAAGTTTTCGCCAGCCACCGCCGGTGCGCTCATGTTATTCGTAAGACCCAGGTCGACCGTCTTCTGCTCGCTCAGTACGCCCTTCGCCGAAAGCGAAATCACATGGAGCTTTCCATCGTGCGTCATCTGATAGAAGGTCGAACCATTGGACGGATCGGCGACACAGTCGGCGTTCGCGAGAGCGCCGAGCTTCATGGTCGAAACGACATCGCCCGTCGTCTTATCAATGCACTTAAGCGTGCCCGCGCTCGTAGGAACAATGGCATACTTATCCGTCAAAGCCGCACCAGTCCAGTAATAGCCCTCGGCAGGGTCGATGTTCTGCCAAGAAACTTCGCCCGTGGCAATCTTAATGCGCGAAAGGGAGCCGTTGCCGTAGGTCGCGTTGTAATTCTCGTCATACGAAATATCGACCGTACCAACATAGACGTACTCGCCGTCCGAAACGACGGTGCAGGAGCTCTGCGTCAAGTCCGTCAAACCGGGCGTCAGCCACTTGCAGATCAGCTTGTCTGCAGTAATCGCCTGGACCGCACCGCCGTTGAGCGGAACGATGATAAGGCCATTGGTATAGATCGGACGAGAGGTATAGCTCACCTTGGAGGCAAGCGGCGCAGAGGCAACCTTTTTGCCCGTGGACGAATCGATCTTAATGAGCTCGTTCTCGGTCGCGATGTACACAAAGCCGTTAGCAATGACAGGCTCGCTGCAGTTGGCATACTGCTGACCAGACTCGGCCTTCCAATCGAAGGCCCACTTAAGACCGGCGGCTTGCGCAGGCGTCTTAGCATCCGTTACGGTCGAACCGTTACCACTGTTGCCGTAGCCGGCCCACTCGGCATCCCAATCAGGAGTCGTCGCGCTCGGATCCACGACAATCTTGTCGGGATCGGGCATGGGCGAATTTTCGGTGGTATAGGCAAGCGTGACCTTATCGCCGCTCTTGAGCGTAATCTGATTGGCGCAAAGTAAGGAGGGCTCTCCGTTGATATACAGATGCCAATATTTATTGGTCGCAGCATCCCAACCATACGGTTTGTGATCAAACGGCGAAGTAATGGAATTCAGGAACCAGTACTCACCACTCTGGGAGCCGTTGTACGCAACGCCCTTGGCCTTCAGAACTGCCTCAATAAGGTTCTGGGCCGTGGAGCCTTCGGGCAGAGAAACATTGCTTGCCGTGCCCCAACGCGTATTGTTCCCGTTGACATCGGGACCGATAACATCGACAGAACCAAGAACCTGGCCAGGAAGGGCACCGGCGTCAGCACCATACATAAAGGTGACGGCGTCACCCTCTTGGAGCTCGTAGGCACCGGCGCCAACGTCGGCGAACTTGCCATTTACGTAGAAGCGCCAATAGCTATTGGTCGCAGCATCCCAGCCATAGGACTTACCATCGAACGGCGAAGTAATGCCGTTGAGGAACCAGCCCCAAGGCGATTCGCCAGCATCGAGAGTAAGGCCGGTCTGCTCAAGGAGATCCTTAGCAGTGGAGCCTGCCTTGAGGCTCGTCTGGCCCGTCGAAGCCCAAACCTGCTGCTTGCCGTCCTTGTCCTTACCGAGAACCTGAACAGAAGCATGGACAGAATCGGACGGCAACTGGTCGCCCCAGCCACCGTAGAACCACGTAACGGTATCGCCAGCATGAATGGTGACATTGTCCGCCGTGTAGTCGCTCGACTTGCCGTTGATAAACAGCTGCCAATAGGTCGAATAATCGAGCGGCGTACCCAGCTCAACGCCGTTGTACTTAAGGCTCAGAATGAAGGAGCCCGCAGCAACGGCGTCAATATCATTCGCTTCGAGCGCGACCTTCGTAAGGTCAAGCGCGCTCGAGCCGGACGTCACCACATACTGCGCGTTATCGACCCAAGTCTGAGTCTTGCCCTGGGCATCGCGACCAATGACGGTCACATTTGCGGCAACCTGGTCCTTAACGACAGGGGACGAGCTACCAGCCGTATAGGCAAACTCAATCTTCTGCCCCTGGGTGAGCTTGACGCTGCTCGCGCCAACCGAGGAAGACGCGCCGTCGACGAACAGCTGCCAGAAGGCATAAGTCGTCGGATCGTAGGCGAGCGTGCGGCCATCGCTCGGGGATGTGATGCTTTCGAGGTAGAAACCGTATGCCGTGTTCGGATCGTACTTCGCCTTGAAGCCCGTCTTCTCCTGCAGCTTAATGAAGGCATCCGCAGCCGTCGCGCCCTCATCGAGCTTGAGCTGCGTAGGTGCCACCCAGGTCTGAGCCTTGCCGTCAGCATCGGTGCCGATAATCGAGAACGAGACCTCGACCTGCTTCTTGGCGACATCGCCGGTTTCTGTCGGGTTCTCTGTCTGAACGGCAGCCGCGGCGGCAGATCCCGCTTGGCCAGCGGATGCCGTCGAAGACTGCTCGCTCGTGGCAGGGCTCTCCCCCGTCGCCGAGCCTTCGTCGCCAGTTGCTGCCTCTGTTATGGCTGCACTAGCTGCAGGTGCGCCCTTGGAATCCGAAACCTCGGCGCCGCTCTGCTCAGCGGTACCGCCCGCAAGCGCTGCGTCCTCGCCCGGCGTCGCAGTCTGAGCCACAGCCTCGGCAATGCCCTCGGCGCCCTCGGCCCACAGCTGAGCCGGTGTGGTGCCAAAGGCCATCGCGAAGGCCAGGAATGCCACCAGGCCGCGCTTGGCTACACCGCGCGCAATCGCGCCACGACGATGCAACGAGGCGCGCTCACGCTCGTCCTCAAACATATCCATTTGTCTCCTACTGTCTGTACTTGGAGCGTTGCCTTGAAGCTGCCCCACGTCATCGCGCATGTTGCGCTCGAGTTCCCCCATCGGGGTCCCCCTTCCCTCCAGAGCCCTATGCACACCGGCGGCATACGCCGCAGCCGCATGCAAGATGGGAGGCGATCCGACTTAACCTTAACGACTCGGGCGCGCCGTCCGATCTGCGACGCGAACATCCCGAGCCAAGAGGAATTACGGTTACTGGTACAGCCGGGGACTTGCACCCCGATTCTCCCAAACGCGCAGGAAAACCGCGCATTCGTGCGTCTCCGCACCACCATCTAGGCCATCGATTAAAACCGTCAATATGCTATCACGCAAAAGGGCCTCGCACGCAGGCGAAGCCCAAGGTAAAAGCTATTGTTTGCGATAGGAAAATGCGGTGACGGCCGCAGCCTCTAGTGCTTGCCGCCGTGACTGTTGAGCCAGATATTGCGACCCAGCATAAGCGCCAGCACCAGCGCGCTCACGTAGCCCATAAAGCCAATGACTGGGATACCAAACACAACCGGCTCGATGCGTGCGTAGTACACCACCGACGAACCGATAAACAGGCCGGCGATAACGATAGCCATCGACATGCGGTCGATAATTCCGCCCAGCTGTCGCAGCGCCTTATCGCTGCTCATGATCTGCGTGTTTACCTTAAGCTGGCCGCGCGTAAGCATACGCGAAGCCAAGCCCAGATACTCGGCCGCCTCGAGCGAGCCTTTTGCCGCGCGATAGCTGCTCGCGGCAAGATCGCGGCTCATCTCGCGCATGCGGGCGTAGGTGCTCTTCTCGTTTTTGATGTGCGTCTGGATGATCTGGATCATGTTGACGTTGGGCATGTACTCGGTCAACAGGCCCTCGAGCGTCACCATGCCGCGGGCGAACATCGTCACCACGCTCGGCAGCTCAACGTCATTTTTGCGCGCGAGGTTTAACAGCGAAGTCAAAAACTCGCCGATATCCAGGTCTTTAAGGTCGAGCCCGGCAAAGTCGGCAACAATAAAGTCCAAGTCGGACAAAAAGGCCGAATGGTCAAGCTCGGCCGAATCGCCGCGCGTCACGGCAAAGCGCATGAGCGAATCCTTGAGCTTGGGCACGTCACCCTCGGCCACGGCGAAAATCATGTCTTTGACGATACCGCGGTCATGGCTCGACATACGTCCGACCATACCCAAGTCGATAAAGTAGACAATACCGTCCTTGAGGATGATGTTTCCCGCATGCGGGTCGGCATGGAAAAAGCCGTCGTCGAGCACCTGCGTCGAGTAGTCCTCGACAATCGCGGCACCGATCTTTTCCAAGTCATAGCCCTCGACCACCAAGCGTTCAGGATCGGCGATCGAAATGCCGTCGACGTAGTCCATAACCACCACGTGCTCGGTGCACAGGTCCAGATAGGATTTAGGGCACGTCACGCCATGAACGCTCTTATGGAACTCGTAGAAGTCGTTGAGGTTTTTGGCCTCGGCCAAAAAGTTGGTCTCCTCGCGAAACGAGGTCCACAGCTCCTCGACTACGCCGTGCAGGTCAACGAATTGATCGGTGTTGACGAACTTGGAAACGATACGCACCACCGAGCGGATGATATCGATGTCCTGTGCCATAACCTGCTGCGCACCGGGGCGCTGAACCTTGACGGCTACGTCCTCGCCCGTCACCAGACGAGCGCGATGTACCTGTGCGAGCGATGCGCTACCAAGCGGATTGGGGTCGATCGCATCGAACATCTCCCCCAGGCGCAGGCCGTATTCCTCTTCCAGACAGCGGAGCACCACCTCATACGGCACCGGCTCCACGTCGGAGCGCAGACGACGCAGCTCGTCGCAAAAGCGTTGCGGCAGAATCTCGGACCGGTTGGCCAGAATCTGCCCCATCTTGACGAACATGGGGCCGAGTTCCTCGAGCAGGCGGCGCAAACGAACCGGCGTGAGGTTATCCCACACGCGGTACTTTTTGACCAGGCGAACAATCTGCCCGATGCGTTCGCGACGACCCGCCGGCGTGAGCTGGTATTCCTCGTCCGGCGCCATCGCGTCGGGCTCCTCGGGCACCATATCGACAGCGCGCGGCTTCTTACGAGCGCCCGAGACGGCGGCGTCGACCTCATCGACAACCGCCGCCTCGTCACCCAAGGGATCTAGATTGTTGTAATCGGTGGTGGAATCTGCCATCTGCGCTGCTACTCGGCCTCTTCGGTATCCTTCGCATCGTCGGGCTCAACGGACTCGACGGGCACCGAGGTCACGTTGTCCTCGACCGAATCGACGATGTCGCGCACATGGGCCAGGAAGGCCGTGCGCTCGGGGGCGGTCATAACGCGGACGCGAGCCAGAATGAGCTCGTCGAGCACGCGCTGGGCCGCGGTCTCGCCCTGCGTGCCCAAGCGCTCGGTCAGATCGGAGATGGTACCGCCGGCCTGCTCGAACATATCGGACACGCTGCGGGCGATATCGGGGGCGCCTGCGTCCTTGCGCACCTGCTCACCCTTGGTATTGAGGTCGTCGAGAACCTTCTTGCTGCCCTCAACGGCAACGGCGGCAGCGCCAAAGCCAACGTTGATGGCGCCGTTAACAAGCTGATCGAATTTCATAACCATGGTTGTCTCCAATCACAAACAACTGCATTGGCGTTCTTGTACCCAAGATTGAGTGAAAGCGACAAAGCGTTTTAGCGCTATTCGATCGACGGGAAATCCCTACCTCACGTTGTCGTTCATCGCGAAAGAGTTCTTCATGGCGCAGCTCGTGGTGTAGAGCACCTTGCCCAGCAGGGCATCGGTCTCCACGCGGACACGCTCGGCAAAGGCCTCGTTGGCGCGTGCAAGCTCGGCAGGCACCTCGGCCTCGGGCAGAGCGGCTACGGCAGCGTCGACGTCATGGATCTGCTTGTGGCCCATGCCACCGACCTTCTCCTGATAGTCCTCCACAGCGCGGCCGCACTCATGAAAACGGACGTCGGCCAGCGCGCCGATCAGGCGGTTGGCCCAGTAGAAGTTTTCGGACGTCACGCGAGACTGCGTGTCGGCATAGTACTCGGGCATGGTCTCGACATTGGCGTACAGCGGCACGAGCGCGTTAAACGAGTTGGAGCCAAAGGCCATCCACTGCACGGCGCGATACGCCGGCTGCGCATAGGGGCGCAGCTGCAACACGGAAAGCTGACTGTTGCGGTTGATGCCGATGGGGCGATAGGCGCCGCGCGTGGCGGGCGTACCCTTGCTGCCGTAGCAGTCGTACTCCGTGCCCTGGTAGTGGCTCGAGAGTACGTACTTAATGTCCTCGATGGTCACCTTGCGCTCGGGCACGCGGCTCCAGGGGATATCGTCGCTCTCGGGCGTGTAGTCGGCGTCGGGGCCATCCCACACGTCGCTGGGGTTGAGGCAGCGCTGCATGTACCACGCGCGCGGCGTGTTGTAGACATGGTCGCTGTCGCTGTGCGAGCCAAAGGCCTCGCGCGGGTTAAAGACCGTCGCCGGACCGTCGCCCTCGACGCCCAGCGTCAGGTCCAGATGCCACTCGGCCATCCAGGAGCGCAGGTCGGCCGAGCACATGTGGTCGGTCTGGGCGCCCTCGGCGTCATCCAGGTCAAAGCTGTCGATACCCAGCTGGTTGGGCATGGTCACATAGGCGTCGTCAGGCACGCGCTTGGCAATCCAGTGGTGGCCGCCGATGGTCTCGAGCCACCAGATCTCGTCCACGTCGCTAAAGGCGATACCGTTGTTCTCGTAGGTGCCGTAGCGCTCGAGCAGGTCGCCCAAGATACGCACGCCGTCGCGGGCGGACTTGGCATACGGCAGCACCAGGGTCACCATGTCCTCCTCGCCCAGGCCACCGGGCTGCGCCGGCACATAGCCGTCCTCACCCTCGTTGCCCTTGGCGGGCACGTAGTCCACGAGCGGATCGGCGCCGCGGACGCGCTCGTTGGTGGTAAGCGTCTCGGTTGCGGACATGCCAACATTGAGCTCGTTGAAACCGGCCTCGGCCCAGATACCGTGGCCCGGGACAACATCGGGGACGCTCGTATAGCGCATGGGGTTATCGGGCAGCTCAACGGTCAGGTGGCTCAGAACGCTCGTGTAGACACGCGGCTGCTCGTCGGGATGCACTACGCGCATGCGCTTGGGCTCAAATACCCCGTTGGACGAGTCCTCGTTACGCGCGACCAGGGTCGACCCGTCGTAGCTTGCGTTTTTACCGACCAGAATCGTTGTGCACGGCATGCGCATCCTCCTTGAGCGAAGAAATCAAACGGCAACAGTGTATCGCTTCGGCGCAGAAAGGGCGAAACCACGGCCTCGGCAGCCCCCGTGGTCAAAAAATGCCAAATATGAGTACTGTCACAAATTTAGTGGCAGCAAATTGCACTGTTCCGGGCGCCGGGAATCCTCACCTGTCCAAAAACTGAGTCTAGTAATTCCCCATACGTCCAATAAAATTGGCTCTTTAACGATATTACTTATCGCTAATGAGCCAAAATGATCTCAAACATATGTGACTAACTTGGCAACAGTACTCATATTTGGCATTTTTTGACCACAGGGTAGGTAGCGCGCAGAGATGTGGTGTAAGAGGCGGGGCATGCCCCGCCTCTTCTCTTT
>CAJLOU010000081.1 GCA_905208345.1 uncultured Collinsella sp.
CGGGATTGGTCAATCTCGGCCGACTATATTTGGCTAAATTATTCCGACGCTAACACTTGCATTAGACGCGCTTTCTTTTGCCGCGTCGTTCTGGTTGCTGCGAGATGTTCCGTCGGTTATCGAGGTTAATGATAAAGAGGGGATAAGCAAAAATGAAAAAAACAGGACTGCATTTAGTGATCTTAGCGCGAAGCACTTGGCAATTGGTTTCCTATTAATCGATATTTCTAGTGGCGTGGCATTCGGCTCTCTGAATTCTCTTTTGCCAGCTATTGCGCAATTGCAATTTGACTCGTCATCGATACAATACGGATTCCTTCAGAGTAGTCTTACAATCGGACTGTTGTTCGGAAATACAATATATGGTCGTTTAATTAGTGGTTCCGATTGCATTAAATCATATTGTTTTGTGACGTATCTTGCGCTCGGTGCGTATCTGGCGTTTGGCTATCGCTATGCGTCTGGAATATCGTTTATTTTCCTTTTTATCGTCGGTGCCGGAAACGCCATTCAAGATGTGCTTCTCATAACATCGCTGCAGGATTTGGCGAGAGACGAATCTGAATCGATAAGCCTGTTTTCAATTAGGGAGTCTTTGCAATCGGTTGCTGTTGTTATTTCAACACTCCTTGTTTCGCTGTTCACGAGCATCGCGATGTTCTCAATTCTCGTTACAGGACTTGGTGTATTTTCAATTATGATGGTAGTTGTGTTTCAATTGAATTATTTGCGAAAGATGTGACGTTGATATGCCTAAAACGCTTTTAGTATTTCCCCCAGGATGGAGTCCAGTGGGGCCGTATCTTGCCTTGCCTGTTTTGAAGTCATATCTTCAAGAGGTTGAACAATATAAAGTTGACATCGTTGACTTAAACGTGGAATTTTACATGACCTCCTATCTTTTAGACATGTCGAAGAGTGCTGTAAAAGGTATCGGGAATCAAAGGATTCGTTTAGTTCGAATGTTCAATTAACAATCGAGTTGATACAAAAGTCAGCACTTAATGTTGACGAGGCAAAAGATATTTTCAGATCGAAGAGATACTTTAATCTAAAAGAAAGACAATATGCTGAAAACATTTTTAGAAATGCACTCTATATCATAAATCACGTCTCATATGGAGTTAAATACACGTTCAACTCCATAGATCTGCCCTATGATTATTATTCGACACCAGAAATAATGAAATCGCTTGCGGATACCTTGCATAATCCGTTTATTTCCTTCTATGAAACTGCCTTTCTTAAGCGTATTCAGAGGGAAAAAATCGAGTTTATTGGGATTTCGGTGAGCGGCTGTTTCCAATTGATTTCTGCAGTTACGTTAGCGAAACTGATTAAAGAAGAATGTCCATCTGTTAAACACGTCTCATTGGGCGGCAATTACATTACTCGTTTAGCAGATGACTGCATGAAAGAATGGCATCCCTTTTTTGAATACATTGATTCGATAATGATGTATGACGGCGAAGAGCCGCTTGCACGTCTTCTTGAGGCTCTTGACTCTGGTGATGACAATCTCGACTGTGTTCCAAACCTTTGCCATGCTAAAGGTGGGAAGATATATAAAAACCATCGGATTGAGCAAACATTTATCAACGATACGGTTCCCGATTTCGATGGCTTCGCCCTTTCTAAATACTTCATGCCTGAGTTAATATTGCCGGTTTATTCCTCTAGGCAGTGTTTTAATCATTGCGCCTTCTGCACCATTCCCGGTGCTACCGGTGGTTGTTACCGAAAGATGCCTATATCGAGAGTATTTGAAATAATGTGTCGGTTAAATGAAAAATACGGCACGAGAGTTTTCTCTTTTGTGGATGAAACATTCGAAGGCAAAAGAATGGAGCAACTCGCGGATGAAATAAACGCATCGGGAAAAACGTTTTTCTGGCATGGAGAAACGAGGTTCTCTCCAACCCTAAGTACAGACGTTTTCAACAAGATATACCAAAGTGGATGTAGGCAGATTCAGTTTGGCCTCGAGTCATACAACCAAAGAGTTCTTGATCTAATGAAGAAGAACACGAGAGTTGATTGGATTGATCGCAATATCCATGATTGTCTCAATGCGGGTATTCCTGTTCATCTATTCTTTATGATTGGCTTTCCGACCG
Source organism: uncultured Collinsella sp. (assembly GCA_905208345.1). GTDB lineage: Bacteria > Actinomycetota > Coriobacteriia > Coriobacteriales > Coriobacteriaceae > Collinsella. The sequence continues at coordinate 2,118 of CAJLOU010000081.1, forward strand.
AAACTAAAGAAGAGGCTCTGAACACCTTAGCTTATACAGAGAATGTTTTGAATTATTCAAAACAGGTATGTGGTGTTCCATATTCCACGAGAGGATTTACGAATTTTGGTCTCGTTATGGGGTCGGATGTTTGGAATCATCCCGATAAGTATGGTGTCTCTGTAATGCCGAAGTCCCAATATGAGGATTTGCGCCTCGAAGTGGATTATGTTTCAGGCACTGGTTTAACTTTAAATGAAGCAAAATCCTTATCTGATGAGCATCATATTGATTTTTATATGCAAGAGGTCATAAACGGTAGCGACACAATTGACTTGCCCCAGCGGCTTCATATTTCAGAGGTGACCTGGATCCTAGATTCTATTCACGCGGTCAGGTATAAGGGACATTTGACCAAAGTAAAGCGACGGCTAACTAGTCTAAATCCAGCTGATCGAATCTGGCTGGATTCCAAGACCTCTGTCGTGCTCGTTGAGCCATTTGCCTACTTCTATAATTCTGAATACCATCATGTCTATGCTGTTTCCCAGTTGGTATACCTTAAGTTGGCCCGTTTATTGGAGGCCGATTGTAGCATTTCTCTTATCCTTGATCAGGGCGATCTCGAGCTGACAAGGGCGATAGAAGAACTGTTGCATTATGGATTGCTGAATACAAATATCGATGCCGATTATGTAATGCACGATAATGGTTTTCAATTGGTTAAAAGTTCGTTTGTGAAAGAAGTCGGACGCTCAAAAGAGGGGTTAAGAGTACTGCTGAGTTGTGCCACCCATAGAATGTGTGCGGTTAATGATTTTTCGTTCGCTTTGCTTTCGTTGTTTGAAAAGCCGATTACTAAGAACGAGGTGCGCGACATTTTGAAAAAAGAGGGACTATCGGCAAGCGAGGAGCAATTAAACAAGTTGGTTGATAATTGCATGAAAGCAGATATACTACAATTGATTAGATAGAGGAGGTTTCTGCATGGACGTTATTAACAAAGATCTCTTGGAGCAGCTGAAAGAGTTTCAGGAAGAGGGCGTCGTGGTAGAAGTGTTCGACTTTGAGGACTACATGGATAAATTCTGCCATTAGTTTCGGAATTTACTCGCCTCGCTTAAAGGAGAAGTCGATTATCGATTTCTCCTTTTTTAATTAAAGATATTTTTGAACTACATGCTCTTAGCACAGGTTGGCCTCTCAGTAAACTGGGAGGTTGCTTTGGCTAGTTAGAGATATGTGAACGTCCGTTAGACTGAATCTCAGGGTAGAAGGGGCCTCCAGTGTCCAGATCAACAAGGCAATGCTGCGTTTCGGCTAATAAGAACGATGGCTTTTTGCGTGTGGCGGCGGCGTCGCCGCAGATTCGCGTGGCCGATGTCGAGGGCAATGCCGAGGTTGCGTTAGTGGCTGTTCGCGCGGCTGTCGAGCGCGGCGTCCGTGCTCTGGTGCTGCCCGAGCTCAACTTGTGCGGCTATACCGCGGCCGATCTGTTCCATAACCGCACGCTGCTGCATGCCTGCGAGGCTGCTCTGGTGCATATCCTCGATGAGACTCGTGAGCTGCCGATTGTCTTTACCGTTGGCTTGCCCGTTGCGGTGGCAGAAAACATCTACAACTGCGCCGCCGTGTGCTGCGCGGGCGAGCTTTTGGGCCTTACGGCCAAGAAGTATCTGCCCAACTATGGCGAGTTCTACGAGCGCCGCTGGTTTGCTCCGGCGCCCGCAGATCCTGTGTGGGTCGAGTTTGCCGGTCAGGGTCCGGTTCCGCTGGGTTCGGGGCTTGTCTACCGCTGCTGTGATGAAGGCGCCGAGGATATGGTGCTGGGCGTTGAGGTCTGCGAGGACCTGTGGGTGCCGGCGCCCCCTTCGACCGAGATGGCGCTTGCCGGTGCGACGGTGATTCTCAACCCGTCGGCCTCGGACGAGATTATCGGTAAGGCAGATTACCGCCGCAGCCTTATCTCCAATCAGAGCGCGCGCCTGTACTGCGCCTATGCCTACGCGGACGCGAGCGAGGGCGAGTCCACGACCGACATGGTCTTTGCGGGGGAGAACCTCGTCTACGAAAACGGCTCCAAGCTCGCCGCGACCAAACTGCTTACCTGCGATATGGCCGTCGCCGACGTCGATCTCGATCGTCTGGTGGCTGAGCGCCGTCGCTCGACGACGTGGACGCGCACCGACGATGCGCCGGAGGCCACAACCGTTGAATTTTCGTTTGAGGGCGTGCTGGCAGACGAGCCTGTCCTGCGCGATGCACTCGACATTTACCGTGTCTTCCCCCGCGCGCCCTTTGTGCCGGCTGACCATGGCGACCTGGCCGAGCGTTGCGAGACGATCCTCAATCTGCAGACTGCGGGCCTCAAGACCCGCCTTGCCCATACGGGTACCAAGGCTGCGGTCATCGGCCTTTCGGGTGGCTTGGACTCCACGCTGGCGCTGCTTGTGACCGTGCGTGCCTTCGATGCGCTGGGGCTTCCGCGCACGGGTATCACGGCGGTCTCCATGCCCGGCTTTGGCACGACGCATCGCACCAAGTCGAATGCCGAGTCGCTCGCTCGCGACCTTGGCGTGAGCTTCCGTGAGGTTTCGATCCACGCGGCTGTGGAACAGCACTTCAAGGACATTGAGCACGATTCGGCCGTGCAGGACGTGACCTACGAGAACAGCCAGGCCCGCGAGCGTACGCAGATTCTGATGGACCTGGCCAACCAGGCTGGCGGTTTTGTCATCGGCACGGGCGACCTGTCGGAGCTGGCGCTCGGCTGGGCTACCTATAACGGCGACCACATGAGCATGTACGCCGTCAACGCGAGCGTGCCTAAGACGCTTGTGCGCCATCTGGTACGCTATGCGGCCGATGTCTTTGGCGGGCGCATTGCCGAGGTCTTGCTCGATATCCTCGATACGCCGGTATCTCCCGAGCTTCTGCCGCCCACGGGCGACGGCGAGATTGCGCAGAAGACTGAGGATTTGGTGGGCCCGTACGAGCTGCACGACTACTTCCTCTACTACCTGCTGCGTTTTGGCTTTGAGCCGGGCAAGATCTACCGTATGGCGCTCAAGAGCTTCGAGGGCGTTTACGACGCCAAGACCGTCCACACGTGGCTGCGTACGTTCTACCGTCGCTTCTTTGCCCAGCAGTTTAAGCGCAGCTGCCTGCCCGATGGTCCCAAGGTGGGCTCGGTGACGCTCAGCCCGCGCGGCGATTGGCGTATGCCAAGTGACGCCAGCTCGCGACTGTGGCTTGCGCAGATCGACGCGCTTAATGCAATTGACTAAGGTTGGCCAAATTGAACCAATGCGGGGGTTGCAAGCGTTACACTTTTGCAATCTGATGGCCCGTATCGCGCGGCGCTCTTGTCGGAGCGCCGCGTTTTTTATATCGAAAGGTGGCACCATGCAGGCATCGCAGCGTCTCGACCGCTTTGGCGCGGAGGTCTTCGCCTCGCTCAACAACAAGCTTCTCGCACTGAAGGCTCAGGGCAAGACCATTTATAACATGAGCGTGGGCACGCCCGACTTTAAGCCGTACGACCACGTGGTCGAGGCGCTCACGCAGGCAGCCCAAGATCCAGAGATGTGGAAGTATGCCCTGCGTGACCTGCCGGAACTCAAGCAAGCCGTGTGCGACTACTATGAGCGCCGCTTTGGCGTTTCGGGCATTACACCGTCCATGGTGCAGTCGTGCAACGGCACGCAGGAGGGCGTGGGTCATTTGGGCCTGGCCCTGCTCGATCCGGGTGACACTATTTTGGTTCCCGATCCGTGCTACCCGGTCTTTGAGGCGGGTGCCAAGATCGCCGATGCCAAGCTCGAATACTATCCGCTGGTTGCCGAGCACAATTACCTGCCCTATGTGGCGGGTATCGATCCCGAGGTGGCCGATCGTGCCAAGTATATGATCGTGTCGCTGCCCGCCAACCCGGTGGGCTCGGTGGGCACGCCCGAGGTCTACGAGGAGATCATCGCTTTCGCCTGCGAGCACGACCTGCTCATCGTCCATGACAACGCGTACTCCGACATCGTGTTCGACGGCGAGCCGGGTGGCAGCTTCTTGCAGTATCCCGGTGCGCTCGAGGTGGGTGTGGAGTTCTTCTCGCTTTCCAAGTCGTTTAACGTCACCGGTGCCCGCATTGGCTTTTTGGTCGGTCGCGAGGATGTTGTCTCGGCCTTTGCCAAGCTGCGTGGTCAGATCGACTTTGGTATGTTCTTCCCGATTCAGAAGGCCGCTATCGCGTGCCTGAACGGTCCGCGCGATGAGGTCGAGGCGCAGCGTCTGAAGTACCAGGAACGCCGCGATGCCCTGTGCGACGGTCTTGAGGGCCTGGGCTGGGAGCGTCCCAACGCGCATGGCTCTATGTTTGTGTGGGCCAAGCTTCCCGGTGGTCGCACCGATTCCATGGCGTTTTGCGAGGAGCTTATGGAGAAGGCCGGCGTTGTGGTGACGCCGGGCGCGAGCTTTGGCCCTTCGGGCGAGGGGCACGTGCGTATGGCACTGGTCCTGCCGCCCGATCAGATCGCTTTGGCTGTCGAGGCCATTCGCGAGGCGGGCCTGTATTAGAAACCTATTTCGGCTCGTCAATAGCTCGAAACCGATTTCGTGCAGTTATTTTACGAATTCTGCAAACAATTTCGGTAAACGGTCGATTTTTGGCTGCGAATAGGAGCATAATCAAAGTCCCGATTGGATGTATTGGGATTACGGCAAGCCGCTCGGGTCGTTCCCGGGCGGCTTGTTTGTGGAGAGAGATGGGAGTTTCTAATGGTTAACGAGAAGAAGGTCGCTATTGTCGGCTGCGGTTTCGTCGGTTCGTCTTCGGCGTTCGCTCTGATGCAGAGCGGTCTGTTCTCCGAGATGGTCCTCATCGACGTGGACAAGAACCGCGCCGAGGGTGAGGCCCTGGATATCGCGCACGGCATGACGTTTGCCGAGCCGATGAAGATCTACGCCGGCGATTATTCCGATGTCGCCGACGCCGCCATGATCGTCGTCACCGCTGGCGCTGCCCAGAAGCCCGGTGAGACCCGCCTGGACTTGGTCAACAAGAACGTCAACATCTTTAAGTCCATTATCCCCGAGATTAAGAAGTCCGGCTTCGACGGCATTCTGCTAATCGTCTCCAACCCGGTTGATGTTCTGACCTATGCTGCCATCAAGATGTCCGGCCTGCCCGAGGGCCATGTCATCGGCTCCGGCACCGTGCTCGACACCGGCCGTCTGCAGCAGATGCTTGGTGCCCACGTCGAGGTTGACCCGCGCGATGTCCAGGCCTATGTCATGGGCGAGCACGGCGACTCCGAGTTTGTCGCTTGGTCCAGCGCTCAGGTTGCTGGCGTTCCGCTGAACACCTTCTGCGAGCTTCACGGCCACCTGGAGCATGAGACCGCCGAGAAGCGCATCGCCGAGGACGTCAAGAACTCCGCCTACACCATCATCGAGAAGAAGCACGCCACCTACTACGGCGTCGCCATGGCTGTCAAGCGCATCTGCACTGCCGTCATGCGCGATGAGCAGACCGTTCTGCCCGTCTCCTCGCTTATGGTGGGCGAGTACGGCCTGTCCGATCTGGCCATCTCCATGCCGACCGTTGTTGGCCGCGATGGCGTTGTCTGCCGCGTCCCCGTGCCGCTGAACGATGACGAGCAGCATGAGCTCACCGCCTCCGCAAAGGCCCTCAAGGACATCATCGACAGCGTCGACTTCTCCTGCTAAATCAAGCTCGTTTGAGCAACAGGCTACAATGAAAGGCGTCCGGGCCACACGGTCCGGGCGCCTTTTTGGTGCGAGGGGGTCAGGTTACTTTGCACCACCCCAATGCACCATAGTTGATGGGAGGGCCATGTCGGATTCGCCTAATTTTTTGACCTATGCCCAGACGGCGTTTGATCCGTTTGAGGAACGGCCGTTCTGCGCGGTGGATAGCCTGGTTTTTGCGTGGTTGTCCTATTTGCGTTTGCCGGGTGATATGGCGGAGCTGACGAACTGGCAGGGCCTAGACGTACGCGAGCTGCTGCGCGCCGAGTGCTACCAAGACATGATTGGCGACCTGTGGGATCCGGAGGGGAGCAGGGCCTTGCTGGAGGCCGTGGCAGCAAGCCCTCGCTACCGTGGCGTGCACGTTTGCGGCTATCGTGCCGTGAGCGATGTGGTGGCGACAGAGCAGTTTGCAGCCATGGCATTCCGGTTTCCGGCGGGGTTTAGCTATCTTTCCTTCCGGGGGACCGACAGCACGATTGTGGGCTGGAAAGAGGACTTTAACATGGCGTTCCGGTGTCCTGTGCCGGCCCAGGAATCCGCGGCGCGTTATGTGGACGAGGCGGCGGATGCGATTGACGGGCCGCTTTTGTGCGGAGGTCATTCCAAGGGTGGAAACCTTGCGGTGTACGGTGCGGCGATGTGCTCCGATTTCGCCCGTGGGCGAATCGAACGGGCGTATTCCCATGATGGTCCGGGCTTCGTCGAGGAGTTTCTGAACGGAAACGCCTTTGCCGATCTTTCCGGCCGAATCGACAAGACGCTACCTCGGTCGTCGATCTTTGGCATGATGTTCGAGACACAGGAGGACTATGCCATCGTTGAGAGCACCGAGTTCAGCCTGCTTCAGCATAATCCCTTTAGCTGGGTGGTTGATGGTCGCGACTTCGTGTGCTGTGAGCGCCTGTCCGCCGGTGCTCGATACGTTGATGGCTCCATTCGCGAGATGCTGCTTGCGGTGTCGCCTAGCGAGCGCGAGCGTTTTGTAGATGCGTTGTTCTCCGTGCTTGAGGCTACGGGTGCTGAGCGGTTTGCGGATATCGCTGGGAATCTGCGCGAGAGCCTGCCCGTGATGCTCCAGGCTGCGCAAGGCTTTGACAAGGATACGCGACGCTTTGTCTCGCAGACCATCGCGGCAATCCTAAAATGCGCGCTGCTGCCCAAACGACCCCAGATCGACATGCCCGCAGCCGGTAAGAGTTTGGCAGAACAACTCGAGGCGTGGCAGTCCGAGCTCCTGCGCTAGTCATTG
>CAJLOU010000082.1 GCA_905208345.1 uncultured Collinsella sp.
GCCTTAAGGACAAGGTCACGTCGGGCGATTTTTCGACGCTGCCTGACGACGCGAAGAAGATCGATGAGCTCTGCGACAGCATGAAGGCGGAGACCTCGAGCCCGCTGTGGACGGCGGCTTCGTTTATCCCGGTGTATGGCAGCGATATCAATGCGGCCCGCACCATGATTGACGCCCTGTCCGATGTCTCGAGCAATGCGCTGGTTCCCATGGCCGATAACCTTTCGCAGGCTACGCCCGGCAAGCTGTTCCAGGACGGCATGATTAACGTGTCCGCGCTGCAGGCGGTCGCCGATTCGCTTTCCAGCAGCTCGAAGGTGTTCAAGAGCGCCAACGAGAAGGTCCAGGGCATTGGCGATACTCATATTTCCCAGGTGACCGAGCTGGTCGATAAGGCCAAGGACGGCTTTGCCACCCTCAACGGTGCGGTTGACGCGGCGGAGAAGGTCGCCCCCGTCCTTCCCCAGATGCTCGGCGCCAACGGCCAGACGCGCAACTACCTTATGTACGCCATGAACAACGTCGAGATTCGTGCCTGCGGCGGCTTTGGCGGTTCGCAGGGTCTGATTTCGGTCACCGACGGCCAGATGTCGATTGGCGAGTTTGTTCCCCGCATTGGACTCAGCGAGGATGAGGCAGTCGAGAGCGTCGACGAAGAGGATGAGGCGCTGTTCGGCAACCACAGTAACCTGTACAACTCGGGCAATACCTATTCGCCTGATTGGCCCCGCAACTCGCAGCGTGTCGCCGCGCTGTGGAAGTCCCAGTATGGACAGGACGTTGATGGCGTCATCGGTATCGACCCGGTGTTCCTGCAGTATCTGCTGGGCCTGGTCGGTAACGTGTCACTGCCCGACGGAACGGTTGTCGACGGCACCAACGCCGCAAAGGTCCTCATGCACGATGTGTACTGGAACTATCCGGTCGAGGAGTCTGACGGCATCTTTGCATCCGTCGCCAGCGCTGCCTTCGACAAGATTCTTGGCGGTATCGGCGATGTCGATGTTGCGAAGCTTGTCAGCGCCGTTGAGCGCGGTGCCGAAGAGGGCCGCCTGATCGCGTGGATGAGAAACGATGATGAGCAGAATGCCATCAAAGAGACGGGCATTGACGCTTCGCTGCCCAATCCGGATGACCCGAGTGCCGATCCCGTTGCCGGCGTTTACTTTAACAACCTGAGCTTCTCCAAGCTCGACTGGTACCTGAACGCTGATACGCAGATTGGCCAGGGCATCAAGAACGGTGACGGCACGTGCTCCTATCGCATCACCGTTACCCTGACGAACATCATGACGCAGGAGGAGGCTGGCAAGCTGCCCGACTACGTTGCGGCGAGCGCACCCGATGCCGCGCGTGACGACGAGCGTCTGAATGTCTCACTGTTTGCCCCGACGGGCGGCAACATTACTGATCTGACCGTCGAGGGCACCCAGTTTGGTCTTGGCGCCGCTACGTGGCATGGAATCCCCTTCTATTCGGGCACCGTTGACCTGCATGCTGGCGAGACGACGACGATCACGTATACGCTGACCACGTCGGCCGAGGCGGGGGACAAGCCGCTTACGCTGCGTCAGACCCCTACATGCCAGGCGGCTCGCGACAGCGCGTCGGCGTAGGGTTTTTCTGGTAGCGCAGATAATCGAGTACCATTTTGGGGCGGACAGGCAATCTGTTCGCCCCTATTTTGTAAGGAGAGCGCATGAAGTACTTTGGCACCGACGGCTTTCGCGGTGAGGCCAACGTTGGGCTGACGGTAGAGCACGCTTATAAGATTGGCCGTTTTGTGGGCTGGTATTACGGCGCCAACCGCAGTGCTAAGGCGCGCGTCATCGTGGGCAAGGACACACGTCGCTCGAGTTATATGTTCGAGGCGGCGCTGGTGAGCGGCCTGGTCGCGAGCGGCGCGGACGCCTACATGCTGCACGTGATCCCCACGCCGGGCGTGGCGCATCAGACCGTGGAGGGCTGCTTCGATTGCGGCATCATGATCAGCGCGAGCCACAACCCGTTTTGCGATAACGGCATTAAGCTCGTCAATAGCGACGGTTTTAAGATGGACGAGGACGTACTGGAGCTCATCGAGGACTACATCGATGGCAAGAGCGAAGTTCCGTTGGCCACGGGCAACCACATCGGTGCCACGGTGGACTACATGCAGGGCCGCAACCGCTACATTGCTTCGCTCATTGCAAGTGCGAACTTTTCGCTGCAGGGCGTCAAAATCGGTATCGACTGCGCCAACGGCTCGGCTTCCTCGGTGGCCAAGCCGGTGTTTGACGCGCTCGGTGCCGACGTGCGCGTGATCAATGCCGCGCCCGATGGCTTTAACATCAACGTCGACTGCGGCTCCACGCATATGGAGCGTCTGCAGCGCCATGTGGTGGAGCAGGGCCTGGACGTGGGCTTTGCCTACGACGGCGATGCCGACCGCTGCCTGGCCGTGGACGAGCGCGGGCGCGTGGTCGACGGCGACCAGATCCTGTACGTGTGCGGCGTGTATCTGAACAAGCACGGGCGCCTCTCGGGCGGTACCGTGGTGCCGACGATTGCCAGTAACTTTGGCCTTGTCAAGTCGCTGGAGCTTGCCGGCCTGAGCGCCGTGACCAGCGGCGTGGGCGACCGTCACGTGTATGCCAAAATGCGCGAGGGCGGCTACAGCCTGGGCGGCGAGCAGACGGGCCATACGATCTTTGGCGATATCGAGCGCACGGGCGACGGCATTATGACTTCGCTGCGCGTGATGGAAGTGATTCGTGCCGAGCGCGAGACGCTCTCGCAGCTCACGGCTCCGTGCAAGTTGCTGCCGCAGGCGCAGGTGGCCGTGCGCGTGGCGGACAAGGACGCCGCGCTCGAGAACATGGGCGTGCAGAACGCCATCGCCGAGGCCGAGGCTGCGCTGGCAGGCGAGGGCCGCGTGCTCGTGCGCAAGAGCGGAACCGAGTCGGTTATCCGCGTACTGGCCGAGGCGCCCGACCAAGCATCCGCCGATGCCGCCATGAAGCGCATCGCCAACGCGCTCGAGGCTCTGTAAGGTAGTCATTGGGGACGTTCTTAAACGACTAGGTGGAAAGGGGGCGCCGCGGATTGGTTCCGCGGCGTCCCCTTTGCGTTGGCGTGTCGGTTATGCCTTACAGCTCGTAGAGCGTGGTGAACTTGTCCTGCAGGTAGCTGCAGTAGTAGCGGGCATCGAACGCCATGCCGCAGGCGCCCTTGATGAGCTCCGGCGCGTCCTTGGCGCGTCCCCACTGCCAAATGCGCTCGCCCAGCCAGGCGCGAACGGGCGCAAGGTCGCCGCTCGCGCAGGCGCCGGTAAGGTCGACGCCGTCGCGGCACATGGCCGGCACGAACATGGCGTCGTAGGCGCTGCCCAGCGCATAGGTGGGGAAGTAGCCAAACGAGCCGCCGCTCCAGTGCGTATCCTGCAGGCAACCACGCGTGTCGTCGGGAACGGGGATGCCCAGGTACTCGTTCATAAAGCGATTCCAAAGCGCGGGGATATCCTTGGCTGTGGCCTCGCCGGCAAACAGCATGCGCTCGATCTCGTAGCGCACCATAACGTGCAGCGGATAGGTGAGCTCGTCGGCCTCGGTGCGGATCAACGACGGCTGCGCGATGTTCACGGCGCGGTAGAGCGTGTCCTCGTCGACGTCGCCGTAGACCTCGGGCGCGTGGCGGCGCAGCACCTCGAGCAGCGGTCCCATAAAGGCGCGGCTGCGACCCACGGTGTTCTCGAAAAAGCGGCTCTGGCTCTCGTGGATGCCCATGGAGGTGCCGCCCTCAAGACAGGTGCGCGCATAGGCGGGATTGACGCCCAGCTCGTACATGGCATGTCCCGCCTCGTGGATGATGCTGTAGACGTTGGAGATGCAATCGTTCTCGTAGATGTGTGTCGCGATGCGCGCGTCACCCACGGCAAAGCCCTCGCTAAACGGGTGCTCGGTAAAGGCAAGCGTGGTGTCGTTCAGGTTCAGGCCGACGAGCTTCATAAGGTCGAAGCTCATGGCGCGCTGGGCGGCCTCGGGCACGCGGGCGTGCAAAAAGTCGGCAGCGGGCTGCTGGCCGCGCTCGCCGATGGCGTGCACGAGCGGCACGACCGTCGCCTTGACCTCATCGCAAAACGCATCGAAGCTCTCGGCAGAAAGGCCGCGCTCGTACTGGTCGAGCCAAACGTCGTATGGGTCGCGCTTGGGGTCCATGAGTTCGGCCTGATGCTTAAGTTGGGCGACGATTCTATCCACATAGGGCTCAAAACTCGCCCAGTCGTTGGCCGTCTTGGCCTTGTGCCACACGGCGTCGGCCTCGCAGGTGAGCCTGGTCCAGGCCTCGGCCTCCTCGGTAGGAATAACGCTTGCCTCGCGCTGGTCGCGGCCGAGCACGCGGATCTCGTCGAGCAGCTGCGGGTCGTCTACGTGTCCGCCTGCAACCGTCTCGCGCGCTAACGAGCGTACGAGCTCAACGGACTTCTCGCTGGTCAGTAGCTTGTGATGCTCGCCGGCAAGCGTGCCCATGGCGTCGGCACGGGCGGCAGCACCGTTGGCAGGAGCAATCGTCGCTCCATCGAACTCGGCAATCTTGAGCAGGTACTCGCGAGTCCACAGCTTGCCCTCGAGTTTGCGGAACTTTTTGACGGCCTTGTCGACTTTAGCAGCCTTGACGCCCTTGGCAGCCTTTGCCACGGCGGCCTGGGCCTTCTTATCGAGTTTCTTTCCCATACCGTATCCTTAATCTCGCAGGCCGAGCGCCGCAGGCGGGTGCGCGGCCAATTTGCACAGCTACCTGCCTTGTACCCAGCGCGAACAAAACGGAACGCGGCGATGCGCTCGCGAAATGTGTTATCCTATAGCCCAATGCGTTGACGGAGAGGGTTTTTGCCCGCCGCGTCGCCGGCAAGAGAGGGAAGGTCATGGGCTGCAAGCCTTCCTGCGGTGGCAAGGGCCAAGCGTTCACTCCCGAGCAGCGACCTCAACGGGCACGCGGCCGGCGGCAGCGAGGCCCCAGTAGGGAAGCCGTGAGCCTCGCGATAAGGGGCGCAGAGTGGGCGCGGCGGGCCAGACATCCGCCGGGTCAAACAAGGTGGTACCGCGGAATTTAACCGTCCTTGGGCAATGCACATGCCCGAGGGCGGTTTTTTGTTACCGAACCGGGCCGCGCATCCGCAGCATCGGGCGGCGTCAGCCGTCCCGGAGCGCGGATGCGCGAGAGACGAAAGGGAAGACATGAGTCTGATTGATGATCTGGTCAAACTCGAGGAAGAGGCCAAGGAGCTCGTCGCAGGCGCCGACGACGCCGAGAAGCTCGAGGCCGCGCGCGTCGCGCTGCTCGGCCGCAAGGGCCGCATCACCGGCCTGATGCGCATGATGGGCAAGCTCGCCCCCGAGGATCGTCCCGTTATGGGCAAGCGCGCCAACGAGATGCGCCAGCTGATCGAGGGCATGCTCGACGAGCGCACGACCGAGATGAAGGCCGCCGCCCTTAAGCACGCACTCGAGCACGATGCCGTCGACATCACGCTGCCGGGCATCCGTCCGCAGATCGGTCACCAGCACCTGATCAAGCAGATCATCGAGGAGGCCGAGGACATCTTCTGCGGCATCGGCTACACCGTCGAGTCCGGCCCCATGGTCGACACCTCCTACTACAACTTCACTGCGCTCAACGCGCCCATGGATCACCCGAGCCGCTCGGCTCGCGACACGTTCTATGTGGTCGACAACAACCCCGGCAGCGTCGCGCACCCCGAGGCGCATGCCCATGGCGAGTCCGACGTACTGCTGCGCACCCAGACTTCGGGCGTGCAGATCCATACCATGGAGTCGCAAAAGCCGCCCATCTACATGATCTGCCCGGGCACCGTCTATCGCCCCGACACGGCCGACGCCTGCCACCTGCCGCAGTTCAACCAGATCGAGGGCCTGGTTGTCGACGAGGGCATCACCTTCGGCGACCTTAAGGGCACGCTCGACTACTTTGTTAAGTGCATGTTTGGCGAGGACCGCAAGACGCGTTACCGCCCGCACTTCTTCCCCTTCACCGAGCCCAGCTGCGAGGTGGACGTGAGCTGCCACGTGTGCGGCGGCAAGGGCTGCAACTTCTGCAAGCACAGCGGCTGGATCGAGATTCTGGGCTGCGGTATGGTCGATCCCAACGTCCTTATCAACTGCGGCATCGACCCCGAGAAGTACACCGGCTTCGCCTTTGGCATTGGCGCCGAGCGCGTCGCGGCTCTGCGCTACGACCTGCCCGACCTGCGCACGCTCATGACAGGCGATATGCGTTTCCTGAACCAATTTTAGGCTTGCCCAGGCACCCCATCTTGGCGTTCAACCGTCGCTCGCGTACCTTTAGTACGCGTCGCTCCTCTTTCACGCCAACCTGGGGCACCTGGACAACCCTAAGGCGAACGTCTTCATTTGATATTTCCTCCCTATGCGGAGATTAAGAACTAGGAGAGCTACATGCGCGTTTCTTACGACTGGCTCAAGACCATGATCGATATTCCGGAGGATCCCAAGACCCTTTCGGACGAATATATCCGTACCGGCACCGAGGTCGAGGCGATCGACACCGTGGGCGAGTCCTTCGACCACGTGGTGACTGCCAAGGTTCTTACCAAGACCCCGCACCCCGATAGCGACCATATGTATGTGTGCTCGGTCGACGTGGGCGACAAGAATCTCGACGCCGACGGCAACCCCGCCCCGCTGCAGATCGTCTGCGGCGCGCAGAACTTCGAGGCTGGCGACCACATCGTCACGGCAATGATCGGCGCTGTGCTTCCCGGCGACGTCAAGATCAAGAAGAGCAAGCTTCGCGGCGTCGTGTCCATGGGCATGAACTGCTCTGCGCGCGAGCTCGGCCTGGGCGGCGACCACTCCGGCATCATGATCCTGCCCGAGGATACGCCCTGCGGCATGCCGTTTGCCGAGTACGTGGGCTCGAGCGACACCGTGCTCGACTGCGAGATCACGCCCAACCGCCCCGACTGCCTGTCCATGATCGGCATGGCCCGCGAGACCGGCGCCATTTTCGACCGCGATTTCCACGTGGAGCTGCCCGCCATCAAGGCCGAGACCGGCCGCGCGACCGACGACGAGCTTTCGGTCGAGATTGCCGACGAGGGCCTGTGCGACCGCTATGTCGCCCGCATCGTGCGCAACGTGAAGGTCGGCCCGTCGCCCGACTGGATGGTCAAGCGTCTCAACGCCCTGGGCGTGCGCCCGCACAACAACATCGTCGACATCACCAACTACGTGATGATGCTCACTGGTCAGCCGCTGCACGCCTTTGACCTGGACACCTTTGCCGAGCGCGATGGCCATCGCCGCGTGGTGGTTCGCGCCGCCCAACAGGACGAGAAGTTCACGACCCTCGACGGCGAGGAGCGCACGCTCGACGCCGGCATGGGCCTCATCACCGACGGCGAGCGTCCCGTGGCGCTGGCCGGCGTTATGGGCGGCATGGATTCCGAGATCGAGGACGACACCGTCGACGTGATGGTCGAGAGCGCCTGCTTCAACGCAGGTCGCACCTCGCACACCAGCCGCGACCTGTCGCTGATCTCCGATGCCTCCATTCGCTTTGAGCGTCAGGTCGACGAGACCGGCTGCGTGGATGTTGCCAACATTGCCTGCGCGCTGATTGAGGAGATCGCCGGCGGCGAGGTCGCCCCCGGCTATGTGGACGTGTTCCCCGCGCCCAAGACCATCGACAGCATCAAGCTGCGCCTGGCCCGCGTGCACGCCATCTGCGGTGCCGACATCGAGCCCGACTTTATCGAGCGCTCGCTCACCCGCCTGGGCTGCACCGTCGAGCGCGACGGCGAGGACTTTATGGTCACGCCGCCGAGCTTCCGTCCCGACCTGCCGCGTGAGATCGACCTGATCGAGGAGGTCCTGCGCCTATGGGGCATGGGCCGTGTGACGGCGACCATTCCGGCTGCCAAGAACCACATCGGCGGTCTGACGCGCGAGCAGAAGCTTACCCGCAAGGTCGGCGAGATCCTGCGCGCCTGTGGCCTCAACGAGACCACGACCTTTGGCTTTGCCGCCCCGGGCGACCTGGAGAAGATCGGTATGTCCACCGAGGGCCGCGGCTGCCCCGTCGTGCTCATGAACCCGCTGGTGGCCGAGCAGACCGAGATGCGCCGCTCGCTGTTGCCAGGCCTGTTGCAGTCTGTGGCCTACAACGAGGCCCACGGCACGCCCAACGTGCATCTGTACGAGGTCGGCAGCTTGTTCCACGGTCGCGAGAACGCCAGCCTGCCCAAGGAGACCAAGTCCGTGGCGGGCGTGCTCTCGGGCCAGTGGAGCGAGCAGTCTTGGAGCATGAAGTACCGCAAGCTGCGTTTCTTCTTTGGCAAGGGCATCGTTGAGGAGCTGCTTGCCCAGCTGCGCATCGAGAAGGTTCGCTTCCGTCCCGTCGAGGGCGAGAGCTATGCCTTCCTGCAACCGGGTCGTGCTGCCGAGGTACTCTCGGGCGGTACCGTGCTGGGCTGGGTTGGCGAGATCCACCCCGAGGCGCGCGAGACTATGGGCATTGATGAGGTCGTCGTTGCCTTTGAGCTCGACCTGGACAAGCTGATCAAGGGCGCCCGCAACCAGGAGAACTACCGTGAGTTCTCGCAGTACCCGGCCGTTGAGCACGACCTTGCTATCGTAGTCGACAACACTGTGACCTGCGAGGATCTTGAGCGTCGTATTACGAGTGCCGGCGGCAAGCTGCTCGAGGGCGTGCGCCTGTTCGATGTCTACCGCGATCCCATCCGTATCGGTGCGGGCAAGAAGTCCATGGCCTTTGCGCTTACGTATCGCTCCGACGACCACACGCTCACCAGCGAAGAGGTCGAAAAAGCGCACCAGAAGATCGTCACCAAGGTGTGCAAGGGCGTAAACGGCGAGGTCCGCGGCTAGGTCCTGCGCTGGGGTATGGGTCAGCGGTGGCTGCTGCCGAGTCCTACGTGACTGCTGTTTTCGGTATAAGGCACCGTTGAGCCTGCATATATGACACGCGCATTACATAACGGCGTGCTGCTTTGTCGGCAGTGCGCCGTTTTGCTATGATAGCCCGCGGCGTGTTACGAATCTGACA
>CAJLOU010000083.1 GCA_905208345.1 uncultured Collinsella sp.
GCCGCGCCGGCAAGGTACGTCAGAGTGACGCCCGACATACCAGAAAGGGGCAATGTGGTGGAGTAGGTGTTGGTGAAGGTGGGGGTATCGGTTTCGCTGAATGTGCGCTCAGCGCCGTTGTTCACCGGATTGCCATCACGATCCCGAATCTGCTTGTAGGTCGCAGAGATGTTGATCTTACCGTTAGAGTCGTCAGTTGCCGTGACCGTAATCTGATAGATCGACTGGTCGTACTTGTAGTTCGTAAACAGTGCGCTCGGCTGCTGTTCGCGAACGTAATAGGTGAAGGTCTTGTTTGCACCGCGGCCGGTGGAGTCAGACGCGAGCTTTTCGAGCTGATCAAGTTTGTACTCGATCTCGGCGAAGCTCAGGGTCTGGGACTTATCACCAGCGGCCTGGGTCGACTTATCCTGAACGTTCTCCGTGAACTCCTTGTTAGTTGCAAGCTGAAGCGTAAACTCCTTCATCTCGCCGCCCTTAACGACCTTAGTCGCCTTAGGAGTCCAAGAGCCGGTAGAGGTGTACGGAATGTACGTGTTGGTGAAGGTCTTAGATTCATCGGAGCAACCAATTGAATAGTAGCCGTCTCCACCCGGCTGCACTTCACCCAGCGAGTTTTTTTGATCTCCGTTGCATTTGGTCACACTCACCTTTGTAATCGTATAGTTGTGAACATAAAGCTCAGTTTCCCGACTTGAATCGTCCTTAGTCGGCACTTTCATGAGCAAATTTTTTTTGTCCGTGAGTTGCACATTGAGCTCGTACACAGTGCGGTCGTACTCAATGCCAGAGTCTCCGCCAGTCTCTTCGACCAAGTAGTATGTAATGTTGCCAGCCGTACCGCTCGCCAAGAATTGCTCACCAAGATCGAACTTTATGTTACCGTTCGCATCATTCTTGGCAGTTCCGACCAAGGTGCAACCGCCATCGTTGAATCCCTTGGCATTCCAAGAGGGCCTCGTCGCAGTAGCCGAATCCTTGCGATAGACCGCGAAGGAGAACTGGTCTTTGGTGAGCAGCTCGCCATTCCCGGTCTGCTTATTTATCAGCGCCTTGGTCGCCTTCAGCTTAAGGCCCGGATAGACATACGTATCCGCAGGCACGCCTAGGTACAAGTCGCCATTCGACATGATACCGCCGCCATGGTCCCAGGAATAGTTGCCCGTGATGAAAGTTCTGGCAGCTTCCCGTGCATTTTTCGCTTCATCGCTTCCAACTTGGACAGCCGAAGACAGACCGACGCTCCGATAAATCTTCACGCCGCCATTGGCAGGGATTTTGATAGCCTCATAGAGTTCTTCGTTATCACTGAGTCCTTTGTTATCACTGCGTTCTTTACTTCCCGAATACTGGGCATCTCCGCCGCCGAGCATCTTGCCGATTACCGCCGCAAGCGGTTCCTGATGGCCAGCCGCTGCCGCAAGGAAGAAATCGGCATGACCGTTCCCGCGAAACACCTTCGATATGTATGCATCTTTATCTTGATTCTTACCACTACCACCACCTGAAAGATGGGGTTTAGCTTCATTGCCGGTATTGTTCTGTGAGTTGTAAGCATCTTTATAATCGCTTTTAAAACGATCTTCGCCATCAAACTCAGCGCCGGCAGACGTATTGCCAAAGATTGCCGTGCCCTCAGTGTTCGTTACCAACGTCTTGCCCGTGGGGCAGACTGCAACGCCACCGCCGTAGCCGCCAGCTTCATTGGCGCTAATGTACGAGTTATATATGAATAGCCTACCAGCAGTATATTCCTTGCCTTGGTTTGAGTTTCCCTGAACAAAGATGCCGCCGCCACCCCAGTCAAAGCGAGACATGCAGTGATTGTTAGTGATATAGACTTTATTGTTTTCAGTGCCGTTAATCATCGCGTCAACCATCTGGCCCACTCGGACGCCGGCACCTTCAGATCGGTAGCTCACGTTAGAGGCAATAATTCCTCCCGTGATATTCAGCCACGCCATTCCTGAGCGAGACGTTTGGTCATTCCGTTCGACATCGGTAACGTAAACGCCGCCGCCGGCTTCATCGGAGTAGTTGCCGGTAATCTGACCATCGGAAATAGTGACTTTCGCTCCATAATTGGCAGCAAGCCCAGCGCCGCCATGGTCACCGTTGCCATCCTTGCCGCAGAATTTAGCCATTCTATTATTCGTGATATAGCCACCAGAAACGGTCACGATGCCGCCCTTGGCCATAATGCCGCCACCGAGTCCCACGTCGAGTGTGCTATTACCGGAGATTATGCCATTAGTTATGGTGACCTCGGAATAACGGGCATACACACCACCGCCACTATAAGCGCTGTTGCCGGCAATGACGCCGCCAGTCAGCTTAAGGGTCGAGGCGACGCCTTTCTCGTTGGATACCATAATGCCCGCGCCGTCACCCGAGCCGGAAGCGCCGCAAACGTATCCGCCGCTCATGTTGACAGTGGAGCCGTTCTCGGCATAGATGAGGTTGCCGATTTGGCCATCTTTCTTTTGCGTGAGCACGCCGCTTTCAAGATTAAAGTGGCCGCCATTGAAAAGGTTGACGAGCCTTAACCCAGCAGCTTTGGCATCGCTGCAAGCCACAATGGCACCCTTGATACCAGCCTCATACGCTTTAAGAGTTTCGTTTGTAACGGTTCCGCTTGCGACCGATTCGGTTACGTAATAGGTAAGCTTGGTCGGGATGTTAGAATCGCCGTATTCCATTGAAGCGAGATTGCTCCATTTGTTTTCTTGATTAGCCGAGATCTCTGTCGCGGCAGCTTGCTGGCTGTCCTTGACGGTCAGCGTCGCGCCGCCGGTGATATTGAACAGAGGCCGATTTGAACTCGTATGCTTAATCTTATGGCCGTTTAGATCCAGCGTGATTTTGCTGCCGTCCTTGCTAAGCGTGATTGTCTCGCCGGTCTCGACATCATTCATAAGCTTGAAGCTAGCAACACCGCTTGCATTCGCCAACTTGGTTTTTAAATCGTCAACGTCTTTTATCTCGTCGGGCGCCGCTTCGGTTTGCTCGCCTTCCGCGGCTGCCATCACAGCGTTGCCATCTGCCGGCTCGTTATCTTCGACCTGCAGCTTACCCTCAGGTTGATCCCCAGACTGACCCTGCTCAACACCATTTGAGGGGTCGTCCTTGCCACCTTCGATAGCGCCACTATTCTGGTTTTCGGTATCCCCGTTGTTGGTGTTTTCTACAACAGTAGACTCACTTGAGGAACCCCCCCCCATCACAGTTTCCTCGGTAGAAACTGTCTGGGCATCGTTGGCAATGGCCTGCGAGATCGGAGGCATGACGAGCGACAGTACCAGGCTCAACACGGAGGCTCCGCACAAAACGCCTGCCAGTACACGGCGCGTCGCTTTATTACTCTGCTTAGATTTGTCCGAATTCGCTTTCATCGATGTCTCCTCCCCAAGAGACCGCGATCTTGCTCTTTCCCTATCAAACGTATCTGCGCAACCTGTAATTGCGCACGCTTATAGTACATATTGTAACGATTGTTTGAACATCTAAGCAAAAATACCGATAGTTTTGTAGCGAATTCTCAATTCTCTTGACATTTGCTCGGATTTACCTTCGTTTATTCGCTATGAAATATCTATTTCTACTGGTAATTAAGCTAGTTATCATTTTTTAATAGCATTTAATTTATTTGCACAACATTTTGCTCAAGAGCATGCGTCCTGTGAACGGTAGATCATTAACCGGGAGGAATAGACTACCAAATTGATGGGAATATCTTTAACTCATCGGTGGTTAGAAGCGAGATGTTCATACAACCAAATTTGAATTTGCGCGCAGTTTTTAGGTATCAATTCACCCAAATCGCCTGAGGCCACCGCAAAGGCGCCTGTCCCCTTTGCGGTGACTCTCCCCCGGCGCTACAGCAGATGCTCCTCGATAAAGATCGCGATGCCGTCTTTGTCGTTACTCGCGGTTACAAAATCGGCGGCGGAGCGGGTGGCATCACTGCCGTTTGCCATGGCCACGCCCACGCCGGCGTCAGCCACCATGCAGGTGTCGTTGTCCGCATCGCCAAACACGCAGATGTCCTGGAGCTCCATGTCGTTGAGCTCCGCCACGCGCACAAGGCCGCGCGTCTTGGACACGCGCGGATCCATGAACTCGTAGAGCCGCTGCGTGGTTTGCAGAGCCGCCGCCTTGACGGTGTCGTCGGCAAACGTCGATGCTCGCTCAATCACCCGCGGCATTACCTCGGGCGCCATGGTAAACATCACCTTGGGCTGCGGCTCGCGCAAGAACTCGGCAAAATCGACCACCTTGTAGGGCACGCCGTCGACGCGCGACAGGTGCTCGACGCACGCGTTGCTCTCGGGCACGTAGAACACGCCGTCTCGGGGGCAGACGGGCGTTGCCGGAAGGTCCGCCATGTGCTCGCAGATGCGCGCGATGGTCTCACCCGGCAGCGGATAGCTCAGCTCGTTGATGTCGTGCGCACGGTCGATGACCTCGGCGCCACCGCAGCCCACCATCACGTCTACCAGGCCTTCGATGCCCCAGAGCTCGTACATGGCCTCGGTCGCGTGGGCGTCGCGCCCGGTGCACAAGCCAAAGAGCACGCCGCGCTCGCGCAGGGCGCGGATCGCCGCCACGGTGCGCGGGGACACCGTGTGCTGGCTCGTGAGCAGCGTGCCGTCGATATCGCAGAACACGGCTTTAATGTGGCTGAAGGAGGTGTCCATGGGGGCCTTTCTGGGTTGTGCGGCGATGTGGGGTGTATTCGTGAACGGCGTACATGGTATACCAAGGCACAGGCCGTTGGGGCCCGATCGCCACAAAGGTGCCTGGCCCTTTTTGTGGTGGCCGAACCCGAAGGGCGGCCTGGCCCGGGGCGCAAACCATCACAACATTCGACGCTTTTCGGCAAAATCGCGATTTTCATCGAATGTTGTGATGGTTTTTACTGCCTTGCGGCACGATCAAAATGCCGGCGGCCAAACAGCAGCAGCGCCACGGGAACCGCCGTCACGACCGCGCCCGCTCCGATGAGCGTCTGTTGCACGCCAAATGTCGCCGCCAGCCACGGGGCAATCGCCAGCGGCGCCACGCCGGCAAACATATTGCCAAAGCCCATGACCGAGTTGACGCGACCGAGCCGCTCGAGCGGCGCCGTCGTTTGCACGATCGTGTTGTGGAGCGGGTTGACGATGCCCCAAGCTATGCCCAGGGCAATCTGGCCGACGAGGGCCACGCCCACGTACGGTGTTCCCACATAGAGCAAACTTCCCAGGCCCACGGACATAAGCGCCACAAGCAGCGTTTTAAGGTTGACCAGGTGCGGCGGCAAGCGGAGCGCGACCACGGCGCCCAGCACCGCGCCCACACCGCTGGCCGACGAGAGCCAGCCCATCCACTCGACACCGACGTGCAGGACATCGCGGTAGAAGAACGACTCCAGCGGGTCGAAGGCACCGTAGCCAAAGTTCGAGAGGAAGATGATGCAGAAAAGTAGCGCGAGGACGCTATTGGTAAAGACCGTCTTGATGCTGGTCGCGAAGGTGGCGCGGGAAGATGTGTTGGGGTCGGGGCCTTGGCTGGCCTTATCCGATGTGATGTCGCCGATCGCAGGTTTGTCTTCGTGTGTGGCGGCCTGACTTGCACTTTGCCTAAAGCCCCAACCGGCAATGAGCGCCAGTACAGTAAAGATCATCATGAGCACGAACACCGCACGCGACGACGCAGCAGCTGCGACAAAGCCGCCCAGCGTGGGGCCAACGATGATACTCACGTTTGAGAACATGGCGATGGCGGAGTTGATGTCTTTGAGCTCGACAGGATCGTCGGTGAGGTAGGCCGGATAGGATGTGGCGATGGGCTGGGCGAACCCCATCACAAAGCCCAGGAGTACCGCGCCGGCAAGGACTGTTCCGGTCGCGCTGCCAAAGGCGAGGATTGCCGCGCCGGTTGCCAACGTGCCAACGATGCTCAGCATGAAATGGCGACGTGGGCCCCAGGCGTCGAGCGCCGCTCCACCCGCAAAGGATCCCAAGATCACAAATACGTTCATAAATAGGACGGCCAGCGATGTCGCGACGACCGAGGCATCGTCCGCATAGGTAAGCGTTCCGATGACGCCGATAAAGTAGCTGGTCTGAAAACCGGTGTAGATGAGAAAGCGCATCGCCACCAGACGCTTGGCCTGCACGGACAGCGAAGGTTGAGGCTTTGAGAAAAGAGAGGCGAGCATGGAGACTCCTTGTTTCATACAAATGCGGACGGCGGGCATTCGCCACCGTCTGTCAAATCAATCTATCCGCATGAAACATTAAGGACGCATCAAGCCTCTTCTCTCCGTTTTTCGCCCGTCATGAACTACTTGGTAGATTGTAAGACATGTCCCACACATCTACCAAAGCAAAAACCACCACAAAGGTGCCTGGCCCCTTTGTGGTGGAAATGGCGTTTGCCCAGATAAAACCTGCCAAAATAAACCTGTCCCTTTTTGGTAGGTTTTAAGCGAGATGATCCTGGATAAGATCGCAGATGGCTCGGGCGTCGTTGATGTTGATGGCTCGGGTCGCAAAGCCGGCGTCGAAGGCCTGACGCGCCAGGGCCTCGTTGCAGGCAAGGGCCAGCGTGTGGCCATCGACCAGGTCGAGCGAGCTCTTGCCGCGCAGACGGTCGACACCGGAGCGCGCGACGACGATGTTGTCGAAGCCCTCGGTCTTGTAGCCCTCGATGATCACCACGTCGACATCGTTGTAGCGCGACAGCAGCTCGCGCGCGTGCATCTCGTCCTCCTCGCGCGTGTCGGCGTACTCCGCCCAGCGCGTGGCGCAGATGAGGCCCACGTGTTTGGATCCGGCCTGGTGATGGCGCCAGGTGTCCTTAGCGGGTACATCGATATCAAAGCCGTGATGCCCATGATGCTTGAGCGAACCCACGCGCAGGCCGCGGCGGGTGAGCTCGGCGATAACCTTCTCGACGAGCGTGGTCTTGCCCGAGTTTTGGTAGCCGATAAACGCGATCGCGGGGACGGCCGGAGCTGGAACTGCGGGCGCGACGGCGACGGGTGCGCTTGCGGACGCGGCACCGTCAGCGGCCACGGCCTCAGCGGCAGCGACCTGACGTTCGGCACGATCCCACACGCCCGAGCGGCCGCCTTCCTTGTGCAGCAGGCGCACGTCGACGATCTCCATGCCGCGATCGACCGCCTTGCACATGTCGTAGATGGTCAGACACGCGGCACTCGCGCCGGTCAACGCCTCCATCTCAATACCCGTCTTGCCCGTCACGCCGGCCGTAACCAGTACGTGAAAGCCAACCTGCCCGTCCGCGCGCGCCGGCGCCCAGCCCTCGGGCACGTCCTCGGCCGGCGTCCCCGCCGAAGCAATGGGCGCAATGTCGCACTTACTCTTGGTAATGAGCAACGGATGGCACATGGGGATGATGTCGCTCGTGCGTTTGATGGCCATAATGCCCGCCACGCGCGCGCAGGCAAGCACGTCGCCCTTTTTGGCGCGGTCCTGCAGCACCATAGCCTGCGTCTCAGGATGCATGAGGATAGTGCCCTCGGCGATAGCAATGCGATGGGTCTCGGCCTTGTCGGACACGTCGACCATGCGCACCTCGCCCTTGGCGTCCACGTGCGTCAGCTCGTCACGACGGGCGTCACGGGCGGGCTCAGTGGCAGCACCGGCAGACGGCTGCGCGCCTGCAACGGCATCGCTGGCCGCAGCCGTGGCTTTGTGGGCAGACATCGCGGCCCTGCGAGCGGCCTTGGTGGCATCGGCGTACCTGCTCTTGGCCATATGATCATCCTCCGATTTGGGACATAAATCGTTGCGTGCCCTCAATTATCGCGTGTTCCTGCGGTTTGTGGGCCACGGCATCGCGCCAAATCGAAAGTACCTGCATATCATCACCACGGCGCAGCGCCTCACGCACCGAATACTCGGCATCGCTAAACAGGCACGGACGCACGTTGCCATCGGCCGTCAGGCGCAGACGGTTGCAGTTCGCGCAAAAATGGTTGGACATGGCACTGATGAAGCCGACCGTTCCCGCCGCACCCGGAAAGTGCCAATAGCGCGCAGGGCCCGCGCCGGCAGGAGCGTCGTTGATGTCGAGCGGCTCGAGCTCGCCCAGTCCCGCCGCGGTGGCCCCGGCATTGATGCGCGCCCGCAGCTCGTCGCTCGGCACGGTATCGCTCACGTCCCACAGCTCGGGATTGAGCGCGGGCGCATGCGGGTCCACAGCGCAATGCGAGCTGGTGCGCTCGTCGCCGATGGGCATGTATTCGATAAAGCGCAGGTGGATGGGGCGGTCGAGCGTGAGCCGCGCGAGGGCCGCCACATCCTGGTTGAGCCGGCGCACCACAACGCAGTTGACCTTAACGGGCTCAAAGCCCCAAGCCAGCGCCGCGTCGATGCCGGCCATGGTCTGCTCGAGTCGGCCCAGGCGCGTGATCTTTCCAAAGAGCGTAGGGTCGAGCGTGTCGAGCGAGATGTTGACGCGGTTAAGTCCGGCATCTTTGAGCTGCGGCGCCAGCTTGGGCAGCAGGGCGCCGTTGGTGGTGAGCGAGATGTCTTCGATCTGCGGAATCGCGCGGATGTCGCGAATAAGCGGGATGATACGGCGGCTGACCAGCGGCTCGCCACCCGTCAGGCGCACGCGGCGAATGCCCTCCCCCGCCACCAAGCGCACAAAGCGGGCGATTTCCTCGGCGCTGAGCAGCTCGTCGTGCGCGCGAGGTGCCACGCCGTCGGCTGGCATGCAATAGATGCAGCGGAAATTGCACTTGTCGGTAACGGCAATGCGCAGGTAGTTGATATCGCGGCCAAAGCCGTCATGTTGCACGCGCCCGTCCACGCAGCCTTCCCCTCACGCGGCGTTTTATTCTTCGGAAAACATAATACCCCACGAGAGAATCATGCCGACACCCGTACGACAGGACAGGTCGCTTCGAGCAAGACCGGCTTCCCAAGCCCATCCTCAGCATACAAACCATCACAACATTCGATGCTTTTCCCGTTTTTGGCAAAAAACGTCGAATGTT